>CAJUAT010000021.1 GCA_910584525.1 uncultured Muribaculaceae bacterium | reverse complement strand
GTCGTTTTTTTATGCCCGTATCTCTGAAATTACATACTTGCGAAACTTAAATTAGAATCTTTTTCAACCGATGCAAGACAGCCTCATAACGCCGTTTTTTGTCAGCCCAATCGCACATGCAGATGTATCCGCCGTAATCCCCCAGCGCGAGTGTACCGCATGGAGAAATGTATTGCTTTACTATCAACATATCATTCTGAATTGATTCAAAAGTAATGAAGTCGTTTCGACTAATTTTTATGGTAACCTTTTTTATGATTTATTATTAAACGTAAATTAGTCGAAACAACTTCATTATTAAACGTAAAATAATCGAAACATTTTAAATAATTACACACTATCCATACAACCCCAATGCGAACATATAATCTCAGGAAAGGCACTTTTCAGAAAGGTTTACTCTATCATCTGCGACAGCAGCCGTAACCTGATTCCCGAAATAATTAAACTATCTTAATATTTGGGGCTTGACCGCAACAATACTTTGTCATTAAAAGTTTTTAACTTATTTTTGAGCACACACATCCATGAAATCGGTATGCCGAAGGTATGCATACCAGCGGACGAATAACCAACACACAACAATATGAGGAAACTGTCAACAATTGCAATCTCGGCGACTATATGCGCCCTGTCCATAGGAGCGATAGCCGGACTGCAGACCAAATCGGCAATCTCCATAGAGGGTTTCGATTCATCCGGAACTATCTACACCTGCGCCGAAATGACAACGCCGTATGCCGGAGAAACCGGCCCGAACAATGCCCCGTCGGTAGAATCAATAGGAGGATACAAACTCTGCACCGACACACTGACGAGTGGTGCATGGCGCACCAGAAGCGTGGAGCTTGCTGTAAAAGACGCCTCAAAAGGCGAAGTGGTCATCAAGCAGATTTATGGCAATCCCACTACATGCAATGCCACGGTAAACGGTTCCGACATCACCATCCAGCCACAGCTGCTCTATCGCGTCATGGTGAGCGATACTGAATCGGCGCCGGTATGGATTTGCCCGATTGATACGGCCAAAAACATTTTCTCATATACCGACCCCGTGAGAGGACAAGTGACAGAAAACGGCACGATAAAACTGCAGCCATGGGGACTGTTCGTAATAGAAGAGGGACCGCACAAGAACCTTTGTGTCCTTGCAGTGAAAGGCTCTGCATTCAGACCATGCAACGCCACCATAGAGGCTGTAAACTTTTCCACCAAAGCCACTGATGTCTGGGGAGTGATTCTGAAACAACCATATCAGAACCTCGTCGAAGTGGAGAATTTCGGAAATTCCGGTGAGACTGTCGGTCTGCAACTCTCATCCGACAGGAAGGTTGTGATGCCGTCGCAATATTTAGGCACCAACTCGCTGGGGCAGGTATTCACATATTCGATAGATGCCACAAAGCCCAACCCGACAGCGATACCGACAGCTGTGGAGGGGACAATGAACGCCAACGGACAGCTGCAACTGGGAGCTTGGGGAGCATTCCCCTTCAACAGCCCCGCCAAGCCTGTCGACAGATACACCTCCACCTTGATAAAAGGCGACTACACACTGGAAATTCCATCGCCGGTAACAACATCGTTTGAGGGGTCCGGCACTGAAGCATCGCCATATATTATCAAAACTTATACCGACCTGCTCGCCCTATCCTCTCTTGTCAATGCCGACAATGACTTTGCCGGCAAACATTTCCGCATGGATGCCGACATAGACTGCGCCGGTCAACGACTTTACTTCAGCACCATTGGATCATCAACATCCAACCTTGACTATTTCCAGCCATTCACCTTCAATCTACATGATTTTAACGGAACATTCGACGGCGCCGGCCATACTATCCGGAACCTTAAGTTTCATGAAGGAATGCATTGGTATATCGGTCTTTTCGGAGTCATCGGAAAGCAGGGTGTGGTGAAGAACATAACTCTTGAGAACTTCGATTTCGAGAGTTATGGCCGACTGTGCGGATTTCTGGCCGGGCTTAATCTTGGCACAATAGACAACTGCCATGTAAAATCCTCGAAATTCTGGGCTGCAATGTTCACGATCGGAGGTATTGCCGGAGAAAATTTCGGCACCATCAGAGGAAGCAGTGCAGAAGTGGATATGCAGTCACGCGGCACAATGGGTGGCATCTGCGGTTATAACGCAGGTCTCGTGGAAGACTGCACGGCGTCAGGGCATCTGACCATATACGGTGTATTCTCCACCAACGACCCCTATATCGGAGGTATCGTCGGCACTTCGGATGCGTCATCGAGCCGTCTTACCGATGAAAGCGATGTGCGGCTGAACCGCTGCCGCTATTGGGGTATGCTCAGCGACACCGCCGGTGACGAGACTACCTGTATCGGAGGTGTGTCTGGCGCTGTAAAAGGCACTCAGAAACGTGTCTCGGTACTCGAAAACAGTCTTTCCCTGGCCACGATCCACACTGTGGCTACCGGCCGTAACGGTCTATATGCCGGCCTCGTGGGCACCGTTTCCAACCCATCGGTGCGCCATTGTGCATTCGCCGGCCAGATCAAGGCCGATGCCGCTCCGGCCATGACCGGCGGCCTGGTGGCGCAACTTGGCGCTTGGGTGAGCGATGGCGCTTTCAATGACATTTGCATCACCGGAAGAATTGCTTCCGTCGACAATAACCCGAGCCCGCTGATATCGCTGTATCCTCAGCTTGATTCTCAGGTAAAAATGGGAAGATTCTCCAATGTGGTGTACGACCGGCAGATGACAGGCCTTACCATTACCGACTTCAACTACCAGGGAGCACTGACCACTTCCCAGCTAACCGGCTCCACGCTTCCTTCCGGCCTTTCGTCGGAGCACTGGAGCGCGGTGCCCGGACGTTATCCTATAATCAAAGGAATGGAAAGCGACCCCGCATGGCAGGTGGCCTCAGCCCCGGTATTCTTGACCGAACCTCAGTCAACACGCGGCGTGAAAGGTTCTTTCCGACTTGCCGACAACGATGTCTTGAAATGGGGTGTTCTTGTCGACGGCAAGCCTGCCCTTTCCAACGATGCCATAACCATCAAAGGTAATAATGTGGAGCTGGCCGACATGTATGCCACTGAAAGTCTGGTATGCTATTCGGCCTCCAATCCGGAACTCAGCAAGGAGTTTGTGCTCACAGTAGTGCCCGACGGACTGTTCGAAGGCGCCGGCACCGAGGCTTCGCCATACCTGATCAAGACCTACAACGACCTGAAAACACTTGCCGATGAAGTCAACGACAACGGCAACACTTTCGAGGGAGCATACTTCCGGCAGACCGCCGACATAGTCTGCGAACCCGACTTCAAGGGTATCGCCACCGATGGCGTGGCCACACATGTGTTTGCCGGCATATATGACGGCGACGGGCATTCAATCGACAATTTCCGCGTGGATGCCGTCAAATACGACACTGACGGCAAAGCTGTTCAAAGCGGGTCCATGCAATATGTGGCTCTGTTCGGACGTGCCAATGCTACCGCCATAATACGCAACCTTACACTCGGAGCCGGATCATCCGTCAAGGCCTGGGCCTATGTGGGAGGGATTGTCGGCATACTCGACGGAAAGATAGAAAATTGTGTGAACCTTGCCGAAGTCAGCTCCATTGCCAACATGTGCGGCGGAGTGGTGGGAAACCTTACAAAGAACGGTTCTGCCGTCAATTGCTACAACGCCGGTAAAATCAACGGCGGCGGCATGACCACAGGAGGTATTGTAGGCAACTGTTACGCCTTGGTAAAAGGTTGCCAGAACGACGGCACCGTCACAGGCGCACCTACAAATTCTTTCTGCAAGGAACTTGCCCAGTCGAATGTCGGCGGTGTGGCCGGTAATGTTAATTCCACAGGCATCATCGAGAGCTGTCTCAACACCGGTACCATTTCCGGAGCAGCCTCGGTAGGCGGTATAGCCGGAGCTCTCAGCAACGCTACAGTGAACGGGTGCGTCTCTACCGGCGTGGCCATTGCTCTGAAAGAAGGCGGATCGTTTGGCGGACTCGTAGGCAACAAAGGCACGGGAACTCCCAAAATGGCTAACAACTATTATGACGACGTCATGAACCCCTATGGTGCCGCCAACATGAGCAGCATCACGGGATGTCGGGGAATAGCGTCCTCGGCGCTTGTTGCCGGAACCACGCCCGAAGGCCTTGACAAAGAGACTTTCGATTTCTCCGCAGGTATATTGCCAGTACTGAAGACTTTTGCCGACAACGCGACAGCCAAGACCAACCGTCACATGACCCTGCTTCTTCCCGGAAGCGAGGTACGTACCGACTTTGCAGGAACGGCTTTGGTAGGCATGGCCGAAGGAATGACCGTCAGCCTGTCGGACAACTCTCCGCACTTCACCCTATCCGGCAGCTCTCTCACAGCCAAACGTCCTGCCGACTCCGAGACCGCCTCTGTGTCACTCCTGTTCAAGACCTCGATAGAGCGGCCGATACCTCTACGCTCTGTGGCCAACGTCTTCTCCGGCGAGGGTACCCCAGAGGCTCCCTTCATATTGTCAAAACCGGAAGACCTGACAATGCTCTCCAGAATGACCAATACATATCAGGTGACATATAACGGCAAATATTTCACTGTAACCAACGACATTGACTGCTCGTCGCTCACCGACTTCATGCCTATAGGTTACAACTACAATTCCTTCGGAGGTATAATTGCAGGCAACTCTCACGCCATAAACAAGCTTGACATTGCCGGACATACCGAGCACACGGCCTTTGTGGGCAATCTTGGTGTAACAGGCGAGATCCACAACCTGACACTGGCAGAGGGGAAAGTCTCCACAGAAGGGGCACAGCGGGCTACCGCCGGATTTGCCGCCGTATGCCAGGGACTTATTGAAAATTGCGTGAACCGCGATACCATATCCACAGAAATCAAGGGTACTTATGCCGGCGGCATAGCCTATCAGGTAAAAGATGGAGGCATCTTGAGAAACTGCAAAAATTACGGATACATCGTCACCCGAAGCAGTTATCTCGGCGGCATAGCTGCCGACGCCCAGCCAGGCTCTCTGATTGATGGATGCGAAAACCACGGCACTCTGAATCCGGGAGGTACCCAGTCAGGAGCTATTGTCGGCACCGCTTACAGTGAGATCCGCAACTGCCGCAACCATGCCGACATCGTTGTAGTCAAGGGTTCGTTCGGCGGCATCGCCGGTTACGCACGCGACACCACACGAATATCTCATTGCGAAAATCTCGGCAAACTGACCTTGGACAAAGGGGCCGCAAACGTCGGCGGTATCGTGGGATACGTTTTCGGCCGCACTTACCTTGACTCGTGCGTAAACAAGGCTGACATTCATTCCACAGGAGGATATGCCGGAGGTATCATCGGCAGAATGGCAGGAACGGCTTCCGTGATATCGGCATCGCAGAATTTTGGCAAAATTTCCTCTGACAAACAATATGTCGGCGGCCTCGCAGGATATGTTGACGGCAACAAGAGCAAAGGTTACAATTCTTTTGAAAATCTCTCCAACTATGGGGCGGTAGAGGCTACCGGCAACTATGTGGCCGGAGCTTTCGGTTATATCAAGGCCTACAACACTGTCAGAAGATGCGTAAACTATGCCGATGTGAAAGGCCTCAACGGGAATTTCACCTCAGGATTTGCCGCATATGGATATGCAGAGTTCTCCGATTGCCTCAATACGGGCAACGTTGCAGGTAACGGCTATGCCACAGCCGGTTTCGTCAGCGATGCTTCCGGGGCGGTATTCAACGGATGCGTCAATACAGGCAGCGTCAAATCAACTGCTGCAAAGGCCACTTTGTCAAATTTCGGGGCTGCCGGATTCATGGCCAAAGGCTCGGCCATAATCAACTCGTGCGTAAATATGGGCAGCGTCTCAGCACCTGATTTCGTGGCCGGATTCGCCGGCAACGTTACCGCCAAAGCCAGTATATCCGATTCGTTTACTTCCGCTTCCGTAGAGCCGGGCGATTCTGCTTCATGCGTGCAGCCTTTCGTGGCTCAGGTTAAGGATGCCGAGTTCAATCGCTGTCTGTTCAATATTGACGAGATTCCCGCAGCCATATCCGATACTGTCACTAACGTATACGCGAAGCCCATAACCACTGATTCGCTTCTTACTGTCAATCTCGGTGACGGGTTTGCTTATATGCGTGCCTGCTTCCCCATGGTGAAGGCTCTTGCTGACGAACAACTGTACGCCATCCGTAGTATAGGCATGATTGTGCCCGATGGTTCCGGAACATCTGACGCAATCAGAGGAATTTTCTATATCGGCTGGCCTTGCGACGGTCTGCAGTGGCAATATTCGGGAGGTCTGCTCCCCTCCGACACCGACCTCGGCATGATTTATCCCTCAGAGCTCGGCAAAGGTTGGGTAAAGGTGAGCACCGCCGATGGCAGAATATCCCGCACCTTCAATCTAAATGTAGTGAATACTCCGACCAATGTCGACACAGTAGAAACAGACGCCGATATTGTAGAAGAAATGTGGTTTACACCGCAAGGATTCTTAGTGCCTAAACCGTCAAAGGGCGACGGTATGTACTATCTGGTGCGCAGAACATACACTGACGGAACTTCGCGCAGTTTCAAGATTCTGAACCGCTGAACCTCAACGGTGAGAAGAAGATTGTAATCTGAACCATCCCACAAAATACAATACCACTTGCGTTAACAATTTTTGTGGGCTGAATCTTAATCATAATATTCAAGAAGGAGACTAACGCTTGCAATTGGCGTTTGTCTCCTTCTTGATTGACGCATATAATTAAACTATCTTCATAATTCATGCCATAATAATTACTGTTCTTTGTTCTTAGAATAATTTAACTAATTTTGTACATCGGCTCGGGAGATTGTATATGCGATGACAGCCATGACGCTCCGGGCCATCACCCTAATTAAAACACCTATGACACACAACCACAAAACCGGTATGCTGATAGCAGGCATACTTGCGGGGGTTGTCGGCATGTCGTCAACAGCGGGAGCCGAGACGGTAAGCATGACGGTCGATACGACCGCTGCCACTGTCCGGCAAATCGTGCTGCCCGACATAGCCGCGCCACTCCGAGAGACGTTTGATGCCAAGGCTGTGTTGGCCGCCGATGATGCGGCAGCCCGGGACAGAGATGTGGCAGCCACTGCCGCCATGCCTGCGACTGCCGTTCCGGAACTCTCGTTCACCACCATCCCTGCGCAGCGCATTCTTGAAGCCAACGGTCATGCCACCGAGGCCAAGGGTGCCATGCCGCCTCGTGCCGCCGCATCTCCCAAAGCCGGCGGCAGAATAGTCACGGGCAGCTTCATTGCCAAGGACTTCGTGTATCAGGGCGACGAAGTGAATTGCGTGATGACACTCACCGCCGACGCTACCGACGCCACCATGGTGCACATCAGCAATTTCTACGGACTCGAAGAGACTGTCGACGCTGTCATCGATGTCACCGCCGGCACCGTCTCCATAATGCCCCAGCGCATATGGCAGAGCAAGTCGTACGGCGATGTATACCTCTTTCCCATTGAAATAGGCCCTGACGGGATAAAGTATTTCACACAACAGCCGGTCACAGGTACCATCGATGCCAACGGAGTCATAACCCTCGGACGCTGGGGCGCCATAGTCGGATACGGCGACAATCAGGGTACCCTGCTGGCCGCCATCGACCACAGTTCCTACCATCCCGCCAACGCCTCCATGGCAGCGACTCTCCGCAGCCAGGGCACCGACAGGAACGTGACATATCCCCTGCTTGTGGAACAGCCCTCCCAGTCGGAAATAGTGATTTATAATTTCGGAACCACCGGAGTAGCCGTCAAAGCACGTGTCGACGCCGACAAAAACATCTCCGTATCCGAGCAATATATCGCTAATGTGAGTCTATACGGAGCCTTCAACTGCCGTCCTATCGACCCGGCTACCGGCGTCATATCCAAGACCGACCCGGTGATGGGCAAGCTTGTGGGCACCGACTCCATTACTTTCGAGCCATGGTGCGCGGCATCGGTGCTCCAGGATGGTCTTGTGGCTCTCTACGTAGTCAAGTCGGGTCTTAAATCCGACATGACCCTCCCCACCCCTCCGATGCTACCCTTCAACCTCCAGGGCAGCGGCACTGCCGCCAGTCCCTATCTCATAAAGACTTCCGCCGACATGATGACCCTGTCGCAGAACGCGCAGCGCAACTCTTTCGTCGGCAAGCATTTCCGTCTGGAAAACGACATTGACATGAGCGGCACCAGCGGATACCTGCCCATAGGTCTACCAAAGGTGGCCTTCGGTGGCATCTTCGACGGTAACGGCCATTCCATCGTCAACTTCACTCTCGATGGCGTGGGCTACAACTATCAGGGCCTCTTCGGCGTGATGTACGAAGGCTCGAAGGTTAGCGACCTCACGCTTAAGAACGTGCGCGTCAACGGCAACGGCTACTATCTCGGCGGCATCGCCGGCTATGCCATGGGCGATGTGGTGAACTGCCGCATGGAAGGCCAGGTCACAGGCGCCGGTATATATGTGGGCGGCGTCGTGGGCCGTTCCTACAAGAAAGTCGACCGCTGCTCCTCGTCGGGCCTCATCACAGGTTCGGGACATGTTGGCGGCGTGATCGGCTATTCCTTCGGTCCCGTTTCCAGCTGCCGGTCAGACGCCACTGTCAAGCTGCCGGCATATTACAACGAGGCAGTCTCCTGTCTCGGCGGCATCACCGGTCTGTCGCAATCCTACTCTCTTGACCATGAAGGCGTTATCTCCGACTGCATGTTCACGGGTACCGTGGAGAACGGCAGCGGCTACGGCTTCACCGGCGGTATCTTCGGCTACGTATACTCGGCCACCGTGGACCGCTGTCTCAACGTGGGACGCGTGATGACCACCCACACTGCCGGCGACACTGAAGCTGCCGGAGGCATCGCCGGCATCGCCCGCGACTGCTCAATATCCGACTGCCTCAACGCCGGCCTCGTCACCGAAAAAGGTTACTCCACCTACGCCGGCGGCCTTATTGGATATATCAGCACCGCCTACTCCACAATCGGCGGAATGCTGGAACCCATCAAGGTGAGCAACTGCATCAACGTAGGGCAGGTGTATGCCCGCAACCGCACAGTCACCGCCGGCATCTTCGGCACAGAGTTCACTTCCACGATGGTGGAGGAAAAGCCCTCCGACAACGGCTTCAGCAACACATGGTATGACGCTCAAGCCCTGGGCATAGCCAACGAGAGGTTCGGACGCCCCACATCCTTCTTCAGCGGCACCGTTCCCGCCGGCTTCAGCACTTCCGTATGGGAGTCGAGGAGCAACCGCTACCCGGCGCTGAAGGCCTTTGCAGCCACCGACGCATCGGCGCTCGCCTCGGCATGCGTGACATTCTCCGGCACCCAGACAGCCCGTGCCATGAAGGCCGACGCCTCTCTGTCGGAAGGCACCGTATGGTCGGTGCGTTCCGCCGAAGCAGTGCCCGGTCTCTCCATCAGCGGCAACACCCTACGTCTCGGCAACGTCTATGCCAACGACACCGTGGCTGCGGCCGTCAACGGCCTTACTGCCGGCCGTCTGATGGTCATCAACGCCGTGCCTAAGCTCTTCGATGGCGAGGGCACCGCTCAGAGCCCCTTCCTTATCAAGAACAAGGCTGACTTCCAGACCCTGCACAATGCCGTGATGCATTACGACCATGAAGGCGATTACTTCCTCCAGACCGCCGATGTGGACTTCGGTCTCGCCGACGACTTCCAGGGCGTGGCGGCAGGCAACCACCTGATGAAATTCGCCGGCATATTCGACGGCGGCAACCATCTCATCAAAGGGCTCAAGATAGAGGCCGTGAAACGCGATGCCGCCGGGAAACTCCTCAACGGCTCCTATAACTACGGCGGTCTCTTCCATATAGGCACTCCGCAGAGCGTGATACGCAACGTGGTGATAGATGCCGGATGCTCGCTGAAATTCTATGGCAGCGCCGGTGCCGTGATAGGCTATACGAGCGGAAAGGTGGAGAACTGCCGCAACTATGCCGACATACTCACCGGCGGTAGCCGCATCGGCGGCATCGTCGGACAGCTTGAAGGGGATGCCTTGGTGACCGGCTGCTATAACGCGGGCACCATACGCGAGGCCGGCGACTATGCCGGCGGTATCGCCGGAAGCAATATGGCCGACATCGCCGAATGCCAGAACGACGGCGACATCATCTCCGGCGGCAAATATGCGGGCGGCATCGCCGGAGCATCCGCCGGCTCGGTGACCTTGGCCGTCAACAACGGTGCCATCTCCGGCGCCGACTATGTGGGCGGTATCATAGGCTCTATATCCGACGCCAACGGCAAGGGTGGCGTCTCGAAATGCATATCGTCCGGAATGGTCAGCACCGGCGGCGAATATTTCGGCGGTGTGGTAGGATACGCCAACGGCCGCGGCAACATCGAAAACAACTACTTCGACGGGTCTGTCAACATCATGTCGGGGTGTTCCTCGCTCAGCAGGGGCTTTGCCGCTCTTTCCACCTCGGAGCTTACCGGCACCGAACTCCCTGAAGGCCTGGATGCGGCGAAGTTCGCCTTCCGCGCCGATGCCTATCCCTCGCTCAAGGCTTTCGACGCCCAGCAGTCAGGCATAGCCCAACGCGCCATTTTCCTGCGCTTCGGGAAAGACGAGAAACGCTCTAACGTGCTGCGTGCCACGCCTCTGTCGGCCAATGCCGACATAACATGGTCGCTAAAGGCCAACAAAGATTTCGGCCTCTCAGGCGGTAATCTGACAATCACTCTTCCCGAGAACGCCGTGGTGGCCGACACGCTCGTGGCTGTGCACAAGAACGGTTATACCAAGGAGTATGCGCTGAAGAGCATCCCGGCCATCCTCGAAGGCAACGGCTCCGATGCCAGTCCCTTCCTCATCAAGAGCGCCGACGACCTGACATTGCTCGCCAACTTCATGGCTTCGTCGGGCATGGATTATGACGGCTACTTCTTCCGCGTGGAGAACGACATCGTCTACCCCGACACCATGGTCCTCTCGCCCATAGCTCGCACCGGCGTGCAGTTCCAGGGCGACTTCAACGGCAACGGAAAGACCATATCGGCCATAACATTCCTTGACGAGACCACCAAGACCGGCAAGAACATCGGGCTGTTCGGCACGGTAGGTACCAACGGCAAGGTGCATGACCTCACCCTCGAGGGCAAGATTAAGGCTGCAAGCTATGTTGGCTCGTTCGCCGGCCTGCTCTATGGCTCTATCGAGAATTGCGTGTCGCGCATGTCGATCAACGGCAAAAGCGGCTATTCCGCAGGCTTCGCCGGAAGAATGTACGATGGCTCCTCAATAACCAATTCTCTGTTCGAAGGCTCTGTAAGCGACGAGTATAGCTCCAATTACAACTATATCGCCGGCTTCGCCGGCCAGGTGGAGAACGGCGCTCTGATAGAGAACTGCGTCAACAAGGGGAATGTCGGTCAGGTCAAGAATACCACCGGCACCACGTGGACAGGCCAGCAATACGTGGGCGGCATCGCCGGCATGAACCTCGGCACCATACGCAACTGCCGCAACCAGGGCGTGCTGAACGGGCGCATGCATGTGGGCGGTATCGCCGGCCGTGTAGGCAAGACGGGACGCTTCGAGGACTGTGTCAACGAGGCTCCCATAAATGTTGAAGGCGGCGGCTATGTGGGCGGTATCGCTCCCCAGACTGCCGGCAGCGGCCTCAGCTACATAATCCGTTGCGGCAACACGGCTTCGCTGCGTGCCAAAGGATATGTAGGCGGAATTATCGGCGCCATAACCAACGGATGTACCGTCGACAGCTGCTATAATACCGGCTCCATCACCAGCTTCTCCAGCACCGGATACGCTGTGGGAGGCATAATAGGACAGATGCAGTCGAACGCCACTTATCCTTCGTCTCTCAGCAATTCATGGAACTCGGGTGCCATCTCGGGCGAATCCTCCTCTGTGGGAGGCGTGGCCGGCAAGGTTACCGGCGGCCAAGTTGTGGCCGACTGCCATAACACCGGCAAGATTACCGTAAAAATCGCCGACGAGACCAATACAAGCCTCAACGGAGTAGGCGGCGTGTTCGGCTCCTGCTGCGCCACAGCCACGCGCATATGGAACAGCGGCGACATCGAGAGCAACATGCCCTCGGCGGCCGGCGTGATAGGCACCGGCGCCATGCCCATAGCCCAGATAAGCCATGCCGTAAACTTCGGCAACGTCACTGTGACACGCACTCTGCCCGACAAGGGATATTGTGCCGGAGGTATATGGGGCGGCTATGGCCCGGCCAGCCTCAGCGAATGCTACAACTACGGCGCCATTACGGCTCCCGACAATGTGGGCGGCATCAACCCTGCCTTGCACAGCAACGGCAATGGCGGCTCCACGGTGGAACGCTGCTTCAACCTCGGCAAGGTCACGGCTACTGCCGACACAGCCAAGTTCGTGTTCGGGGCTGCTGGCATTTCGCGCTTTTACGACAAACGGACTCCCATCGACCCGTCGCTGATGACTGTAAACCAGACATTCTATGCCGACGACGTATGCACGCATGTGGGCGCCGACACCCTCGGCACCAAGCTTACACGCGCCGAAATGATGACGGCATCCCTCGGAGAGGCCTTCACTTACCGCAAGGCATGCTTCCCGACTCTCGCTTTCGTCGATGATGTACCGCTGGCCAATCTGCATGCCGTATATATGCAGTTTGCCGACGGTGACACCGCCGACAATGTCAACAACCTCTTCAACGTAGGCATCATGCCGCACGTCAGCTGGACAGTACATCCCATACTTGTGATGGAGGACGACGGCGTGATACGCCCCGACCAGAAAGGTGAAGGATGGGTAACGGCCACTACCGACGAGGAGGAACCCCGCTCCAAGACCTATGCCATAACCGTAATGAAGACTGTTACCGGCATTGATGATATGGTAACGATGCGTGAAGTGACGGAGATGCGTTATTTCACCCTCGACGGTCTCAGGATAGAAAAGCCGCAGCCCGGCGTGACCTATATCCTCAACGTCCTCTACCGCGATGGCGACAGCGAGACAAGAAAAGTGATTTTTACGAGATAACCGGATAATACCTCTCCATACACGCGGAGCCGCTCCCCAAGGAACGGCTCCGCTTTATTTGTCATTCTTCGGCTGTCGTCGGGATGGCGGCTCGTTTGGGGAGGGTAAGATGGAGAAGGAACCAGCCTATGATTCCGGCCAGAAGAGAGCCCACAAGAATGCCGAGCTTGGCGTTGTTGAGCAGTTCCAGATGCATAGGGTCAGCAGGATTGAACGACAGGTTGGCGATAAACAGCGACACCGTGAATCCTATGCCTCCGAGCACCGACAGTGCGGCGAGGCGCGGCCAGTTGCCACCTTCCGGCATCGGCGCCAGCCCGCTGAGTATGGCCATGGCCGAGAAGAGGAAGATACCGAGGAATTTGCCCGCAACCAGCGACACTATCACCGCCAGACTTATTCCCTCGAAAATCATTGAAGGCTCAAGGTCGCCGAAATATATGCCGGCGTTCGCAAAGGCGAAGAGGGGCACGATGATATAGTTGACAAGCGGATGCAGGGTATCCTCCATATCCTGCAACGGCGATATCACCTTGTCGGAGGCCGTCTCTATCTCTTTGAGCCAGTTCATCTGGTCCTTGTCGAGGATGGTCCGCGAGTTGAGGCTCTCGTCGTCGTCATGTGCGAAATAGGATATGTTCTTGCGTATGGTCTTGATGTATTTCTTCGGGGCGTATACCGGTTTTGCCGGAATTGTGAAAGCCACAATAACACCGGCGATAGTGGGATGGATGCCGGCGTTCAGAAAGAAGAACCATACAAAGGTGCCCACGAAAGCATAGAATAGCTTGCTCTGTATTCCGGCTATGGCACCGGCGATTAGCACTGCCACGCATCCAGCCGCCCACAGCAGCAGCGTATAGTCGATATGCGAACTGTAAAATATCGCTATCACGAGTATGCCGCCTATGTCGTCCACCACGGCGAGTGTGGTGATGAACACTTTGAGTCCTATGGGCACTCTCTTGCCCAGGAGCAGGAGCACGCCGAGTGTAAAGGCGATATCCGTGGCCATGGGCATGGCGGCGCCTGGCATATAGTCGGTACCGCGGGCCATGAGCCAATAGATGAGTACTGGCACAGCCATACCTCCTACCGCCGCCACTATGGGCAATAGCGCGTTACGGAAATTCGACAGTTCTCCCACCAGCACCTCGCGCTTTATTTCAAGACCTACCGAGAAGAAGAACACGGCCATAAGGGCATCGTTGATGAATGCCATGATGCTCATGGGCTGCCCATGATGGCTGAAAAGATTGAAACTTCCCACCTGCAGGGCCAGCTCATGGGTCCACAGGGAGTTGTAGATATCGCGTGTGAAGGGCAGATTCACCACCAGAAGGGCCAAGGCCGTGGCTGCCATGAGCACCGTGCCGCCATTGGCATAATTCCTGATGGTCTTCTGCGCCGTATAAAATACATTACTCATTTTCGTATAACCTTATTTAAGTTTCGCAAGTATTTATATCACGCAGAGAACCGCAGAGCCGCAGAGGCAGCAGTGCAGAGGTCGTGTCATCAGCCGATTTGTAGAGAGCACACAGAGACAGCCATGACAATGACATAAAGGAACCAGCTGACCTCTGTGCCCTCTTCTCAGGATACAGATATACCGCATCATAGCTGCCTCTGCGGCTCTGCGGTTCTCTGCGTGAGATAATATCAATGCGCGAATTCACTTGTGAAACTTGAATACCTTAATATTCATTTCAGGGTAATCATATCAGCATATGACACTATCTTAAACGGGAACAGCCAAAAATTAGTTTAAACGACCTCGCTTGCATATGCCACGTGAAAGTATTATTTTTGCAATTATGGAAAAGTATATGGAACCTTCAGATATCGAAGTGAAGATGGCTTTTGTCGCGTCATGCATCGAGACTGTTGCCGACCACTTGGGTATTGGTTATAGACAGGTTTTTGAGCGAATGGATAAAATTGGCATGATTGACAATTACATATATCCATGTTATGATACACTTCATACGGAAAGTCGCGAAAACCTCACTTTGAGTCTGATAGAGACCCTGGAACATTGGGAAAAACAAGAATAAGAGCGAATACGGATAAACCGAATATGGATAAAATAGAGGTATATCATGCCGGCCCGGAGATAGTTGAAAGGCCGGACTGTTTGCGTGGACGAAAGAATCTTGATTTCGGTCAGGGTTTTACGTTACAGACATATATGATCACGCTTACAAATTCGCCCAGTCAAAAGCGCGCGACCGTAAGAAAAATTCATTCATCAACGTATATCTACTTAACCGCAAGACTATCATTCAAGAAGCCAAAACCCTGATTTTTGACAGTTATGACAAGGCATGGCTCGAATTCATCGTTGCATGCCGTAATGGTGAACAAATATGGTTGGAGTATGATTACATTGAAGGAGGCGTAGCAGATGACCGCGTAATCGATACCGTGAATATGTACATTCAGGGTTTCATATCTCAAGAACGAGCGTTGAAGAACCTACGCTATCTCAAACCAAATAATCAGATATGCATCCTGAATCAGGAAATGCTTGACCGTAACCTTAAATTCATAAACAGCGTAACCATTCCCTACGATGGACTATTATAATAAGACACTAAAGGACATTCTGAGATGGGGCAATATAGGATCTATCGCATGCATAATTGCTGAAAAACTTTCCATCAGTCCATTGCAGGCTTTGAAAGATTTCTATCGCAGCGATGTATGCGATAAATTTCATGACCTCTCCACAGGGTTGTATCTTTACAGCAACCGTTATATAGCCGACTCATACCTATTGGAACAGGCGCGGAAAGCCGGCGTTATAGCCTACTCCAATAAAAATCAATAGTATGGAACATAATGAGATACTTGACAAATGTCGGGGGGCGCTGGTAGGCGGAGCTGTCGGTGATGCATTGGGCTATGAGGTAGAATTCATGAGTTTGGCATCCATACGCAAGAAATTCGGCCAACGGGGCATCTCGCGGTATATGCTTCATGACGGCGTGGCCCATTTTTCAGATGACACACAGATGACCCTCTTTACGCTCGAAGGGATGATGAACGGGGTGATTGCCACCAAAGGAGGCAAGCCTTCGCAGGTGCTGCCATATATAGAGCGAAGCTATCTTGCCTGGTACGAGACACAAACGGGAAAGCCACACGTATTACCCGACAGCTGGCTGAGCCATATCAACCCTTTATGGGCACGAAGGGCTCCCGGACTTACTTGTATGGACTCTCTGGACAATATCGCCGGGGGTAGGCCTGTGCATAACGATTCCAAAGGTTGCGGGGGTGTGATGAGAGTGGCTCCCATAGGCATCTTCAACGCCGCGCATCCCCATCTATATGATTATGCCGACACGGCGCTTCTCGCCGGCCTCGCCGCCGAAATCACACATAAACATATCGCAAGTACTTTCGCCTCGGCTTTGCTCGCAACTACCGTTCAGAACTGCATACAAAAAGAAACGGTTGACCGGGTGACGCTCTTTTGTATCGTCACCGGCGGCCTGTCCATGATGCAGAAGTATTTCCCCGGCCATGAAAGGGAGCTGGAGAAATTCGACTCACTGATCCGGCGTGCTCTGGAATTGGGCAAATGCGACGTGGAGGAAAAGACTGCCATCAGGGAATTGGGCGAAGGATGGACGGGCGACGAGGCTATAGCCATAGCCCTTTTCGCCGTGATGCGTCATATCGACAGTTTCGAGGACTGTATAGTCTGCGCCGTAAACCATGACGGCGACAGCGATTCCACAGGGGCCATCGCCGGCAACATCATCGGCGCCATCCTCGGCTACCCGGCCATCCCATCTTATTTCCTTGACGCCCTGGAGATTGAGCCAATCATCGTATCGGCTGCCGACGACCTCTGCCCCGATATCACCGACCCCTCTGTAACCCAACGTCTCACCCTCAGATACCACTCTGTGTTGGGGGGAATCACAGAACTGAACCGGTCAATTAAACCAAACAACAATCTGCGCATTCTAAATAGCAACTATATTAAAAACAGCAGATATGGGACTTTTCAAGAAAAAGACAAAGACTGTCACTAAAGTCAAAGAAACAGTGACGGTAACGACGGAAGAGACAAAGAAAGAGGGATCGATGAATAAAGTTGCGCCCAAGTCTATAGGCAAGCTCGACATGGTTATAGCCTTCGACACCACAGGCTCTATGGCGCAATATATCGAGGCCGTTCGTCAGGAGGTTTCGGAACTGATTCCGCGACTGTTCAAGGACAACGATGACCTGCGTCTCGGCATCGTGGCATTCGGCGACTACTGCGATATGGAGAGTCCTCAAAGATTCAGCGATGCTTACCAGTGCATCCTCCCTACCGACAACGCCAACGACCTCATCAAATTCGTGCGCTCCTCCAAAGACACTTCCGGTGGTGACTGGCCCGAGTTCTACGAACTCGTCATCAAGAAGATAGTGGAAGAGACCCCTTGGCGCGAGGGTTCCACACGCTCTATTCTTCTTATTGCCGACGCTATCCCACACGAGCTCGGTTACTCCTACGAGAATTTCGTGACAGGTAACCAGATTGACTGGCGCAAAGAGGCGCAAAAAGCAGCCAACAAGAAAATAAAGATAGATACAGTCACCATCACCGACGAACCATGGTTCAAGGAGCTGTCAAAGCTTACCAACGGTGTTAGCGTGCCCTTCAAGAGCGGCCACAAGACAGCCACTCTCGTTGAAGCTGCCGTATCCTCAAGAGGCACCATGAAGGCTCGTATGCATTTCGATTCCATGATGGAAGAATGCACCGATGCCGAACTTAGAGACGTTTTCGACTCCTATAAGGCCGAACGCGACAATATCGAACCTGAAGAATAATAAGAGCGCATTATGGAATATACACCTGAACACATCACGCATCTGGAGCCTGACGATGTCTTCGTATTCGGCAGCAACCTTGCAGGCCAACACGCCGGAGGAGCGGCTCGCACCGCCTATGAACACTTCGGTGCCATCTGGGGCCAGGGTGTGGGTATACAGGGGCAGTCGTATGCCATCCCTACAATGCAGGGTGGCGTAGATACCATCAAGCCATATGTCGACGAGTTCATAGCCCTGGCCCGCGAATGGGACCAGAATACCTTCTACGTCACTCGCATAGGCTGCGGCATTGCCGGCTTTACCGACCAACAGATAGCTCCTCTGTTCGCCGATGCCCTTGACCTTTACAACGTGCGACTGCCAAAGTCGTTCGTCGACATACTCACCAAGAACAGCAAGAACGCGCTCTGAGAGCGCGTTCTTAGTAACTGGTCGAAATAATTTTGAACAGTTTTAAGCTTTTCTTCTGCGGCGATAGAACCACCAGCCTGCAGCTGTGATTCCCGCTATGACCAGAAATGTGTTGAATTTCTTGTTGCGCCGGGAATATTCCTTAGCCCTCTCGATTGCGCCGAAACTGCTATAATCCGATTCCTGATCCACGTCTTCCCCGCCGCCTGTCATGGAAGAATAGTCAACGGGCGCAAAACTTGTCTGATTCGACAGTAGATCGGGATATTTTGCCTGCAAGGCAGCTATATCCGCATCCGTGACATCCGAAGAGCCGTCATAATAGTCGGAAGAAGATGACGAAGATGAAGAGCTCGAAGAGGCCTTGCGGCACATATGGGAATCCGTGACGCTGATCATTCTGCCGCAGTTGGGGCATTCCATCTTCTCATTGTTTATGCCATAGCCGCCCGTGCCGGGACGCCTGTAATATTCATCGCCCAACGCCTGAACCGATACTGTCAGCGCCGCGATGAAAACCAGTAAATACAGAATTTTTTTCATGATGCCGTTGTTTTAAACATTGAAGTTGTCTAAATAATTTACGTATCATAAATATTTTAAAAAGTTGTTAACTTTATGGCAATCTTTATCAATCTTTTGGGCGTATTTCTTCTCTCTCATCGGCACCGACCGAGAGGTCGCTGCCTCTTCGACAGAAGAAATCCATCCCAAAACCTTAATAAATCTTGCCATAAAAATTAGTTTAGACAACTTCATTCCCTGCAAATTTAATCAATCATATCGATTCTACCAAAATATCGCGGAAAACAGCGCCGGTTTCAGACATCCTCGGGCCAGGCGTGCTTGGGATAACGGCGGCGGAGTTCCTTGCGTATTTCGAAGTAGGTGGTGCGCCAGAAGCCTTCCATGTCCTGCGTGAGCTGCACGGGTTTGAAGCCGGGCGACAGAAGCTCCATCAATACTGGTTGGTGTCCGTCGTCGAGGCATGGCGTCTGCCTCATGCCGAAACAATCCTGCAGTCGCGCCCTCACCACCGGCGCGGAGGCTCCCCGGCGGTAGTCAATCTGCGCATGTCGGCCACTCGGCAATTGCAGCCGCGACGGCGCCAGCCGCTCTATCTCCAGCTCCCCTTCATAGCCCACGATGCCCCATATCACCGCACACATGTCGATTTTGCGCAACTCCTGGACTGTCGCCGCTTTGCCTATGTACATCGGCAGCCAGTCAGCTGCATTCGCCAGCAATGTCTCCGTATCCACCGCCGGCAGCCCCAGCTCCGGATGCCAGTCGGACACTGTGGCCACGCGAATCTGCAGCCGTTGCACATCATCGTTGAAATCGAACATCGTCAGCCCATACTTCGGCGCAGCCTCACAGACAGCCTGCGCCACGGCCTCGGCGCTGAAGCCCTCAATCTGTCGGGTGTCGACCACGAGCGAGCCCACACGCAGTTCCTGACGTGCCACAACACGCCCCTGACGGTTGTCCCATCCTGCATTATCCACCCAGCGGCCCATCGCAGCAACACTCTCCCTGTCGAGAGGAGCCGCCAGGAACACCCGTTTCGATGCCGTGGCCACTGCCAGAAATTCATTGCCTCCCAAGGGGTCGGCGTCGCCGATGGTAACATACTCACCTCCGGCCATGCGGTATCTGTCATTGCCGTCACGCATGGCCACCTTCTCCGGGTATGCCGATGCTATGAGGAATCCGGCCTGAGCATTGCTGCATGGAACGTTATCCTCGTCACAACGGACAAGACGACGGTATTGGGCTGCAATGTCGGCAATCCTTCGCCAGCGTCCCGACACTTTTCCGCGCCGTTCCTGACGGAGGATATCTATACGGGTGCATATGTCGGCATCCTCTGTATTTTCCACGGGGTCTTTCTCCTCAAGTATTGCGGCGATATCGCAGCCGAGAGCAGCCTTTCGCTCGTCGCCGGCGTCGGCAAGCATACGCGCTATACGCGGATGGCAAGGCAGCGACGAGAGTTTCTTGCCCACGGCCGTGATGCGACCTTTGACATCCAGGGCACCCAGACTTCGCAACACCGAGGCTGCCTGCGCCCAGTGTGCCGCTGGAGGAGGCGTGACCCATGGCAGACGTCCCGGCTCGCTCTCTCCCCATGCCGCTATGCCGAGAAGCGCCGGCGCCAGATCGGCAGTCATTATCTCCGGCTCTCGGCATTCAGCCATACGGTGCTCGGCTGCCTTTGACCATAACCTGTAACACACTCCCGGTCCGAGACGTCCGGCACGGCCTGCTCGCTGTGCCGCCATGTCGAGCGACACCGGCACCGTGACAAGCCGGCTCAACCCGCTGGCTGGCTCGTAACGCATCGTACGGCAAAGTCCCGAATCCACCACGCAGCTCACCCCCTCGATGGTCAGCGACGTCTCCGCCACCGGCGTGGCCAACACTATACGGCGCCGCCCGGTCAAGGATGGCGTCAACGCATCCCGCTGCTTTTCCGGCGACAACATGCCGTAAAGCGGCAGAATATCGGTGTCGGGGAATGCTGTCTGCAGCAATGCGGAACAACGGGCTATCTCTCCCTGTCCGGGCAGAAAGGCCAATATGTCGCCTGTCTGCTCGCGATATGCGCGGCTAACGGCACGAGCCGTTACCGCCGCACAGTCGCGCATGTCGTAATCTTCGCCGTAGACAATCTCCACATCGTGCATCCGGCCCGGACTATGGAGATGCGGGGCACCGATACGGCGGCAAAGTCCGGAGGCGTCGATAGTGGCCGACATTATGACGATGCGCAGGTCGGGTCGCACCACTTCCTGTGCCTCCATAGCCAGGGCAAGAGCCATGTCGGAGGCAAGGCTGCGTTCGTGAAACTCGTCGAAAATCACCATACTCACCCCTTCAAGAGTAGGATCGGCCACGAGCATACGTTCCAGAATACCCTCAGTGACGACCTCTATACGGGTATTCCGGGATACCTTCGACTCGAAACGGATGCGATATCCTACCCTGTCGCCGCATTTTTCTCCGAGCATAGCAGCCATTCGTTCTGCCACCTGCCGGGCGGCGATGCGTCGCGGCTCAAGCATAATGATCTTACCCTCCGGCAGCTCTTCGAGCATGGCAAGAGGCAGGAGTGTAGACTTGCCGGCACCCGGCGGCGCCGTGACAACCAGCCGCGGCACCGACGCAAGCGAAGCCACTACATCCCCGGCAATCTCCGTCACCGGCAGCCACCCATATTTTCCGCATATGCCCATCTCCATCAATTCTTCAACTTCGACTGCAAAATTACGAATTTATTTAGAGTATTCGGTCATTTAGTGGATATTGAAAGGATTTTTGGGAGGAACCTATACTCGCAAATAATCAGATAGACTTTTCTTAGGACTTGTTTTCGAGGGCTGCGATGTCGCGGAGGGTTTTGCGGCGTGCGCAGGAGAGGCCGGGGGTGAGGGGCTGCTGTGTGAGCATGTCGAGATGCCCGTAGAGTTCCGAGATGAGTTCGGGGTAGTGGCGGCACATCTTGAAAGAGAGGTATATGCAGAAGGCTCTTACGGCGTAAGGCTCGCATTCGGAGTTGATTTTCTCGAGGCACCAGTCGAGAAAATCAGTGCGGATGGCGTCAGGCTCGAAGCTGTGCTGACGAAGCATATGCAGCAGAATCCTTTTCATGGAAGGGTCGGAGGTAGAGAGAAGAAGGTCGATCATCCCGGGCTGTAGCGACTGGAGCCATGCCCGTTCGGAAGCGGGAAGATGCGACATTACCCAAAGGGCATTTACGGCCGTAGAACGGTCGGGGGAGAAAGCGGCACTCCACAGCCTTCGGCGCTTTTCAGCGTCTCCGACTGTGGAGGCGGCTATCTTTCTGATTTCAGAGATATGAAGCCTTCCGGCCAAAATCTCCATAACCTTATTTCTTGACGGCTTTTTTGAGCATGATGCACTCGGCGGGATTTGCGCCGTTGAGACGGATCACGGAGTCGTTCTGCACTTCGATGGTGGAGATGGAGGGAAGGATACGGCGCAGGGCATCTTCCGTGGCCATATTGTCACAGGCCATCTCGGTCATCAGACCCGGCTCTATCTTTATGGAATCACCGGTCATGACGTATGAGCCCTGGATGGTGTTGCAGTTGGTATGGATGGAATAGGTGCTGTCCTCGAAGTTGATGTACTGACGCGCATCGGCCACAGCCTCCGAAGGCTTCACATAGTCGGAGTCGCTGAAAACGATGTTCTCTATGTCCCATTCTCCCTTCAGGTCGGGAGCGGCCACTGTCGTGGAGTCATTGCCGGCTACTGCGGTAGAGTCGGCATTGTTGGCTTTGTTGCCTGTGCAGGCTGTGGCAAGCAGAGCCACAAACATTGCTGCGAAATATTTTTTATTCATTTGTATCTGGGATGTTTAGAGTAGAAGTTGTTTCGACTAATTTACGTTTAATAATAAATCTTACCATAAAAATTAGTCGAAACAACTTCGTATTTAGGTTGTTTATCAGGTGCAAAGTTATAAATAATTTCTAACTTTGCGGTAATGAATAGAGATGACAGGGAAATACAGCTGCTTGACGGGTCGGTTGGTGTAGAGCTGATGCGTCGGGGTTTCAAGGGAAATCTCGACGCTCTCAATCTCACTCATCCCGACGTGGTCCGACAGGTTCACCGCAGTTATCTTGATGCCGGAGCAGATATCATCACCACCAACACATTCAACGCTCAGGCTTTGACGCAAGGCGGTTCGGGCATGGCGCGACATATCGCCGATATCAACAGGGTTGGCGCGGAGATAGCCCGCGAGGAGGCAGAGAGAGCGATGGGAGGGGATACGTCACGGCACCGCATACTTGTGGCCGGAAGCATAGGGCCAACCGCCTTATCCGTCTCGGCCATTGTCGGCGTCGAAGAGCGACTTTCGGCATACCGACGGCTTGAGGCAGCTTACGAAGAGCAGGTGGAGTCGCTCATCCACGGAGGTGCAGACATACTGTTGATAGAGACCGTCTATGACGCAGAGAACGCCAAAGCGGCTCTGGAGGCCGTAAGGCGTGTTGCCGACAGCTCGCGACGCCGGTTGCCGCTGATGGTGTCGATGAGCATGGACTATGCCACCGGACGAATATACACCGGCCAGACACCCGAAGAGATGCTGGCAACCGTGGCCCCATACCAGCCTGAGGCTGTAGGCTTCAACTGTTCCGGACCGTCAGGCATGGTGCAAGAATTGCGTAAGCTTCGAGCGATATCCCCTTACCGGGTTATTGCCTATCCCAATGCCGGTCTTCCCGATGTTGCAGGCCACTATGCAATCGGGCCGGAGGAGTTTGCCGCATGTGTAGCGGGTATGGCGCAGGAAGGGCTTGCCGACATAGTAGGGGGCTGTTGCGGCACGGGTCCGGAACATATCCGGCGACTTGCCGAGGCTATCGGATACTGGAATTTTAAGGAACGCGCCCGAACGACAAACGGCTGTTGAAAAACCGGAGTATCGCGCGTATCGCGACACTCCGGAATGATAAGATCACAAAAGCTGCGGGAGCCTGTGGGGAAATGACCGCCTGCTGCAGCGGCTGCGGTTACAAGTTACTTTTAGGTGCGGTGAATTTCCAAGCCAAAGCGGCGAGGATAGCACCGATGAAAGGACCCACGACCATTACCCAGAAATCAGGCCATGCGTTTATGGAGAAGAGAGCGGGGCCGAAAGAACGAGCGGGATTGACGGAGCAGTTGTCGACGGGAATACCGACGATGTTGACCAGGCCGAGAGCCAGACCGATGGCCACGCCGGCCATGGCGCCGTTACCCCATTTGGAGGTTGCTCCGAGCACCACGAATACAAACAGGAACGTGAGCAGCGACTCGGTGAGCAGCGCGAAGCCCTGGCTTACACCCGGCTGACATACGTTGGTGGCAAGATACGACATGTTGTTGGTGAAGCCGATCTTGTCGGTGATACCTCCGAAAGCGAATTCCCCGCCTGAGAAGTATCCGCCGGCCGACATCAGCCACAGCAACAGAGCGCCGCCGGCGGCCGCTCCGGCAAGCTGCGCGAATACGTAACCAATCAGATTGGCGAACGTAAACTTACGGTCGGTCAGGAACACTCCCAGCGATACAGCAGGATTCACATGGCATCCCGAGATGCCTCCTATGGCGTAGCATAGAGCCAGAAGTATCAGACCAAAACAGATGCCTATACCGAGAACCCCGATTTTCGGCCCGGCAAGTACAGCACTTCCACACGCCAGAAGCACCAGAAACATCGTGCCGAAAAATTCAGCTACATACTTTTTCATAAGCGTATATATTAGTTTATAATGTCAAATATTGCCGCCGTAAACTCAGCTTACTTATCATTATAACGGAATTGCATCCTGATGGTTTTTGGCTGATTATAAGTATTGAGATTCAACATTAGAGGAATATCAGCGTTGAAACATTAGAATTACAATGTATATGGAAATAGAAGAGAGCAGACATCCGGAGATGAGTCCGGAAGAAATAGACAATATAGTATCAACCGACACGCCGGAGAATGTCGGGGAGATTGTTGAGGAAACGGCTCCGGAGGGTCGTAGTTTCGCCGATCTGGGCGTCGAGCATGGTTTGCTGCGGGCCATCACCGAGATGGGCTACGAGCACCCTATGCCCATACAGGAGATGGTGATACCTCATCTGCTGAGCAAGGAGGGCGACGTGATAGGCCTTGCTCAGACAGGTACCGGTAAGACGGCGGCGTTCGGACTCCCTTTGCTGCAGCGCACCGATGTCAGTGACTCCCGGCCGCAGGCTCTGATCATAGCCCCGACGCGCGAGTTGTGTCTGCAGATTGCCGGCGACCTCGCCGACTTCTCCAAATATATCGAGGGGCTGCGTATCCTTCCTGTATATGGCGGTTCGAGCATAGAGTCGCAGATACGCACGCTCCGCAAGGGCGTGCAGGTGATAGTGGCGACGCCGGGGCGTCTCATCGACCTCATAAATCGTGGCGAGGTGAATCTTGAGACCACGCATACCGTGATACTCGACGAGGCCGACGAAATGCTCAACATGGGATTCCTCGACGACATCAACGAGATTCTGGCGCATGTGCCCGCCGACCGCAAGATGCTCATGTTCTCTGCCACGATGCCTAAGGAAATAGCCGGCATAGCACAGCGTTTCATGCACAACCCGGTGGAGTTTGTGGCCGGCAACAGAAACGAAGGTACCAAGAATGTAAGGCATATATATTATCTGGTAAAGGCCCATGACAAATACCTGGCATTGAAGCGGGTGGTCGACTACAGTCCCAACATCTACGGGATAGTCTTCTGCCGCACCAAGAAGGAGACGCAGGAGATAGCCGACAAACTGATAGCCGACGGCTATAACGCCGACTGTCTTCACGGCGACCTGTCGCAGGCACAGCGCGACCTGTCGATGAAAAAATTCCGCGACCATGTGACGCAGCTGCTGGTGGCCACCGATGTGGCGGCTCGCGGTCTCGATGTCGACGACCTCACGCACGTGATCAATTACGGACTTCCCGACGATGTGGCCGTATACACGCACCGCAGCGGCCGTACAGGACGCGCCAACAAGACGGGCGTCAGCGTGGCCATAGTCCATGGCCGCGAGAAAAGCAAGATCCGGCAGATAGAGAAAATCCTGGGACGTGAGTTCGAATACCGCAAGGTGCCTACTCCCGAACATATCATAGAGAAGCAGCTCTATAACCTTGCCGACCGTCTGGAGAGGGTGGAGGTCAACGAGGAAGAGATAGCCAGGTACCTTCCGGGCGTCAGCAAGAAGCTCGAATGGCTGTCGGAAACAGACCTGCTGAAAAGAGTACTGTCGCTGGAATTCAACCGACTTCTTGCGTACTACCGCGACATGCCGGACATCGACCTCAACGAAAAGGATAAGCCTGCCAAGGAGAAGCGCGGCAAACGCGACAAGGACCGCCGCGACGCCGAACAGGGTTATGAACGGCTGGTGGTGAATATAGGCAAGGGGTCCGGTTTCTATCCCGGCAACCTCATGGAGCTTATCAACCGCAATGTTCGCGGAGCCAAGCCGGAGGTGGGGCGTATCGACCTTATGCCCGGCTACACGCTCTTTGACGTACGTCGTGACGATGCACCGCGAGTGATAGCCGCCATGAAGAATGTGGACTTCTTCGGCGTGAAGATACGTTGCGAGCGGGCCACCGACCGAGACTATGCCGCCGACTCCGACAGTCGCCGTCCCAAAGCAAAAGGGAAAAGGAAGGATAAGGCCGGGAAACGCGAAAAGGGCCTCAACAAGGAGTTCTTCACCGACGCCGATGTGGCTCTGAAACCCGAGAAGGCTAAAAAGAAAGCCAAAGCCAAGGGTAAGGTCAAGGATAAGGAATCGGGCGCAAACCCCAAATACAATGGTAATTACGACATATTCATGAAGAAATGAGAATAATGGCAAGAGCGTTGGGTATAGGCGCCGTTCTACTGTCGGCGATGTCGATGGCGTTATGTGGCGTAGGCGGCAGTGCGTCGGCCGCCGAACCCTCCGACATGGACACTGTGGCGGTTGAGGATGACAGTACGGTTAGGGATGCACGAGGAGCCTTCATACATCTGACGGCCAATGTGCTGGATCTACTTGACACCCGTACGAGGCTTGATATGCTCGACTATTACGACCTTGCCGACACCGTACGCAAGGTGCCCAATGCCCTCGACGGACTCTCGTGGATACTGCCTCCGGCCAACGATTCCTATATCAAGGCGCAGCTCACCCCGGTGTCGGCGCTGACAATCAAGAGACTTGACCACAAGCGGGGGCATGTTTTTGCCGTAGCTTACACCATATCCGGCAACGGCACAGCAGCCGACAGCGAGCTGTCGTTCTGGGACGAGAATCTGAAGCGAATCCCTGCCGCACGCATGATAAAGCTCGCGAATGTGGAGAATTTCATCAATCTGCCCCGACGCGACAAGAGTGTCAGGGAGGATATAATGGATGTTATACCATATCCGATGGTGGAATACACGTTCTCGCCCGACAATGATACGCTGACGGCGCGCCTGACTGTGGCCGATTACATAGGCATCGAGAATTTCCAGCGTATCAGCCCATATCTGCACAAAAGTCTGAAATACACCTGGAACGGACATAAATATATACTGCATCGGAAATAGTGCCCGTGGGTACCGCTGTCATGTCGGTTCGTTTTCCCGTTTTTGCATTAAAGTTGTTTCGACTAATTTTTATGGTAAGATTTATTAATGAAGTTGTTTAAACTAATTTTTATGGCAAGATTTATTAAGATTTTGGGATGGATTTCTTCTGTCGAAGAGGCAGCGACCTCTCGGTCGGTGCCGATGAGAGAGGAGAAATACGCCCAAAAGATTGATAAAGATTGCCATAAAGTTAACAACTTTTTATATTGATTATGGTACGTAAATTAGTTTAAACAACTTCAATATTTTGGAGCGGATTTGGCCGGTTTATGAGGGAGCAACCTCTCGGTTGGTCCCGATTAAAGCGGCCGAAGATGCCCAAAATATTGATAAAGATTACCATAAAGTGTAAAGATATTTATGATTTATTATTAAACGTAAATTAGTTGAAACAACTTCATTTGCTCAAATGGGCGAATTGTCTTAAATTTGCATTATTATCCGAGAGTGTGAATCGATATGGGAGAGCAACGGCTTGACATAGAACAGCGTACCGTGCAGCGGCTGTCGCAGCAGCAGGTCAGGTTTGTCCGTATGCTTGAGATGAATGCGCCGGAGCTTGACGAGGCTGTAGAGCGAGAGATGGAGGCTAATCCGGCGCTGGTGGATTCCGAAGAGGAGATTCCGGCCGAACCTTCCTTCCATTCGGGGTGGGTTCCCCGGGAGTCGTCGACATGGGACGACGGCACCCTGCGGACACCCGACACGTCGGCGTCGCTATACGATTATCTCAACGAGCAGCTGTCGGAACGCGACCTTGACGCCGACACCGACCGCATGGCACGATATATCGTGGGTAACCTTGACCGTAACGGCTATCTGACGCGCAGCATCCATGACATCGTCGACGACCTGGCGTTCGGCCCGGGCATCATCGTGGATGAGGCCACGGCAGAGCGTGGGCTTGCCGCCGTACGCTCCCTTGAGCCTGCCGGCGTGGGTGCCATCGACTTGCGCGACACGCTGCGCCTGCAGCTCGAAAGAATGGCCGCCTCCCCAGTACGCGACAATGCCATGCGTATAGTCACCGATGCCTTCGAGGCTTTCACCATGAAGCACAAGCACAGGATAATATCGGCCCTGAAACTTTCCGAAAAGGATGTTGACGAGGCTCTGGCCCTTATTCTATCCCTCAATCCCAAGCCGGGAGCGGCCATAGGCTCAGCAGCTGCCGATTCCGCCAACGTGATTGTGCCCGATTTTATCCTCGACAATGAGGACGGCAACCTCTCGATAACGCTCAACAACCGTATCCCTGAGCTGAAGGTGGAATACAGCTTCGCGCAGGCCATGCGTGAACTGGAGAAACTCCCGAGGGGCAAACGTCCCAAAGGCTCCGAGTTCATAGTGTCGAGCTTTAACGACGCACGCGATTTCATACGCATAGTGGCTCAGCGCCAGAAAACGATGATGTCGGTAATGTCGGCAATATTGAAAATCCAGGAAGAATATTTCCGGACAGAAGACGTATATACATTAAAGCCCATGATGCTGAAGAATATCTCCGACCTTACGGGGCTTGATTTTTCGGTGATATCGCGGGCTACCAACAACAAATATCTGCAGACGCCATGGGGCGTTTTCCCGTTGCGTTTCTTCTTCAGCGACAGCATCGGCGAGGATAAGGAGGGAGGAGATGCGGCCACCAATCGCAAGATAGAGGCGGCGATAGCCGCCATGGTGGAGAAGGAAGACAAGCGCAAACCGCTTTCCGACCGGCGCATCACCGAAAACCTTGCCGCCATGGGTTTCGACCTGTCGCGACGCACTGTGGCCAAATACCGTGACCGCCAGAATATTCCGGTGGCGCGTCTGAGAAAGGAATTATGAAGATGAGAAGAATTATATACATATTGACAGTGGCTGTAGTCGGCATTGTCGGCGCCATGCCGGCATGGGCGGTCACTGAACGTGAAATGGAAGAGGCGCGTACGATAGCTGCCAAAGCCTATCTGCGTTATGCCAACAATGGCAGCGGCTATCTTGACGATGTAAGCGCCAAGACCATGGCCGACCTTGAGAAAAACCTCAAGGCCAAGGAGAAAGAGAACATCAAGGCCTTCAAGGCCATCAAGGTTCCCGGCGACTATTCGAGCTGGGACAAGGCGAAGCTCGTGGAGTTCTGGGGCACAAAGGCCTTCGAGACCGCGGGACTGATAGCCGAGGGCAAAGGAGCCAGACCGCGCGTGCGCAAGCAGATCAACGCCATGACGGTAGGCGCTCCGGCACCTGCTGAAAAACCGGAACAGAATATCGAGGCGCAGAAGACCGAAGAACCGGCAGCGGCCGCCGAACCTGTAGCCGATACGCCGCAGCCGGCTATGCAGCAGAACTCTGCTCCCGAAGCCGTTACTGCCGAACAGGATATCCTCGCCGACCAGAATGCAATCGCGGAGGATGCAAAAAACCGTTCACTGGAAAAAGAGGAGAACTCCACATGGATCTATGTGGTGATACTCTGTGTGCTCATCGGTGTGGTGATATGGCTTGTGACGTATGCCGCCAAGATCATGAAGCGGCAGGGCGACGCCGACCGGGAGCGTGACAACGTTCGCGACACGCGTGCGGCGCAGGGAATGTCGGCAAGCGAAAGGGAGGAAGTGGAGGAGACAATCCACAGGCTCAACAAACGGCTTCATGACGAACAGGAACGAAATATCGAGACATCACGGGCTGCCGAAAGACTGAAACTTGACAATGAACGGCTCAAGGAACGCTTCGACAAACTGATGGCCGAGCGCAATGCCCTGGAAGCGGAGTTGCGCGATACCAAGGAGCGTCTGGCTGCAGCCATGCGCGCCGAAAAAAGCCGTGTTGTCGAGGAGCCCCGTAAGATAGTGGAGACACCGCGTCAGCAGGCGCCGGCTCCTCAGCCACAAAAGGTGGAACCCGAGGTGCTCAGGGTGATTTATCTCGGCCGTACCAATTCTGAGGGTATCTTCGTGCGGGCCGACCGCAGAGTCAGCCCCGGAAACACCGTCTACCGGCTTGATACCGAGGATGGGCTTGTAGGCACCTTCCATGTTGTGGAGCTCCCTGTGGTGACGCGTATGGTGCTCGAGCGTCCTGTGGAGATGCTTTCACACGGATGTGTGGCCAAAGACCTCGCCGACACTGCCGGTGCCACCGGTATCGTGACCGAAGACAGCGGCACGGCCATCTTCGAGAACGGCTACTGGCGCGTGCTGCGACCATCAAGAATACGATATGAATGATGAAAAAGACCACATCGTTACTGTTTTCAATCATCATGGCGGCGGCAATCGCGGGATTGTCGCTGTCGTCATGTAAGGATAAGGGTGTAGGCACCGACACGGAGGCGCTGCTCGAACAGCTCGACAGCGCCAGCGTATGTCATGCCGAGGCCGTGCGGCTGCGCGAACAGCAGATCCCCCGCGAGATTAATCTGAAAATGGCGCGCACCGACTCCGCCAAATACAAGGCTTACGGAGAAATCCGAATGATGTACTATACGCATAATCTGGATTCGGCGATACATTACGGCACGCTCGAGTACGAGATGGCGCGGCGCATCGGCGACAGGGAAAGAATCACCCTCGGCAAACTGACTCTCGCCCGTCTGCATGTGCTTCATGGCAATTTCCGTGACGCCATACCGCTGATCAACGAGGCTTCGCAGGATACCCTCTTCGAGAACGTGGCTTACAAATACATGGATGTCCTTGCCCTCATCGACGAGACTACCGGATACAATCCGATATCCTGGTATGAGAAAATGATGAGCCATGTGGACCATGACAAGATCAGGGGCATATATACCAAAGTGAACTATTACCGATATTCGGAGATGCCGGAGGTAGCCGATTCGATATTGGAAGAAGAAAAGAGTACGTTGCAGAACAACGATTACAACAAGGCCATATACCATAATGTACGTGGCATTGTTCTCCAGGAGCTTGGCGACACGCTTGGAGCTATCGACTGCTTCGCTAAGAGCGCTCTTTATGACCTGTCGACGGCAGTTCGCGACTACAGGTCGCTGTGGCAGTTGGCAGGCCTTCTGTTCGCCAGAGGTGATACTGAGCGTGCATACCGCTACCTGTCGCTGGCAATTGAAGACGCGGAGTATTCCAAGGTGCTCAGCAACCGTATAGCCATCAACGCCATGATGCCCGATATCCTCGAGACCCATGAGAAAGCCGTGAGGCAGAATCACCGGCGCGTGTCGCTGATGGTGGCCGGTATCGCTCTTATGGCTCTGGCTCTCCTTTTGGCTCTTCTTTACGTTATATCCCAGCGCAACAAGGTGCAGCGTATCTCTGAACGCGAGCGTAACCTCAACGCGCAGCTGCAGAACGGCAACGAGGAGCTGAAACGGCTTAACCGCGAACTGGGCGAAAGCAACAAAGTGAAGGATGCTTATCTCGTACAGTATCTTCAGCTTACCTCCGACTTCGTCCACGACATAGAGCAGCTCAAAACCGGCGTGTCGTCGGCTTACCGCACTAAAGGCGTGAGCGGTATCGAGAAATACCTTGCCCAGATTGACGACCGCAAGGAGACAAAGAAGTTCCATTCCAATTTCGATTCCACATTTCTTGCTCTGTTCCCAGGTTTCGTGGAGAAGGTGAATGAACTTATGAAGGAGGAATGCCGTTTAAGCCTTGGACGCGACGGGTCGATGTCGACCGAACTCAGGGTGCTGGCTCTGATACGCCTCGGCATCACCGACTCCGACAGCATAGCTAAATTCCTGCGCAAGTCGGTGACGACCATCTACAACTGTCGGGTGAAACTTCGCAACGGGGCCTTGTTCGACAGGGTGGAAATGACGGAGAAACTGCAGAAAATCTCCTAATAATCAACTACTAAAATCAGTGGTGTGAAAATATTTAAGTATCTGATAATCAGAAGATAGTACTTTTAATTAATCTACTATTTCACTCATATTACGTACAGAGGGGTTGTTTGTGGTTAATTTTGCATCGTCAAAAAGAACAACCGACAGACTAAGGAAATCAAAGCCCTGAGGTAAGTTGGAAATTCTTTAGGCAAGAACCATCAGAACAACCTTTTATTCCTATTGAAATAGTTCCTGCATAGTGATGTGAATCACCAACAAAAGAACGAAGAGAGTTTTTCTTCATGTTATTAGATATTTGCTGTTGTATTAGATTGTAAGTTAGGTCATAATAATCACTTATCTTACCTATAATATGGGTGCGGATCCGCCGAAGGATACGCACCCATATTGGTTACGTGCGATGTAGCCGGAATGAATCGCGGGTCCGAAGCAATAAGATTTGCTTAATTGGGATTAAATATTTACCTTTGAGCCGTAATAACGGGTTCTGCATATTCTGGTGATCGGGATTATCATGAACGTAAATCAATTATTATGTCAAAAAAGACAATTTTCAGTTTAATGCTTGTGGCGGCAATCGGCTGGTTGGCAGCAGCTTACCCCCTCCCCCGTAATTTAGGTGGATTACGCGGCAATAATGCCAGCGGGGATAATGAGAGCATGAGTGAGGATCGTATGTCGGTAATGGCGGAGTGTGCCACAAAAAGGACAACGGCAAAAAAACGCCGGGTCGGGCTGCCGGGTGACTCTGAGTCATTGCGCGGGCAACTCAAGGGAAAATACATGGCTGTGGGGTATCCCCAGCCCTCGGCACCAAGATATTATTGGGTTGATGTGGATGTGACCGCCGACAACAAGGTGTCGGTGACCAATCTGATGGAGTTCGGCACTACGGTGACAGGAACGTTCGACCCGGATACAAGAGTGGTAAGTATCCCGCGGCAGGTAATCGTAAAGCACGAGAACTATGGCGACCTTTATATTCTTCCGTGCGACCTTGACAAGAAAGTATATTACGTCAATGATTCGGTAAGATTCGAGATGGGACCCGACGGGTCGTTGACCACCGACCATTGGGGCGCGTTCGTGATGGAAGGGGAGAATAAAGGCAAGGCCCTTGCCCATTACGGCGATGTGTTGTATCCGGCGAAGGCCACGATGACCGACTATAGTCTGTCGAAGCCTGAGGAGTCAAGGGTCAACAGTTATCCAGTGGTTTTCGTGCGCGAGAGTCGCAACAGGATTCTGATAAAGAACTTCTACAATCATCATCAGGATATGGTGCTGACGGTTGATTCGGTCGGAGGCGTGGTGGCCCAATATCTGAAAGTGATGGTACAGGTGAGTCCCACGGGCAAGACCACGAATTTCTTCAACTGGACGGCAACCGACACATTGTCGATTGACAAATGCAAACTAAACTCAAAGGGAGTGCCGGGCAAATATGAGGGACGCAAGATTACGCTGAACCGCTGGGTAGTGTCTGCCGGAACGGCCGTGTCGTCGCGCTATGACCTTCTTGAAAAGAGTGTGATAGAGGTGCCGGAGGAATTCGTGCCCTTCAGCAACGTGATAACCATGGAGGGAAATGGGACCGTCGAGAAGCCTTATCTTGTAAAGAGCGCCGACGACTTGTGCGAGTTGTCGTCGGCATGCAACTATGAGCCGGGGTATGTCAACGGCAAGATGGCGTTGAAGGGAATACATTTCAGACAGACCGCCGACATCGACATGAAGGAAGTGGCGAATTTCGAGCCCATAGGCTTCAATGGCACGACAGCCCCATTCTGCGGTGTCTATGATGGTGGCGGCCATGTGATCCGTAATCTGTATGTGAACAGAAGAAATCAGGATGATGCCGGACTTTTCGGCAAAATAGGCAAACCGGGGGCTGTCCGCAATCTCAGGATTGAAAAGGCTCTGATAAAGTCGGACACCAAGAACCGGCTTGGAGCAGTGGCCGGCTCATCGGAAGGAATTATAGAAAATGTAAAGGTCACAGATACCGAACTGAAGGGAGGCAATCTCCATGTAGGCGGAATCGTAGGCAATTTCAAGGGATATCTTCGCAACAGCAGCTTTGAAGGGAAAGTGTCGGGCAAGAACATGATAGGCGGCCTTGTGGGAGTTGGCTGGGGACAGATTTCCGATTGCGACAGCCGTGCGGAGATTGTCACCATGAACACCACCTGCAATGCGGGAGGAATCGCCGGCTCTCTTACAGGAGATTCGGTGACGGTCAGAAACGTTACGGCATCGGGCATCGTTTTCGACCAGTACGGCAGCGGAATAATAGGCGGAATTTTCGGCCTTTTCCAGTATGGAAGGCTTCAGGGAGGTGTATTCACCGGACAGGTTTATTCGGTGGCACCTGCGGGCAAGACTTCCACGGCCTCTGTGGGAGGCATAGCGGGAGCCATGTGCGCATCCAAGATATCCGACTGTCTGATGGCAGGCACTGTCACGTCGCCCGACGCCAAGGACATAGCCGGGCTTGTGGGTAAAATCAACAAGCGCCTCAGCGGAACTGACGAACCGCGTATAGAAAGTTCCATAGTAACCGGACCGCTTGCATGCAAGGTGGATTATAAGAACAAGGAGTTCCTGAGTTCATCGGCCATTACGAAGCACGTCGTGTCGGGCAACTATTATGACAGCCAGACATTCGGGCATGTCACGGAGTCGCCTAAGGGAGAACTTACCGGCAGACTTGTAGACGGAGAGCCGATAGACAGCATATTGGCGGGCGCATGGACTTACAGTAAGGGCTCTTATCCTGTGCCGTCGGGACTGGCTGACACCGAAGGGGGCAAGCTCGCGGCATCGGCGTTTGTGCTCGGCGAAAAGGATAATGTAAAGGCGGTAAGGAATGACTTCACTCTTGACCTGTCGAACGGCACGGAATGGAAGGTTCTGGAGAACGGCAGATTCTCCGACCGTGGCCACGGCCTGCGTATCGAGGGAGGCCGGGCAATTCTTACAGCCGACTCAGTGGTGAACGACACACTTGTGGCCCTTCGCCCCGACGGACGTTATAAAATGGCTTTTCTGAAGATTCTTCCGACAGAATATGACGGCGAGGGCACAGAAGCGTCGCCATATCTGATCCGGTCGGTAAGAGATATTCTCAAGCTGCAGAATGCTGTGGATGTCCAGGGAGTAAGATATGACAATACGTACTTCAGGATGGAGAACGACCTCGACTTCAGCGGAGTGGATGACTTTATCGGCATCTCGGCCAATGGAGTGGACAGGGCTTTCAACGGCATATTCGACGGCAACGGACATTCGATAAAGAACTGGAAGATTGACAGAGTGGGACTTGATGACAGGCAGCGTCCCACAAAGCCGGATGCAAGCACACGCATGGCCGGATTTTTCCTGTTCACAGGCCGTCAGAGCGTGATACGCAATCTGACGATGGACCGCAGCTGTACAGTCATAGCCGGCTCGCATGTGTCGGCTCTTGTAAGCCAGAACTATGGCCGGATAGAAAACTGCAGGAACTATGCGACGGTGCTCGGTATCGGCAGCCAGACAGGAGGACTTGTGGCCGTGAATTATGATACGGGTCTGATTCTCAAGAGCTATAACGGCGGAGAAGTGAAATGCGGAGGTTCCGTGTCGGGAGGTATAGCCGCAGCCAATATCGGGGAAATCAACGCCTGTATGAACGGTGGCTCCATGACCAATGACAGGTTCAGTACGGAATCGCCGGAAATGGCGAAGATGGGTGCTGTCGGCGGTATCGCCGGATACAATTTCGGTAAGATTGGCAATGTCATCAATTACGGCACCGTGACGGCTCCTCTTTCAGCGGGAGGTCTCATAGGCGAGAACAAGGAAGGCGCTCATGTGGAGAAATCGCTTTCGGCGGGAGTATGCATGGAGACGCGTTCCATTCAGAAGCATGGCGCCGTGATAGGATATCAGAAGAATCTGGGGGATTCTCTTGAGAATGTGTACAGCGATTTCCAGATAACCTCCATGTATGACGGCAATAACGGGTCACTCGCGGGGGTTGGACACAAGACAACCGCTGAGCTAACCTCGGGAGAGCTCCCCGAGGGTCTTGACGGAGAGGTGTTCACGGCAGCTGCCGGACGTTATCCGATGATAAAGGGATACGAGGATGTTCCGGAGGCTGTGTTCATGGCCTCGACGCTTATAAGGTTCGGGGATGGCGAACGCAAGGACAGCCGTTTCAACATGCGAGGAGATGCGGCTCTTGTCATGCCGGCGGGAGCGCGTGCGGTGACCGCGACCACCGACATGACGGTTTCGGACGGCAGGCTTTCGTTGAAAGCAGGTGCTTCAGAGGTATGCGATACGGTAACCTTCATGTCGGGCGACCTGCGCAAGTCGATACCGGTGTTCGCACCGGGCAGAATCCTCGCAGAGGGCGACGGGTCGGTACAGACTCCGTGGCTGATAAAGACACCCGCCGACTGGAACTCCGTAGGGGCTTTCACCGAACGGAACATCGTGGATTTCCGCGACGAACATTTCCGGGTGGCGGCTGATATGGACTTTGCGGGCGTGACGCTTACATCCTGGTTCCGTTCGGGGACATCCTCTTTCCAGGGGACGCTCGACGGTGCCGGACACACCATGGACAATATCGTGGTAGAACTGACGTCAAAGGATGAAAGCGCGTGCAATGTAGGCCTGATAGGGTTTGCGGGTTCAGAAAGCGTTATTAAGGATCTCACGCTGGGGAACGGTTGCCGGTTCAAAGGCTACGACTATGTGGGGACTTTCGTGGCCCGCACGGCGGGACTGGTAGAGAACTGTGTGAACCGGTCGGCCAATGTGGAGAGCACAAGGGTGTTCTGCGGAGGCATATCGTCGTATGTGCTTCAGGGAGCACGCTTCACGGGCTGCGTGAACCATTCGCCAGTGACGGCGGCGTCAGGTCAGGCCGGCGGTATAGCCGGCGGCAATGGCGGTGAGTTCGGAAAGGAAATCACCGGCTGCATCAATTATGGCGACATAACCAGCGGCACCGCGACGGCCGGGGGTATTATCGGTTCCTGCCGTGTGCCAGTAAAGGACTGCCGCAATGAAGGCTCCATCAAGGCCAAGGATTCCAGTGCCGGCGGAATCGCGGGCTATCAAGCTTCCGGGTTCCCTATAGAGAACTGTGAGAATCATGGCGACGTGAATGCCGGAGCCGGAGCCGCCGGAGGAATGGCGGGTACCGTCAGCGTGGCTTCTGCCATAAAAGATTCCAGAAATTATGGAAATGTGGAGTCGGGCAGGCAATACGCCGGCGGTATGATAGGCAGGACTATCGAGGCCGGGTCGTCGGCCGATGGATGCGCGAACTTCGGCAAGGTGACTTCCAAGGGTGAATTTGCCGGCGGTATAGTAGGAGAATGCGAGGCGGGTTTCACTGCCATGAATGTCCGCAACACGGGTGATGTAAGCGCCGAAGTCTATGCCGGCGGAATTGCCGGCGGACTAAAGGGAACCATCTCCAAGGCCGTGAACACAGGTGTCATAACCGTAGGCAACAGGTTCGCCGGCGGTATCTGCGGTGTGCTTACCACAGGCGCCGGCAACAATCACGTGAAAGATGTCCTGAACTCCGGCGATGTAAGGGGAACAGGAACAACCAAGGACAACAATTGCTGTCTCGGCGGTATCCTTGGCGGCGGTTCAATAGCTCTGGAGAATGGATGCAATATGGCAGATGTGTCGGGTTACAGATTTGTGGGAGGTCTTGTGGGGCTTGCCGAAAACGGCTCGACACTGGAAAATTCCTACACTGTGGGAGACGTTCTATGCCATGACGCCTCGCAGCTTTCGACATGCGGCAATGTCACCGGCAGATTCAATGCCGGCAAAATCAGCAATGTGTATTTCGACATGCAGCACGGGTCACTGTCAAGATACGACTCGGATGCACAGTATGCAGGCAAGCTTACCAGAGAGATGAACACTGTCGCACTCGGCGCCGGTTTCGTAAGGCCGGCACATCAGGGTTATCCTGTGTTGAAGGTGTTTGAGGCCGATAGCGTGATGAAGGTATGTTCCTCGGCCGTGGTGCTTGACGACACACAGACCCGTCACAGCGTCACCAGGGAGTTCAGCCTTGTATCCGATTCAGACGTGGAATGGAAGTCTGATTATTTTACCATAGAGAATGGCAAAGCGTCATTGGGGAACCTTGGCAGCGGTGTCTATACCATTGAGGCAAGCCATGGAGGCGTGCGGAAGGAGTTCCGCCTCAAGGTGGATGCAGACGGAACGGGGATAACGGAAACTGACGGTCGCGAGCCTGTGGAGACCAGATGGTACAGTCTCGATGGAAAGAGACTGCGGAAGCCGGCTGAAGGCGTATGCGTCAAGGTTTCCATCTATGAAGACGGAACGCGTAAGTCAGAAAAGACTATGGAGGCAAGATAAAAGCGCGCTCTAACGGATGCTCGTGTCGGGAAACGCGAATTCCGACCTTGCATATGATTCATAAAAAGCCCCTTTGTGAAACCGGTGGAAGTACAACCGTCCGCGATAGCGTGTAGGCCATAAAAAGATAGCCGACCAGATTCTT
>CAJUAT010000020.1 GCA_910584525.1 uncultured Muribaculaceae bacterium | reverse complement strand
CCGACCCGCCAAGTGGAGCTGGAGGGGATTGAACCCTCGTCCAAACGCGGAATCAATAAGCTTTCTACATGCTTAGTCTGTGAATTGGTTTTCGAGCAGGGCAGGCTCACGACGGCCAATCCCAACCTTAGTTCCTGAATCTCGGGGAAATGCCGGAACTACATCTCCCCTATTTCCGAATTTCTTAGCACCACTTTGTCCAAACGTCTCGGAACGGGGCAATGGAGTGATGTCTCGTTCTCCTCCCTGGGAGGAGAATTAAGGAACCCTACTGTTCTTCAGGTTACGCAGCGAGAGCGTAATTGTTATTTTCGCCAATTATAGGTCGATGATCTTGCGATTATAGAGCTTGGTCATCAAAGCTCTGCATGCTTACCTACCGCTTCTACACGCTGTCAAAGCCAGTCAGCCCCGTCGTGTAGCCTCACCGGCTCTCCGGTGCTCGGCATTTTAGTATGCAAATTTACGCCTTTCTTAATAATTTACCAAATATCATATCCATAAATTGATAATATTTAACCTATGTTAATAGCTGCTGTTCCAGTGCATATTCTCCCCTCCCCAATCTATACTCCTCGTGATTCCAGACATCAATGCGTGCGAAACCTGAAACTCCTTATAAGTAAGTCGTGGAAATTATTTTGTATTATCGGGGAGCATTATTTCAGTCGTTTTTTTCTCTATGATGAAGGAATGTAGCGAGCTACATGACTGAAGAAGAGAGGGAAAAGCGGCGAAATAATGCCGCCGATAATGCAAAGCCTCAAATCTATTATAATGCGTAATAATTTTCATGACTTACTTATAATAATGAGCTTATCGTATACACATTATTACATAGCTTCGATTCCGTCCCGTACAAACCACATAAACGGGGAATCAAAATTTTTTCAATTTTTTTCATCGAAATTTTGTGGATTAAAAATATTGTACTAATTTTGCGGTGTACTAATACACTAATACACTATGATAGTTCTGAACAATACGAGTTTTTCATACCGCAAGAACCGCCCGGTGCTTTCCGACCTCAGCCTCGAGCTACAGTCGGGCACCGTGTGCGGTCTCCTTGGTCGCAACGGCGTGGGTAAGTCTACAATGCTCTACCTCATGGCCGGTCTCCTGAAACCTACAACCGGCAGCATAACCTGCAACGGATTCAACCCCTTCAAACGAGACGTAGCATTCCTCAACGACATTTTCATCGTTCCCGAGGAATTCAAACTCCCCTCCCTCCCCCTTGCAGAATACCTGAAAATAAATTCAGTGTTCTATCCCCGATTCAGCCACGACACTTTCGCCAGGCTCATGGACATTTTCGGAATGCCCATGGACATAAATGTAGGACGTCTGTCGATGGGACAGAAAAAGAAGGTATTCCTGAGTTTCGCGATGGCCTGCAACACATCGATACTCCTTCTCGACGAGCCGACCAACGGTCTCGACATCAGTTCCAAGCGGGCTTTCCGCATGGCTGTCAGTGCCGTGATGGATGATGCAAAGACCATCGTGATTTCCACGCATCAGGTCTACGACGTGGAGCAAATCCTTGACCATGTTATAATAGCCGACACCAACAGGATTCTGCTCAACACGTCAATCATGGAAGTTGCCTCCCGTCTGCGGTTCAGCTTCACCTACGACAAGGCCCGCATGGAGAAAGCCATCTTCAGCATGCCCATTCCCGGTGGGTACAGCATAGTGGAGACAGTAGATAATCCCCTCGACGAGACCGACGTCAACCTCGAAGCGCTCTTCGAGATGACCCATCAGCTCCCCGAGACAGTGACAAAAATTCTATCACCCGACACAATAAAATAACCGGCAATGAAAGCAAAGCAATACATACCAGCCATGGCAATGGCCATATGCTCCATAGGACTTACCTCCTGCCGCATAGAGAAAATCAAGACCGTAGAGACGTACGGCAACTTCAGCACCGTGGAATACTCCCCTTCGACGGGCGATTTCAGCTGCATAAACGTCAACGGAAGCGCCGATGTAGTCTACACCCAGGGCGAGCCCTCGGTAAAGGTGACGATACCCGAAAAGCTTGCCGGCATAATCGACGTACGCAACGACGGAGGATGCCTGCGAATCGATTTCCCCAAAGACAAGTCGGTGCACATCAAAGGGAATCCGGAGATAAAGGTAGAATGCTCTTCGCCCCAGCTCGTGAACGTGCTCATGAACGGTTCCGGTGATTTCAAGACAACATCCTCACGGTTCAGCGACATCACCGTGACCTTTAACGGCAGCGGCGACATGGAATGGGAGAACTGTACGGTCGACAATCTCAACATAAGCGTCAACGGCGCGGGCGACATGGATCTGAAAGGAATCAGTGGCAAATCCATCACCATGGAGGTGTCGGGAGCCGGCGACGCCGACATGGAGCACATCAACATGCAGAAAGTAGACATCACCGTTGATGGCGCCGGCGATATTTCCATCGACGGCAAAGCTGACAAAGCCGACATAGTGATCAACGGAGCCGGCAGCATCGACGTGTCCAAGCTAAGCTGTCCCTCGCTCTCAACAGCCAACAACGGTATCGGAACAATCAAAAGATAAACTACAATGGAAACCACATTACGACTCGATAAATCCTCCTCTGCCCAGACAGCCTATCCCGGCATAAAAGGGACATCACTCAAAATGCTCGTCGACAAAAAGCGGTCGCTCCTCATCGGTTCTTTGGCCTACCTTGGCTTCTGCATGTGTCTCGGCCTTATCTTCGGGCTCTTCGGCTCCCGCGGAGGCGATTCCGAGAGCGTGCTCTACGGCATGTTCTCCACGCTCTTCGGCTCTCTGGTGGCCTCTATGAGCTTCACCGACATGAGGCGTACCGACGACAGGCTGGCCATGCTCATGCAGCCTGCCACTGCCGCCGCCAAATTCTGGCCCCGCTTTATTCTCGCCACCGCCGGCGTAGCCGTAATGATTTTCCTCGGATACTGTGCCCTTGAGGCAGGTCGGGTACTCACTATTCTCCTTATGTACAGCGAATCATCACCTTTCAGCTGGCCCGACATGATAATATACGGCGACAGTCATCTCCTCGGCTGGCTGATAATCGCCAACATCGTCCTCTTCAACCAATGCCTCTTCTTCTTCGGAGGAATCCTCTGGCCGAGAGTGTCGTTCATCAAGACCATGGCCGTATGGGTAGGATTCTGGACGCTGTTGATAATAGGATTCTCCATATTCTACTATATTCTGCACAAGCATGGCTACACTATAGTGCCAACCATCACCGAGGACCAGTTCACATGGATATTCAGCATCGTCACGCTGGCTTGCTCCGTGCTGCTGGTATGGCTGTCATACCGCCGGCTTGTGGGGAGTACCATATTATACGGTCTCAGGCAAAGATAAGATATGGAATTCAACGACAACAAACCGATATATCTGCAGATAGCCGACCGTATCATGGACATGGTGATATCGGGGGAACAGCCGCCCGGCTCCCGATTGCCGTCGGTACGCGACTACGCCGTGGACATAGGCGTCAACCCCAACACCGTGATGCGCACCTTCACCTGGCTGCAGCAACAGAACCTCATCTTCATGAAGCGCGGCATAGGCTACTTCGTGGCTGACAACGCCTCGACAATGATTCTCGACATGCGCCGTGAATATTTCTTCAGGCATCAGGCCGAATTCTTCATGGAGCGCCTCGCTTCGTTCGGCATCACACCCGGACAGCTTGAACAGACATATAGGGAATATCTCGAAAACAGACAAAAATGACATTTATAGTAATCATACTCACCGTGCTGGCAGGGTGTCTGTGCTGCCTAAGCAGCGATTCGGCCACCTTGCAGGCCGACACCATAGCGCCACCCGCACTCACTGCGGACACCGCCGAAATAAGTACCATCGACCTCGACGATCTTGTGGTGACGGCGAAGAAGGATGTCGTCAAGAGCGACGGCGCCAAACTTACTTACAGCGTCAAGGAAGACGACTCGGCCAAGGGGCTCACTCTCCTTGACGCTCTGCGGAAAGTACCGATGGTCACCGTCGACGCCCAGGACAATATCATGATCAACGGCTCCGGCAATTTCAAGATCTACGTCAACGGCCGCGAGGATGCCATGATGGAAGCCAATTACCAGCGGCTCTTCAAGGCCATGCCCGCTGAAAGCGTCGACAATATAGAGGTGATCACCGAGCCTGGCGCCAAGTACGATGCCGAGGGTGTGGGAGGAATCCTCAACCTCGTCACCCAGTCCACAACGCAGCGCAAAGATGGCTATTCAGGCACGCTTGGTGCCGCCGTCGGGCTCAACAACGCCTACATCAACGCCGGCATCAATGCCAAAGCCGACAAATTCAATGTCAGCGCAAACGCCACAGCCGCCACTAACTACTATACAAAACAGAAGAGCCGTAACCATACGTCTACAGAATACTTCGGCTCCGACATCAGCCATTTTATGGAAAGCGACATCACACAGGCCTTCCGCTACAACGTGCAGCAGGCCGACGTGAACATGAGCTGGGAACCCAACGCACGCAATCTCTTCACGTGGGGAGGAAGTTTCACAAACATGTCGGCCAACATCACCGACTTTGTCAGCGACAACAGGATGTACGACCGCAACAATAACCTGCAATGGGCTTTCCGCAACAATATCTGCGGCGACCTCGGCAATCTCGGCACATCAGCCAACGCATCATACCGACTGGGGTTCAACGATGCCAACACCCACCGCATAATCCTGGGATATCTGTTCAACTACAGCCGTCAGTCGGTCGCTTTTGACACCGAGACCACTGATGCCGACCGTTATGTGGTTGAATATCCCTGGCAATATACACTGTCGCGCAACTATATCCGCGAGCACACCGTGCAGGCCGACTATTCCAATCCCCTTGGCGACGGCACCCATACAGTCGACGCAGGTTTCAAAGGAGTGTTCCGCCGCAATACGGCATCCATGCATACGGCCGACGGCCTCGTACACGACATGACCGACAAAAACATTACCGACGACAACACCCGCCAGAAAGAGGACATATTCGCCGGCTATCTGTCGTACACAGGCTCATTCTTCAACAAGCTGTCGGTTACCGCCGGCCTGCGCTACGAGCATACTGCACGCCGTCTGGAGTTCGCCAACAAACCTGCCGACAACTTCAGCACGCATCTCAACGACTGGGTACCCAACGCGGCGCTCACCTGGCAGTTTGCTCCCGCCAACAACCTGCGCCTCGCCTATCAGATGCGTATAGCCCGTCCTTCGCTCTCGCAGATAAACCCCGCCGTCACTGAATTCACCGAATATATGGCCCAGGCCGGAAATCCCGACCTCACCAGCGAGAAAAGCAATATCATATCGCTTACCTATACCAACTTCGGCCGGGTCATCGGCGGCAACGTGACGCTGCAGCACAGCATCGTCGACAACTGCATCGTGAGCTGCACCTACAACGACGGCCTTCAGCTGATCGAATCGTATGCCAACGTGGGCAGGAAGAATGCCACCATGCTTCGCGGCTACCTCAACTGGAACATCACCCCGCGCATGTCGCTGGGTGTCAACGGAGGCGTAAGCTATACCGACATGCGTGGAGACGCCGGAACCGGCAATCATGGCTGGAGCGGCAATTACGGCATCAACTGGAACTGGCGCGGTCCCGCCGGTATAAACTTCTCAGCTTATGGCGGCCAGAACATTCACGACATAACGTTCCAGGGCTATTCCTCAGGATGGTATTATTATGGCCTATCCATTTCCCGCAGCTTCCTCAAGAACAATGCACTCACAGTGGGTGTCACCGCCTCCAATTTCCTGCAGGCATACAGCGGCGGCAAGTTCCATACCGAAACCGAGTCCATGCGCACCACCACCGACTACCGTATGAAATCGCTCGACGTGGCCCTGAATATTTCCTGGAATTTCGGACACCTCAAGGAGCAGGTGAAGAAAACCGGTCTCGACCTCAACACCGACGACACCTCATCGGCCAAATCCCAGGGAGGAATCGGCATGTGATACTTTCCATTGAATCTTCCTATTGTCTATATCGGGATTATTCTGTAATTTTGTAGATTAAGAACAATAAACTATGGGATTTAAAGATTTCTTTTCGAGAAAGAAAAAAGACAAGGAGCAGGTACAGCAGGAGAAGGAGACGCTCGACACCGGTCTGGAGAAGACCAAGGAAAGCGTATGGAGCAAGATATCCCATGCTATAGCCGGCAAGAGCACTGTCGACGAGGAGGTCCTCGACAACCTTGAGGAAGCTTTCATCACGAGCGATGTCGGCACCGACACCACCCTTGAAATTATCCGGAGACTTGAAGAGCGTGTTGCCCGCGACAAATACGTAGGCAGCAGTGAATTGCGACGTCTTCTCATGGACGAGATAACCCAGATGCTTGAGAAGCCGGAGCACCAGGACCAGCTGGAGGATTTCGAGATACCGGAGCGCAAGGATCCCTATGTGATAATGGTAGTGGGCGTCAACGGCGTCGGCAAGACCACCACCATCGGCAAGCTCGCTCATCAGTATAAGCAGAGCGGCTATAAAGTGGTACTCGGAGCCGCCGACACCTTCCGGGCTGCCGCCATAGAGCAGCTCGACATATGGGGACAGCGCGTAGGCGTTCCCGTGGTGAAGCAGCAGATGGGCAGCGATCCCGCAGCCGTGGCCTTCGACACCATAAGCTCCGCCAAGGCTCAGGATGCCGACGTGGTCATCATCGATACCGCCGGACGTCTCCACAATAAAGTGGGTCTCATGAACGAGCTTACCAAAATAAAGAACGTGATGAAAAGGGTTGTCCCCGACGCTCCCAACGAGATTCTTCTCGTGCTCGACGGCTCCACCGGGCAAAATGCGTTCGAACAGGCCCGCCAGTTTATCGCCGCAACCGAGGTCAACAACCTTGCCATAACAAAGCTCGACGGCACCTCCAAAGGTGGCGTGGTGATCGGTATCAGCCATCAGTTCAAGATCCCGGTGAAATATATAGGCCTCGGCGAAAAGATGGCCGACCTCCAGATTTTCCATCCCGCCGAGTTCGTTCAATCCCTTTTCGGCGACACGATATGAGCCGTTACACGAAGCACAAGGTAGACATCATCACCATGGGATGTTCCAAGAATCTTGTAGATTCGGAACGTCTCAAGCGACGCCTTGAATCAAAAGGCTATATAGCCGCGCATAATCCGGAAGAGCCCGACGGAGAATACGTGATAGTGAACACGTGCGGCTTCATCGGCGATGCCAAAGAGGAGTCGGTGATGATGCTGTTGCGTCTCGGCGAGCTCAAGGCCGAAGGCCGTATAGGGCATCTGGCGGTGATGGGATGCCTGTCGGAAAGATATCGCGAATCATTGCCGGCGGAGATGCCGGAGGTCGACATGTGGTATGGCAAATTCGACTGGAACGGTTTCGTCGATTCATTGCCCGACCTCTGCGCCACGGTGCAGGTAAAGGGATGGGACAGGGCCTTGACCACTCCTCAGCACAGTGCCTACCTGAAGATATCGGAAGGGTGCAACCGTTTCTGTGCCTTCTGCGCCATACCCCTCATAACCGGACGCCATACCTCTCGCCCTTCCGAAGAAATTCTTGAGGAAGTCAGGAGCCTGGTGTCAAAAGGTGTCAAGGAATTCAACGTGATAGCCCAGGACCTGTCGTCGTATGGTCTGGATCTTTATGGGGAACACCGGCTGGCACAACTCATCGACGCCATGGCCGACATACCCGGCGTGGAATGGATACGGCTGCATTACGCCTACCCCGCCGACTTCCCCATGGACGTTCTTGACGTAATGGCCCGTCGCGACAATGTATGCAAATATCTCGACATAGCATTGCAGCACAGCTCCGACAGAATACTGGAGCGTATGCGCCGCCATGTCACCAAGGCTGAGACCGAAGAACTGCTGACCGAGATTCGCCGCCGAGTGCCCGGTATAAAGATACGCACCACACTTATGGTGGGATTCCCCGGCGAGACCGAAGAGGATTTTGCCGAGTTGATGCAGTTTGTGAAAGAACAGCGTTTCGACAGGATGGGAGCCTTCGCATATTCCGAAGAGGAAGATACATATGGTCAGCGCAACTATGCCGACGATATTCCGGAGGAGGTGAAACAGCAACGTCTCGATGCTCTCATGGACCTTCAGGCTACGATTTCCGAAGAACTGGCCCAGGAGATGGTTGGCAAGGAGGTCAGGCTGCTCGTCGACGAAACCGACGGCGAGACACTCACATGCCGCTCGCAATGGGACAGCCCTGAGGTGGATATGACTTACGACGTTACCGGCGCCCCCGATGCGCGGACCGGCGATTTCATAAGAGCCGTCATCACCGGCGCCGATACTTTCGACTTCACAGCCAGAGCATTGGAATCCTGAATACTATCTCAAGCCATGACATACACATTCAAATATCGACTGCCCGGAGCCAGGCTCTCTTGCGGAAGCTGGTCACGGCGTGCTCTCGACTCCCCCTGCGGCAGTGGATTCTTGATTGCTCCTTTCCTCCCCGGTAAGCCACGCCTGTTCATACCTCTTGATCTGGTATGCTATCCCGACACTTTCCGCAAGGCTTTTGAAGAAAACGGCGGAGGGAGTATGGCTCCCATGCCGGAAACATCCGTCACCCCCGAGCAGCACCGCGATGAAATTCTAGCAATGATACATGCGGGAAAGAGCGGAGAACTTACAAAAGGTGTTGCCGCCAGAGTCCTTACAGGAGAGATGCCGAGAGATTTCGATATAGACGCCATGTTCGAATCGCTATGCCGCAGGTACCCTTCGGCTTTCGTATATCTCTTCTCCACACAGGAAACGGGCACATGGATAGGAGCCAGCCCCGAACTATTGCTCGAGAATAAGGAGAACATGCTGCGCACCATGGCGCTGGCTGGCACCAGACCAGCCGGCACCGTCGGAGTATGGGACAGCAAGAACATGCAGGAGCATGACGTAGTGACCGACTTCATAACACGTCGGTTCAGGGAATCTGGTGTCGAACCGGAAATCAGCAAGACTGTTACCGCTCCTGCCGGGCCGGTAGAGCACCTGCTCACGGAAATAACCGGTAAAGCCGGCAAGGATACCGATGTGTCCAGGCTTCTTGACGCCATGTCGCCGACACCGGCACTATGCGGACAGCCTCGCGACAAAGCTCTTCGCATTATCGCTGACCACGAATCGTTCAGCCGCGACTTTTACGGCGGTTACTGCGGCCCATGGTATGCCGACGATGATTTCAACATGTTTGTCACCATCCGTTGCGCGCACATCTCGCCCAGCCGATATGCCCTTTATGCCGGCGGCGGTATCATGCCGGATTCAATACCGGACGATGAATGGAAAGAAACCGATAACAAAATCAAGACTCTTCTCCCCGATATGGTGTGAGTCATAGCATTTATCGGTTCGATTCAATAACGACAACAAAAACAAAAACAACAATACGACCTATGAAAAAGACAGGAATCATCTGTATGCTGATGGGAGCTATGTCGTTGAGCGGCATAGCCCAGGAGCATCTTGTAAGTCTTGACGGCAAAGGGTTGAATCCCGACGTAAGTCCCAAAGAGGATTTCTACCGCCATGTCAACAGCAAATGGATGGAGACACATCCGCTGACGCCTGAATACAGCCGTTACGGGCAGTTCAACATCCTCAACGATTCGAGCAACGCTCGTGTACAGCGTCTCGTAACCGGTCTGGCGGCCACCAATCCGGCCAAGGGCACTAATGCCTACAAGATAGCCAACCTTTACGAGCTGGCGATGGACTCCGTGCGCCGTAACCGTGAAGGTGCCGCTCCCGTCAAGCCGATAATCGACAAGATTGAGAACACCAAGCCGGGCGAGATGAACGACCTGCTGATATGGGTACACCGCAACTACGGTTCCCCCTTCTTCAGCTCAGGCCCGCAGGAGGACCTTATGAATAGCAAGGTCTACGCCATGTATGTCGGTTCCACAGGCCTCGGCCTCGGTGACCGCGACTACTATCTGAAGAAAGACAAGAAGAACAAGGAGATAATGGCTGCCTACCGCAAGCTTATCGAGACCGACATGAAGCTGGCGGGCTACAAAACGGGCGACGCCAAACGCATTGCCACCAATGTAATCAAGATCGAGACCCTGCTTGCCGACTCCACATGGACACGCGAGCAGAGCCGCAACATCCCGGCCATGTACAATCCGCGTACCGTGGCCCAGCTCAAGGAGAATTATTCCAACATACCCTGGGACCGCTGGTTCACCGAGACGATGCACATCGACGCTCCTGAGTCGGTGATTGTGACCGAGCCCAACACCGTGAAGCAGGCCGACAACCTCATAGGCTCGCTCACCGACCGCGAGAAGAAGGACTATTACCTCTGGGAGGTAGTCAGCAGCATGGCTCCCTATCTCAGCGACGCTTTCGCCGATGCAAGCTTCGAATATGCCAAGGTGAAGAGCGGTGTTCAGCAGCAGCGTCCCCGCTGGAAGAAGGCCCTCGGTGCCGTGGAAGGCGTGATGGGCGAAGGTATCGGCCAGCTGTATGTGGAGAAATACTTCCCCGCCAGCAGCAAGGAGTACATGGAGGGTCTTGTTGAAAACCTCCGTCACTCCCTGGGCAAGCACATCATCAACCTTTCCTGGATGTCCGACGACACCAAGGTGAAGGCCATGCAGAAGCTCAACGCCATAACCGTCAAGATAGGATACCCCGACAAGTGGAAAGACTATTCGCTGCTGGAGATAGACCCGGCTCTGTCGTATGCCGAGAATATGCACAACGCCGGCATGTGGGCACAGGACCGTTATCTGGAGAAATGGGGCAAGCCCGTCGACAAGACCGAGTGGCACATGACTCCCCAGACCATCAACGCCTACTACAGTCCTCTCGCCAACGAGATAGTGTTCCCTGCCGGAATCCTTCAGGCACCCTTCTTCGATCCCAATGCCAGCGATGCCGAGAACTATGGCGGTATCGGCGTGGTGATAGGCCATGAGATCACTCACGGATTCGACGACCAGGGATGCAATTTCGACGCCGACGGCAATATGATCAACTGGTGGACACCCGAAGACGCGCAGAAGTTCGCAACTCTTACACAGGGTCTCGCCGAGCAGTTCAACGAGATTGAGGTTCTTCCAGGTCTCAAGGCCAACGGTCAGTATACCCTCGGCGAGAACATCGCCGACCATGGCGGTCTCCGTATCGCTTACACGGCATGGCTCGACTCCCAGAAGAAGAAAGGTGTAGACATCACTTCCGAGGAGGCTAAGATTGACGGATTCGATCCCACGCAGGTGTTCTACATGAACTATGCCAACCTCTGGGCCAACAATATCCGTGAGCAGGAGATACGCAACCTCACGCTTGCCGACCCCCACTCCTTAGGAGTGAACCGCGTGAACGTGTCCCTCCGCAACATCACACCCTTCTTCGAGGCATTCGGTATCAAGGAGGGCGACAAGATGTTCCGCCCCGAAAACGAGCGTCTCACAATCTGGTAATCACTCACACGTAAACCTTACTTAAAGGGGAGCGCCGTTGGATATGGCGCTCCCCTTGATAATTTATCATCTATCCTTCTCAGAACTTGAACATTACCCTGGCCTGGATGATGTTGACGTGACGGTCGGGAGCGTCTGCTTTGGCTCGCACGTCGGTGTAGCTGTAGCGCAGTCGGGCAAGCATCCATTTGGTGATGTTGTAGGTGAACGTGACCGAATAATCGTTGGATATGCCGCCATAAATGCCGGCTCCCGGGCAGTTGGCGTTGGTATGACTGTAGCCTACTACGCACTCAAGGGTTTTCGGTTTCGAGGGCGTTATGCCGGCATTGGCCGATGAATAGGTATATTGCCTGTCGCCAAGAATCAGAAACCGCGCCATACCGTAAACGCCATAAGCCTGATAATTGACGTAACCTTTGTCGCGCGTCACATTCATATAGTAATACTGCGATTCCAGCGCGAACCTGCCCTTTGACAGCAACAGTTCCGGACTGAGCTTGAATACCCCCTTGGCGTTCGGGATATCGGCTTCAAGAAGTTCCACATTATCGACAGTGGTGGGATAGGTGCAGGCAAAAGAGAAGTTTCCCCGGGATACGCCGCCATCTTCAAGCCGTTGGTGCGAAGCCGTCTGATACCATGGAGAGATGCCTATCTGCACCATTTTGCCCGACTCGTGGAATGGACGCCATAGGAATCTGCCCAACGCCCCCACGCTTATCTTACCCTGCGTGTTGGCATACTCGGTAAGGCTCCTGTTTGACGCGAAGAGACTCGCGGCGGCAAACCACGCACTCCGGTCGTAGACATACATAAGTCCCAGATTGCGACTGTTGGCGTTGAAAAAGGCATTAGGTGTCTGCTCCACTATCATCGGTTTGGCCGCATTTCCCGTCGACGCGTTGAGACCAAAATGATGTATGAAGTACCCGAGACGAAGCCTGTTGTAGGCATCGGGATTGTACTGCATATACACATCCTTCATCCTGAACTTCTGCATACCGTAACCTAAGTCGATTCTTGCCTCGAACTTTCCGAACCTGCCATGGGCTCCCAGCCTTACTTCCGGTAGCGACACACCGTCGGCAAACACGTCATCTTTGGGTGTGAAGAGTGCCCCGTCGAACATTATCAGACCGGTGGCCGACAATTTCACGTCGAGCTTGTCAACAAGAGTGACATCGGCATTGGCCGCTACCGCAGTAGCCATAGCCATCGATATCATACCAATCTTTTTCTTATCTATCATCGCCGCTTATCTGAATTGATTTACCGGTGCCGGCAGATACTCGAATCCGGCATCCTTCAGTTTCCTTATCAAATCCTCCTTGTCGACATCCATGGCGGTACACAGCTCGTCAAGGCTGCCGTATTCGTCGCGCAGACGCATGTTGACCATGCTCAGCAATATGAAAGGGTCTTGCGGTAATTTCTCCATCCTTACTATACGTTAAATTTTCCGCAAAGTTATTAAAAACCTCAGCAACAGCCAAATAACCCTCTTTCGCAGTAATGAAATCAGCCCTGTGTCATGTTAATGATTGTAAAACCATTTTATACGGCTATTTGTTACCATAAAAGAAGCTTAGAGCATGCGTGATTGATCCATGCACGATAAGCCAAAGTATAATCATCAAAAACTCGAGACTATGCATTTAACGCCCAAAGAGGAAGATAAGCTGAAACTGCTGTGTGTTGGTCTGATCGCCGAGCGACGGCTTAACAAAGGGTTGAAGCTGAACTATCCGGAATCGGTAGCCTACATCACGTCGGCAGCCCTTGAGATGGCACGTGAAGGCAAGACGGTGGAAGAGGTCATGACCCAGTCCGCCAAAGTATTGACAAAAGATCAGGTCATGGACGGCGTCGCCGACATGATTACCCTTCTGCAGGTGGAGGCTGTCTTCACCGACGGCTCAAGACTTGTGAGCATCCATCATCCCATAAAATAATCCGCTCGCCGAATCTATGCTGCAATGAAGCGAACACAAAATTAGTACTATGAACACAGACAACAGCAAGGGCACTCCCGTCACTCCGGGCTTTACTCCCAAGGAGTATGTTCCCGTTGGAGGCGTGATACTTGCCGACACGCCCATTGAATACAACGTGAACCGCCTTACACGCAAAGTGAAGGTTCGCAACACCGGCGACCGGCCTATACAGGTAGGTTCCCACTACCATTTCTTCGAGGCTAACCGTTACCTCGAATTCGACCGTCCGGCATGCTTCGGGTACCATCTCAACATACCTGCCACCACGGCAATCCGTTTCGAGGCCGGTGAGGAGAAGGAAGTGGAAGTCGTGCAGTATGCCGGCAAGCAGAGAGTCATCGGCTTCGACGACCTCGTAAACGGCTATGCAGGCTGGGAAGACACCCCCACTTACTATCCCAAACGCATCACGGCGCTGCGCAGAATACAGGAATACGGCTACAAGTCGGTGACTGAAGATCAAGCCGACAGCGAATACACCGAAAATGAAGTGAAACCCGATAAATAATATCGCCATGGCTACAATATCAAGACAAGAAAACAACATGCTTTTCGGTCCCACCGTGGGCGATAAGATCCGCCTGGGCAACACCGACCTGTATGTAGAGATAGAGAAAGACCTTCGGGTATACGGTGACGAGGCCGTATACGGAGGCGGCAAGACATTACGCGACGGCATGGGGCTGGCCAACGAATGCACATCGAAAGCCGGAAGCCTCGACCTCGTGATCACCAACGTTACCATCCTCGACCCGCTCTTAGGCGTGGTAAAGGCCGACGTAGGCATCAAGGATGGCAAAATCGCCGGAATCGGCAAGGCAGGCAACCCCAATGTGATGGAAGGCGTTACGCCCACGCTTGTCACAGGTCCATCCACCGATGCGATAAGCGGCGAGCATATGATTCTTACGGCCGCAGGTATCGACGGTCACGTGCACTTCGTATCGCCGCAGCAGGCCTACAACTGCCTCAGCAACGGTATCACTACCTTGATTGGCGGCGGCGTCGGTCCTACCGACGGTTCCAACGGCACCACCATCACCGCCGGCCCGTGGAATCTTGCACGTATTCTCCAGAGCCTCGACGGTCTCCCCATAAATGTGGGACTTCTCGGCAAGGGCAACTGCGCCTGCCGCGAGAATCTCGAGGACCAGGTACGTGCCGGAGCCTGCGGCTTCAAGCTGCATGAGGACTGGGGTACAACCCCCGCCGCCATAAGGACATGTATGGAGGTTGCCGACGACTTCGATGTTCAGGTGGCTCTGCATGCCGATACCCTCAACGAGTCAGGCTTCGTGGAGGATACCATCGCCGCAATCGACGGCCGCACTATTCACAGCTACCATACCGAAGGAGCCGGCGGCGGTCATGCTCCCGACCTCCTGAAAGTGGCTTCTCTGAACAACGTGCTCCCCTCCTCTACAAATCCCACTCTCCCGTTCGGCATCAACTCTCAGGCTGAGCTCTTCGACATGATTATGGTTTGCCATAACCTCAACCCCAACATCCCGTCGGATGTGGCCTTTGCCGAAAGCCGCGTGCGTCCCGAGACACAGAGCGCCGAAAACATCTTCCACGATCTGGGAATCATCTCGATGGTTTCTTCCGACTCTCAGGCCATGGGCCGTGTGGGCGAATCGTTCATGCGTACCTTCCAGATGGCAAGCTACATGAAGTCGGCACGTGGCAAACTCAAGGAGGACTCCGACGGCAACGATAACTTCCGCGTGCTCCGTTATCTTGCGCAGATTACCATCAACCCGGCCATCACGTATGGCATCAGCGACATACTTGGCTCGATAGCTCCCGGCAAGATGGCCGATCTGGTGCTTTGGGAACCTGCTTTCTTCGGCACGAAACCGCAGCTCGTCATAAAGGGAGGCCTTATCAACTGGGCCAACATGGGCGATCCGAATGCCTCGCTCACCACTCCCCAGCCGAAAATCATGCGACCGATGTACGGATGCTTCGGGGCATCGCTGCCCAATACCCGCACCACCTTCGTGTCGCAGGCGGCTCTCGACCTCGGTATCAAGGAACTGCTCAACCTCAAGAGCAACGTCTATGGCGTGAACCATGTGCGTCAGATTACCAAGAAAGACATGGTGCGCAACACCGCCACACCGCGTATCGAGGTTGACCCCGAGACGTTCTATGTCACCGTCGACGGAGAACTCGCTTACGTGGCTCCGGCAGAAAAACTCCCTCTTGCCCAGCTCTACTGGTTCAGCTAAGTTATTACTAATGTATAGACCCCGAAGGAGGCGCGGCCTTTCGCGCCGCGCCTCCTTTAATTTTAACAGCCACATTGAATACTATGGAAATCATTACAGATATCATTGGGAATGTGAATACGCCCGAATGGCATGAGCGGCTTCATGAGTGCGAGGTGGAGAACGTCTATCTCGACCAGTGGACAGCCCAGAAGAGCCGTTTCCTTGCCAAAGGCGACCTCGGCAACGAATACCCCGTGGCATTGAAGCGCAACAGCCGCATTGCCGACGGCGACATCATTGCCTATTCACCCGATGAGCATAAAGCCACGGTGTTGCGTCTGAAGCTCAACCCTGTGCTCGTGATTGATCTCGCCGGAATAGAGAATCTTGACAAAGAGACTATCGTACGCACTTGTGTGGAGCTTGGCCATGCCATAGGCAACCAGCACTGGCCCGCCGTGACCAAAGGTACCAAGGTATATGTGCCTCTGACCGTCGACAAGAAGGTGATGCTCGCCGTGATGGATACCCATAACATAAAAGGGATAACCTACCGGTTCGAGGAGGGTCAGGAAGTGATACCCTACCTTGCTCCCGACGAGAAAAGAAACCTGTTCGGAGGAGCGGGCCACGAGAGCCACTCGCACGAACATCATCATCACGACCATACTCTGTGACATGAACGGCAACGAAGAGAAACTGGAGAGACTGACACTGCTGTCGCACCTTATGCAGTTCAGCGACGCGATGTTTCCGGTGGGGACATTTTCGTTTTCCAACGGTCTGGAGACAGCCGGATACGAAGGGCTTGTGCATGATGCCGAGACGCTGGAGCAATACAGCAGGTCGGCGGCGTTGCAGGCGGCCTACAGCGACGGGGTGGCAGCGCTCCATGCCTTCAGGGCGGCTCGAAAAGGCGACTATGACGCAGTGGTGGAGGCCGACAGGTATCTGATGCTCTTCAAGATGAACGACGAGGCACGCCTTATGCTCGAACGCATGGGCAAGAAACTCGCCGAGCTTGCCGACCGCCTTTTCCCCACAGACATAGTGAAACGCTGGCTCGCCGACATAAAGACCGGCGACTGTCCCGGCACATATCCGGTGGCACAGGGTCTCGTATTCGAGGCCGCGGGCCTCGATGAGAGAGACCTCTTCGCCTCGCATCAGTATGGCATTGTCAACATGATCGTGGGGGCCGCGCTAAGGCTTGTAAGGGTGTCGCATTACGATACGCAGGAGATTCTTTACCGACTGGCGGCCGATATTCCTGCTCTTTACGAAAAGGCTTCGCGGATGAAACTTGACGATATGAACTGCTTCGTGCCGCAAATCGACGTCCTCGCCTCCCTTCACGAAAAGGGGAAGATGAGAATGTTCATGAGCTGACAGCTGCCAAGGTTGCTCAAAGATACAAGAAACACCAGGATTACGAATTACATTAAGATTACGAAACATGAGTACATGCAGAATAGGAGTCGGCGGCCCGGTAGGGTCCGGCAAGACTTCACTTATAGAGGCGCTGACGCCCCGCCTGTTGGAAAAGGGCTACAAGGTACTGATCATAACCAATGACATAGTAACCACGGAGGATGCCAAACATGTTCGCAAGACGCTTAAGGGTTATCTTGCCGAAGACCGCATCATAGGCGTGGAGACGGGAGCCTGCCCGCATACTGCGGTACGCGAGGATCCGTCGATGAACATAGCCGCCGTCGAGGAGATGGAAGCCAAATTCCCCGATGCCGACATAGTGTTCATAGAGAGTGGCGGCGACAACCTCACGCTTACATTCAGTCCGGCCCTCGTGGACTTCTTCATCTATGTCATCGATGTTGCCGCCGGCGACAAGATACCGCGCAAGGATGGTCCCGGCATCAGTCAGAGCGATATCCTCGTGATCAACAAGACCGACCTCGCTCCCTATGTGGGTGCCAGTCTCGATGTCATGAAGCACGACTCCGAGCTTATGAGACCTGGAAAACCGTTCGTGTTCACCAACTCTATGACCGGTGAACATATCGACAAACTTCTGGAGCTTCTTGACAAGATGGCTCTCTTCGACAAAGCCCCGCAGCATCAGTAATCATAACATAATATACAAATTATACAAATGCCATGGCATCCACACGATATATCACCAGAGTACCGGATGTAGACTTCTCCCATGCGCCGGAGATGGCTCCCTATCTTGACGAGCCGCTCGCCATGTATGTGGGAGCTCCCGGCAAGAAAGGCTTTCTCAGTCTCGGGTTCGAACTCGACAAGGATGGCAAGTCAATTCTTCGCCATCTTGACCGTCGCGTGCCCATTGTGGTACAGCAGGAACTTTATTTCGACGAGGAGCTCCCCGGCATGCCTTGCGTCTACATCCTGTCGTCGGGCGGACAGTATATAGAAGGCGACAGATACCAGCAGGACATATCAGTGGGCAAGGATGCCATGGCGTTTGTATCTACCGGAGCCGGCACCAAGATTGCCCCCATGCGGCACAACTATGCCGGCATGATACAGAACATAGTCCTGGAGGAAAACGCCTATCTGGAATTTCTTCCCGAGCCGACATTCCCCTGTGCGCATACACGCTATATATGTGATACGCGTATGATAATACACCCGACAGCCACGGTGGCATACGCCGAGATATATATGGGAGGCAGGAAATACCATAACGACGAACTTTTCCAGTTCGACATCCTGTCGGTATGCACACATGGTGAACGTCCCACAGGCGAACAGCTGTTCCGGGAGAAGTTCATCATCTCTCCCGACCTGTGCCGTCTTCGCGACACGGGCATCATGGGCAGTTACGACGTTTTCGCCAATGTCGTGGTATGCACGCCTGAAGATACTGCCCGTAAGATTTATGACGCCACAGAGCCCTACATTGACCGCGAACGTCACTTAGCCGCCGGCATAACACACCTCCCCAACGGTGCCGGACTTCTTTTCAAGGTGCTCGGCATGGAGGCAGGACCGGTCAAGAAAGCTGTGCGCGAGTTCTGCTCTAAAGTCCGCCAGGCCGTTAAGGGTGTGCCTATTCCTGAGGAATTCCCCTGGCGTTAATCATGACCTATTCAAATTTTTATATACAAGATTATGGATGGCAATACAGATAATACGGTGAAGGTAGGGAATGTCACTACCGGCCGACTTTGGAAGAAGTTTCCGGCACCGGTAAGAATATCAATACTGTCGTTTTTTCGCGGCATAAGCCAGGTGATGTTCCAGTGCAACGCCTGGACCGGTTTGCTGTTTCTGGCAGGGATATTCTGGGGTGCCTATTCCGAAGGAAACGGTCTTGTGGCCTGGGGTGCGGTAACGGGAACGGCCGCATCCACGCTGGCTGGATATCTCACACGCAACCGCGGCTGTGCCGTAATCGACGGAGAACAGGGACTCTGGGGGTTCAACGGCTGTCTGGTGGGATGTGCTTTCCCGACATTCATCGGAAACACGTGGATGATGTGGATGGGTCTGGTTATATGCGCCATGATGACCACGTGGGTACGCCGCGGCTTCAACAATGTTATGGCTCCCTGGAAAATCAATTCTCTCACCTTCCCGTTCGTGGCCATGACATGGTTCTTCCTGCTATGTGCCCGCGAGCTGAAAGGATTCCCTTCCACAGGTATGGATGCTCCGAGTCTGCTGTTCACAATCCATGCCCATGAGGATTACACCTTCGGCACATTGGTAGAGGCATGGCTCAACGGCATCTCGCAGGTCTTCCTCATCAAGAGCTGGGTCACAGGCATCTTCTTCATAGTAGCCCTTGCGATAAGCAACCGTATCGCATGCCTTTACGCATGTGTGTCGTCAGCGTTAGCCTTGGGTACGGCAATAGTGTTCCAGGCCGGTGGCGTATCCATTGACTCAGGCCTTTACGGCTTCAGCGCCGTCCTTACCGGCATAGCCATTGGCTCCACCTTCTATAAGCCGAGCTGGATAGGATGTCTTTGGACCCTTTTCGCCGTCATCATCACGGTCTTTATCCAGGCAGGCATGAACGCCTTCTTCGCGCCCTGGGGAATGGCCACACTTACAGGCCCTTTCTGTATCGCCACTTGGCTATTCCTGCTCCCCCGCATCAAGCTCGACGACCGTTTCAATCCCGATATGTCGAACTGGCTGCGTGACCCTGAAAGCAAAAAACAGATTTTCAAATAATTCCAAGTCATGGCAAAGACTCCTATCGAAGACATGAAACTGACGGGACGCCACATAGGCATTCTGGCGGTATGCAGTATGGAGCAGATGATCGGCGCGGCACAATCTGCCCTGGTGGGAATAATATTGCCTATGCTCCTCATCGTGACACATAACGGCATCTCCTCCGAACTGCAGGGGGTGACCGGCGCAATAGGTCTGATAGGTATCGCCATAGGTTCGGCGGTAATTGGCCGTATAAGCGATGTCAAGGGTTATGCCCTACTCTTCCGCCTTTGTCCGCTGCTGATTATGGCCGGCTCGCTTCTGGCATTCTTCTGCCATGACATATATTTTCTGATCGCCGGCCTGTTCATTTCCGGCATCGGCATAGGAGGCGGCTACAGCCTCGACTCCTCATATATTTCAGAACTGATGCCGCGCAAATGGAGCCTGATGATGGTGGGTGTGGCCAAGGCCACCTCCGCTCTCGGTTTCATAGGGATTTCTCTGTGCTGCTGGCTGATTATCAGCGCAACCATGAATCCCGACATATGGAAATGGCTGCTGCTCCTTATAACGGCCCTGGGTCTGTGCACTCTTCTGTTCAGACTTCACTATCCCGATTCACCTCGATGGCTAATGGGCAAAGGAAAGGTTGCCGAGGCTCAGAAGGCGGGGCAATGGTTCTACGGCCCGGATGCAGAAGTGATTCCCGAGACCGTGGCTCCCTCAAAAAAGAAAGCCTCATGGGGAAGTCTCTTTAAGGGAAGGAACATCCTGAAGGTGATATTCAGCGGCATTCCGTGGGCCTGCGAGGGTGTGGGCGTCTACGGCATAGGCATATTCCTACCAGCGCTCATCATGGCTCTCGGCATCGACAAAACGCAGACCACCGGCATGGCGAAGATACTCAATTCCGTGGAATATACCACCATCGTGAACTGCTTCATACTCCCCGGCTTCGTGATAGGACTGCTTATCATGCGCAAGGTGTACCACGTGGCGATGCTGACCTGGGGCTTTGTCCTCTACTCCATAGGCGTGGGCATCGTGATGGCGGCATATGTAGGGAGCTGGCCTATATGGGTGTCGATACTGGGATTCCTCATCTTTCAGGTTTCGCTCAACGGCGGACCACACCTTATCACGTTCATCATCCCTTCGCAGATATATTCCGTGGATGAACGAGGCGCGGGTACCGGCATTGCTGCCATGATTGGCAAGATAGGTGCCATATGCGGTGTGTTCTTCATGCCCGTGCTGTTGCGTGATACCGGCATCAAGGGAGTGCTCATTTTCTGCATAGCCATAGGCTTGGCAGGCGCCATTATTTCGGCCGTATTTGGTCGATTAGTGTTAAAAGATAAATGATTAAAGATTAATTATGCACATGGCAGACGCATTGCTCTCAACGCCGGTGGCCCTTGCGGGAGCCGGGATAGCCGCGACCCTGTTGGGCGTGGCGGGAGCCAAAATAAAGAAAAACGCCGACGATATCAACCCGGCGCTTATGGGCGTGATGGGCGCTTTTGTATTCGCGGCGCAGATGGTCAACTTCTCCATACCGGGCACCGGCTCCAGCGGCCATATCGTGGGAGGAATCCTTTTAGCTTCGGTATTGGGGCCTTGGGCTGCTTTTGTCACACTCTCCTCGGTGCTGATAATTCAATGCCTGGTGTTTGCCGACGGAGGCCTTATGGCATTGGGTTGCAATATCATCAATATGGCTGCCATGTCCACGCTTGTGGCTTATCCGTTGGTATTCCGGCCATTGCTCCGTTTCCCGGCAAAACTCTGGAAACTGATGGCTGTATCCTGTCTGGCTTCCGTAGTCGGTCTCGAGGCTGGAGCCTTATGTGTGGTGGCCGAGACGGAGCTATCTGGCGTTACGGCTCTTCCTACAGCCGACTTCGCCATGCTGATGCTCCCCATACATCTTGCCATAGGTCTCGGCGAAGGAATAGCCACGGGTATGGTGCTCTATTTCGTGCAGCGTACACGTCCGGCATTGCTTGTGCGTGAGGAAGGTCGCCGGACCGCCAAGTCGATCAAGGCTACTGTATGGGGCTTCGGAATCGCGGCTCTGGTAATTGCCACTGTCATCGCCTCCTTCGCATCTTCCGACCCTGACGGTCTCGAATGGTCGATTATGAACATCACGGGCTCTACCGACCTCGAAAGCGTCGGCACTGTGGCAGAGGCGGCCCGTAACGTACAGAACTCTACGGCTCTTATGCCCGACTACGACAACTCTTTGTCGGGAATCGTCGGCGCGGTGGTGGTGCTCGCCCTACTTTGGGCTTTCTCCGCCCTTATCACAAGACACCGTTCCAAGAAAGCTGCCGCAGTCGTCTCCAATACCGATAATAAAAAATGACACTCTGATGGCCGACAAGCTGGAGAAAGGAATAAACACGTATAGTGCTTCGGAATGCCAGACGGCATCCCGGAGCACTGCCGCACGCAATCCTGTAGCCTTGCTGTCGGTGACGCTGCTCTACCTTGTCACACTTCTCTCCGTGCCGTTGGATCATCTCGCCGCTCTCCTGTGGTTCGGGATATACCCTCTTATATGCTCGGCATATCTCGGCATTCCCTTCTCCCGTATCTTTGTAAAGTCGATGGCTGTCATCCCATTCATTGCCTTGATAGGGATATTCAACCCATGGTTCGACCGCGCTCCAGGCATTAGAATGGGGGGGTATGAACTGTCGCACGGGTGGCTCACATTTATCTCCATCACTGTCAGAGGGTTGTATGCCCTGCAGGCATTGCTGTTGCTGACGTCGGCTTGCGGGTTCATAGGGATGTGTCGCGCCATGCGGCGTGTGCATGTGCCGGCATTCCTCACCACGCAGCTGGAGATGGTATACCGTTATGGCCGACTGCTGCTTGAAGAGTTGCAACAGATGCGCCGCGCACGGATGGCTCGGGGCTATGGGCGCCGGTCGTTCTCCGTTGGCATGTGGGGGCCGATGATAGGGCAGCTCTTCATCAGAAGCATCGACCGTGCACAGCGCGTCCATCAGGCTATGCTGTGCCGAGGGTTCAGGGGTACTATCCCCGACTGGCAGCAGAACCCTTATCGCTGGTCCGCGAACGATACAGCCTTTACCGCTGTATGGATACTCGTATTCCTGCTGCTGAGATTTCTGAGTCCCCAGTTATTGTTCCACTAATCGCAAAACCATGTCGCACCATTATATACAGTTCAGTGACGTTCATTACAGCTATCCGGGCGGAGGAGAGGTTCTTAAAGGAATCACCTTCCGCGTGACGCACGGCGAGAAGGTGGCGTTGTTGGGTCTCAACGGAGCTGGTAAGTCAACGCTCCTCCTGCACACCAACGGTCTTCTTATGCCCACACAAGGCGAGGTTAATGTCGGCGACGTGCCGGTGATCAAGAAGACATTGCCGTTGATACGTCAGACGGTTGGTATGGTTTTTCAGGACTCCGACGACCAGCTGTTCATGCCCACAGTTGCGGAGGATGTCGCTTTCGGACCAATGAACATGCGGCTGCCCAAGGAGGAGGTTGACAGGCGTGTGCGGGTCAGTCTGGCGGCAGTAGGCGCCGAGGAACTTGCCTCACGATCGCCGGCCACGCTGTCGGGAGGAGAGAAAAAACGGGCCGCCATAGCCACGGTGCTGTCGATGGAGCCTTCCATTCTTGTGATGGACGAACCCACCTCAGGACTCGACGCCACGGGACAGCGTCAGTTAGTGGCTCTGCTGAAGCGTTTCACCCATACCTGTCTTATTGCCACCCACGATCTCGCAGTAGCCACTCTATTATGCCCAAGAAGTGTCATTTTGAAAGAGGGTCGCATAGTATGGGATGGCAGAACAGCCAATCTCATTAACGATTTGGAAACTCTCCGTCATTTCGGAATTCTTCCTATTGACACCGAAATAGGGTGTGATTGATGACAAATTCCGCAGCCGACAAAATCTTTTTCATCCATAACCGTTTATTATTCAGCAAATTTGCCTAATTTTGCATCTTGAATAAGACCAATTACCCAAGCGGATATTTCCGGACTACTCCGGATGAATGATAATCAAACCCTAAAGAATGAACAATGACCAGGTAACGGTGATGTTTGCGACCGAGGAGCATACGAAGTATGCCGATCAGATAGTGGACCTCATCTACAAGTCGGCCTTACAGCGCGGCACGGGCATTGCCCGGCGTTCCCCCGAGTACATCAAGGACAAGATACTCGGCGAGAAGGCGGTAGTGGCGATGTATGGCGACAAACTGATAGGCTTCAGCTACATAGAGAGCTGGGGTCACGGTGACTACGTGGCGACATCGGGTCTGATAGTAGACCCTGAATACCGCAGGCTCGGCCTCGCGGGACGTATCAAAAACAAGACTTTCGAACTTGCCCGACGACGATTCCCCTACGCCAAAATCTTCTCCATCACCACTTCCCTGCCTGTCATGAAGCTCAACTCCCGCCTCGGTTACAAGCCGGTGACCTTCTCCGAGCTTACTACCGACGAAGAGTTCTGGAAAGGTTGCGAGGGGTGCGTGAATTACGACATCCTCAAAAGAAACAACCAGCGTATGTGTCTCTGCTACGGCATGCTCTACGACCCTAAGGCCGAACTCAAAAAAGCATCCGCCCTTACTCCCTACACCACCTGGTTAAAAAACAAATTCGCAAAACTCTTTCACCTGAAATAAGACGATACAATGGACAACAATAAGAAAAAGAAAGTGCTGCTGGCTTTCAGCGGCGGACTCGACACATCCTTTGCCGTAAAATACCTCAGTGAGGATCTTGGCTATGAGGTACATACAGCGATAGCCAACACAGGCGGCTTCAGCGCCGCCGACCTTGAGCGCATAGCAGCCCGCGCCGAAGAGTTGGGCGCCGCTTCACATGCCGCTCTCGACATCACCCGCGAATATTACGACAAGTCGATTCGCTACATGATTGCCGGCAACGTGCTGCGCAACGGCACATACCCCATCTCCGTATCGTCGGAACGCATCTTCCAGGCCATCGCAATCATAGAATATGCCAAAAAGATAGGTGCCGATGCCGTGGCCCACGGCTCTACAGGCGCCGGCAACGATCAGGTGAGATTCGACCTTACCTTCCAGATTCTCGCCCCCGAGATAGAGATCATCACCCCCACCCGCGACCTTACCCTTACCCGCGAATATGAGATAGACTATCTCCGTAAGCATGGCATAAAAGCCGACTATAAGAAGATGGAATACTCTATCAACCAGGGACTATGGGGCACGAGCATCGGCGGCAAGGAGACACTGCACAGTGAGCAGACTCTTCCCGAAAGCGCCTACCCGAGTCAGGTAACCGCCGAAGGTCCCGAAACGCTGAAACTCTCTTTTGTCAAGGGCGAGTTGAAAGAGGTTAACGGTGTAACCTACGACAACCCTGTAGAAGCCATACAGACGGTAGAGGCCATAGGTTCCCGCTTCGGCATAGGCCGCGACATGCACATAGGCGACACAATAATCGGCATCAAGGGTCGCGTGGGTTTTGAGGCCGCCGCCCCCATTCTCATCATCAACGCCCACAAGATGCTTGAGAAACACACGCTAACCAAATGGCAGCAGTACTGGAAGGATCAGATAGGCACGTGGTACGGGATGTTCCTGCACGAAGCCCAGTATCTGGAGCCGGTGATGCGCGACATGGAGAAATTCCTGGAAAGCAGCCAACAGAACGTGACAGGTACCGTTGAACTCACTCTTCGTCCTTTGGGTTACACCCTCGTCGGTGTAGATTCTCCGTTTGACCTCATGAAAACCGACTTCGGCGAATATGGCGAGGTCAACAAGGCATGGAGCGCCGACGATGTCAAGGGCTTTACAAAGATACTGGGCAACCAGATGAAAATATACCACAACGTACAGAAACGCAACGGCAAATGATAAAGGCAGGTATAACAGGGGGTGCCGGCTACACTGCCGGCGAGCTGATACGCATACTACTGAACCACCCGGAGGTAGAGCTTTGCGGTGTGGCCTCGGAGAGCAATGCGGGCAATCTGCTGTCGGACGTGCATCAGGGTCTCATAGGAGTGACTGACCTCACGTTCACCGACGCCCTCGATTTCTCTGACCTCGATGTGGTGTTCATGTGCTCGGGGCATGGCAAAAGCAGCGCTTTCTGGGAGGAACACGAGCGACCCGCCGCTTTACGGGTCATAGACCTCGCCCAGGACTTCCGAGATGAGTCGGCAGGCTACGTCTATGGCCTCCCGGAAGTAAACCGCGACCGCATACGCGGCAGCAAGAGCGTGGCCAATCCCGGCTGTTACGCCACGGCAATACAGCTCGCGCTTCTGCCCCTCGCCCACAATGGTCTCCTCAAGAACGAAGTCAACGTAACTGGAATCACCGGAAGCACAGGTGCCGGCGTCAAACCCTCGTTCTCCACTCATTTCAGCTGGCGCAACGACAACCTGTCGGTTTACAAGCCTTTCACTCATCAGCATCTCAAGGAAATCACCATGACGATGCGTAACGTACAGCCCGGTTTCGACCAGCGGATATCCTTCATACCCGTCAGGGGTGATTTCCCGCGAGGCATCTTCGTGATTGCCACCATGGATACCGACATGTCGCAGCAGGAGGCTCTGCGTATCTATTCCGATTATTACAAAGATGCCGTCTTCACGCATGTGGCCGACCGATACATCAACCTCAAGGAGGTGGTCAATACCAACCGCGCCGTGATACAGCTGGAAGTCCAGGAGGGCAAACTTATGGTGGTTGCCGTGATTGACAATCTTCTGAAGGGAGCCTCTGGACAGGCGGTGCAGAACATGAACCTTATGTTCGGACTCCCCGAGGATACGGGGCTGCGCCTGAAAGCTTCATCATTTTAAAATCACAACGAGTATGAAAATGTTTGATGTCTACAGTCTCTACGACATAGAGCCTGTACGCGGTCGGGGTAATTATGTATATACCGCCGACGGCACGCCATATCTTGACTTCTACGGCGGCCATGCCGTGATTTCCATAGGACATTCACATCCTCATTATGTCAAAGCTGTGATAGACCAGGTGAGTCGTCTGGGCTTTTACAGCAACTCGGTGCATAACAGCTTACAGGAGCGGTATGCCGACCTTCTTGGACGTGCGTCAGGCTACGACGATTACCGGCTGTTTCTGGCCAACTCAGGGGCAGAAGCCAACGAGAACGCGATGAAAGTTGCCTCCTTCGCAACAGGCCGCAATAAAATTCTTGCCTTCGGCCATGCTTTCCATGGCCGCACATCGGCTGCCGTAGCCGCCACTGACAATCCCCGGATTCAGGCTCCCCTCAACCGTACCGACCGCATTACATTCGTACCCCTAAACGATATCGAGGCCGTGCGTCGCGAACTCTCCACCGGCGAGTATGCCGCGGTAATCATAGAGGGTATCCAAGGTGTGGCAGGCATCCGTATGCCCGATGACGACTTTCTCCGCCAGCTCCGCAAGGCTGTTGACGATTACGACACGCTGCTGATTCTCGATGAGATTCAAAGCGGTTATGGCCGCTCGGGACGTTTCTTCGCCCACCAGTATGCCGGCATTCGTCCCGACATCATAACTATGGGGAAAGGCATCGCCAACGGCTTCCCCATGGCGGGTGTGCTCATAAGCCCTGCCATAGAGGTATGGAAGGGTATGCTCGGTACCACTTTCGGCGGCAATCATCTTGCTTGTGCGGCAGCCATTGCCGTTCTCGAGGTGATGGACTCCGAGAAACTCGTGGAGAATGCCCGCGTAATCGGCGATTATATTCTTGACGGCTTGAAAGAGATTCCCGGACTCGCCAATGTTCGCGGCAGAGGACTGATGATTGGCTTCGACGTGGAAGGCAACGCCTCGGAATTCCGTAGGAAACTGATTTTCAACCACCATATCTTTACCGGAGGTGCAGGCGAACATACCGTGAGACTGCTTCCTCCTCTAACTATAACCCGCGAAGATGCCGACAAGCTCATCAAGGCTTTGAAATCGGCAGTCGCGCTATAATACACACGATGAAAAAATTCACTGACGTACACGACATAGGCGACCTGCGGGTGGCAATAGCGGAAGCCATGGCCGTCAAGGCCAACCGCTTCGCTTACGACACGCTGGGCCGCAACAAGACTCTCCTCATGATTTTCTTCAATTCCAGTCTGCGCACGCGCCTCAGCACCCAAAAGGCCGCCATGAACCTGGGAATGAACGTGATGGTGCTCGACGTGAACCAGGGGGCCTGGAAGCTCGAGACGGAACGCGGAGTAATCATGGATGGCGACAAACCGGAACATCTTCTGGAAGCCATTCCGGTAATGGGCTGCTATTGCGACATAATAGGCGTGCGCTCTTTCGCCGGTCTTCACGATAAGGCTGAGGATTACGGCGAACGCGTGCTGCAACAGTTCATTCGCCACTCCGGCAAACCGGTATTCAGCATGGAGGCGGCCACCAGACATCCACTGCAGAGCTTCGCCGACCTTATCACCATCGAGGAATATAAGAAGAAAAAACGCCCCAAAGTGGTGCTTACATGGGCTCCGCATCCAAAGGCTCTTCCCCAGGCCGTCCCCAATTCCTTTGTGGAATGGATGGTGGCTGCCGGATATGATGTGGTGGTGACGCATCCGGAAGGTTACGAACTCGACCCCTCGTTCACCAAGGGTGCTGAGATTGTCTACGACCGTAAAAAGGCTTTTGAAGGTGCCGACTTCATATATGCCAAGAACTGGAGCGCATATGCCGACCCCAACTATGGCAAGGTACTGAATACCGACAGGGCATGGACCGTCGACAGCGAGGCCATGGGCTGGACCGACGACGCTTATTTCATGCACTGTCTGCCGGTACGCCGCAACATGATTGTCACCGACGATGTCATAGAGTCGGCACAGAGTCTGGTGATTCCCGAAGCAGCCAATCGCGAGATTTCGGCTCAGGTAGTGCTCAAACGTTTCCTCGAAGAAGGATTATGATATCCGTATATAAGATAGGAGGCAATGTCATTGATGACGCCGATGCTCTGGAGTCGTTTCTCAAGGATTTCTCGCGGCTTCCGGGTCGTAAGATACTGGTGCATGGTGGCGGTAAGTTGGCCACTCGTCTGGGCGAAAGTCTGGGCGTTGAAGCCACGATGATTGACGGTCGCCGCGTAACCGATGCCCGTACCCTCGACATTGTGACCATGGTATATGCCGGACTGATAAACAAGCGGATAGTGGCCGTATTGCAGAAGAACGACTGCGACGCAATAGGTCTCACAGGTGCCGACGCCAATATGATAACCGCTGTCCGTCGTTCGCCGGAGCCTGTGGATTACGGCTATGTGGGCGACATATCGGTCAGTGGCGTCAACGTGAAAGCCATCGGCAATCTGCTCGACAATGGCGTCACGCCGGTGTTCTGCGCCATCACTCACGATGGCCGAGGCTCGCTTCTCAACTGCAACGCCGACAGTATTGCCACCGCAGTGGCTACGGCAATGTCGCGATGTATGCCGGCAAGACTCGTCTTCTGTTTCGAGAAGCCGGGAGTTCTCGCCAATGTCGACGATCCTTCGAGTGTGGTGCCTGTGATTACCCCCGATATTTACCGGTCGATGCTTGACGACGGCTTGGTGAGCCACGGCATGATTCCGAAAATCGAGAATGCCCTCAAGGCTGTGGCCGACGGCGTGGAGTCGGTTACGATACGATGCAGCGACAACATAACCGTTCCCTCAGGGACCGTGATAACACTCTCATGAATAATACCCTGAAGGAGGCCATAGCGCTGCTGCAACGTCTTGTGAGATGCGAACGCATATCGCGTCATGAGGTTGATGCCTCAGGTATTATCAGCGAATATCTCGCTGAGAAAGGCGTGACGCCGATGACCTGCGGGCTCAACAACATAGCTGTGTGCAGCAGCTATGATCCGGAGAAACCGACGCTGATGCTCAACAGTCATGTCGATACGGTGAAACCGTCGCCGGCCTACACTTTCAATCCTTACAGTGGAGAGCTTCGCGATGGCAGAATCCTGGGTATCGGCAGCAACGACGCCGGCGCTTCATTAGTGGCTCTTCTGTTTACTTTCCTCGCACTCAGGGAGAAAGAGCTTCCCTTCAATCTTATCTATGCCGCCACTGTCGAAGAGGAGGTTGGCGGGGAGAATGGAATTAGAAGAGTGCTGCCCTGGCTGGCCGAGAATGGAATAATTCCCGACATGGTGATTGTCGGAGAGCCTACTGGGATGCAGCCGGCAGTGGCCGAAAGAGGCCTCGTGGTACTCGACAGTCTGACGCGCGGCGTGACGGGTCATGCCGCACGCAACGAGGGCGTGAATGCCATTTACCGCGCAATCGACGATATGGCGGCTCTCAGAAATTTCAAATTCCCCAAGGTCTCGGAAGTGCTGGGGCCTGTAAAGGTGAGCATCACTCAGATAGAGGCAGGCCGTCAGCATAATGTTGTGCCCGACGAATGCCGATGGGTGGTGGATGTACGCACTACCGACGCCTATACCAATGAGGAAACTGTCGGGCTGTTGCGCGGTGCTCTGAGTCCTCACACCGACGCTCTGCCTCGCTCCACAAGAGTGCAGGCATCGGTACTCGCCGATACGCATCCTCTATACAGGGCGGCTCTCGCTATGGGACTCTCCCCTTTCGTGTCGCCAACAACATCCGACATGTCGCTGATGCATGGCATCCCATCGCTGAAAATTGGACCCGGCGAATCTTCCCGATCGCATACCGCCGATGAGTTCGTGACGGTTGGCGAACTGGCCGGCGCTTTCGACCTTTATCCAAAACTTATCAAACAGTTAAAAAATGAATTTATGGGACAAGGGTTTTGAACCCGACCGACTGATAGAAGAATTTACCGTTGGCAACGACCGGGAGCTCGACCTTAGTCTTGCCCGTCATGACGTGGAAGGCTCCATGGCCCACATCAGGATGCTTCAAAGCATAGGCCTCCTTGAAAAGGAGGAGCTCGATACCTTGCTCGAAGGCCTTGAGGAAATACATGCACGCATACTTGCGGGTGATTTCCGTATAGAGGATGGTGTGGAGGATGTACATTCGCAGGTAGAGTTCATGCTTACGGCCAAGTATGGCGATTTGGGCAAGAAAATACACTCCGGGCGATCGCGCAACGACCAGGTGCTTCTGGATCTCAAGCTCTTCATGCGCGACGAGCTGAAGCGTGTCTCTGAGGCTGTGGAGCGACTTTTCAACCGGCTTCTCCTGTTGAGCGATGAACATAAGGAGGACCTTATGCCCGGCTATACGCATCTTCAGGTAGCCATGCCCTCATCTTTCGGTTTATGGTTCGGTGCATACGCGGAGTCGCTTGCCGACGACATGCAGATGCTTGTGGCCGCCTACAATATCGCCAACCAGAATCCCCTCGGCTCCGCTGCCGGATACGGCTCTTCATTCCCCCTTGACAGAGGGATGACCACCCGGCTGCTCAATTTCGCCGACATGCATTACAATGTAGTGGCGGCGCAGATGAGCCGTGGCAAAACGGAGCGTGCCGTAGCAATGGCCGTGGCCGCGATCGCCTCTACACTCGCCCATCTCGCAATGGACGTTTGTATGTGGATATGTCCCGACTTCGCGTTCATATCCTTCCCCGACGAGCTTACCACGGGATCCTCGATAATGCCTCACAAGAAGAACCCCGATGTCTTCGAGATAATGCGCGGAAAGTGCAACAGGCTGCAGGCCATCCCCAATGAAGTGGCTCTCCTGACCGCAAACCTACCCTTGGGCTACAACCGCGACCTCCAGCTGCTGAAGGACATCACATTCCCTGCTACCGACGAGCTGGTGAAATGTCTCGACATGGCCGAGTTCATGCTCCGTCATATACGCATAAGGAAAAATATCCTCGACGACAAGAAGTACGATTATCTGTTTACGGTTGAAGACGTTAACCGTCTTGTATTGTCGGGCGTACCTTTCCGCGACGCCTACCGTCAGGTCGGCATGCAGGTACAGCGTGGCGAGTACAAACCCACAAGGGAGCTACATCACACTCACGAAGGGAGTATCGGCAACCTCTGCAACGACCGCATCCGCGACAAATTCCGGTCAGTCATTAACCGGATATCATGAATTGCGGTACTCCTGGGGAGTCATCCCTGAATATTTCCGAAAATACTTGGTAAAGAAGCTCTGATTAGGGAAGTTTAGTTCCGTGGATACCTGTTTGATACTTGTTCCGCGCATCTTCAGCAGCACCTTTGCTTCCAGTATCACATATTCGCTTATCATGCTCAAAGGATTCTTTCCGGAGAGACGCTTAACAATCTGGCCGAGATACTTTGGAGTGACACAGAGCTTTTCGGCATAGAACCTCACTCCTCTTTCGCGGCGATAATGGATAGCCACCAGCTCGGCGAATTTGCTGACGAGCTGGTGGGGCCGTGTATCGGCCCCATCCACATTGTCGACCCTTTTCATGCTCTCTATCAGTATAGCCATGAGCACTCTCATCTCGCCATCCACAGCCTGGTTGCGCAGCATGAATCCCTCAAGCTCCATGAGTTCGCGCAGTCGGTCGCATCCCGATATGAAAAGATTACGCAGAGGCTCAGATATCCTTGCGTTGGTCATCCCGGTAGTAAACGTCCCTACCAGCGCTCTTGTGAGTTCCGGCATCTCAAGGACAGAGTTCTCAAGCGTGTTATGGATAACCGCTATAAGCCGGCAGTCATCGCTCATTCTGAAATCGGATATAATCATTCCAACGGGGATTATGGCAAAATCGCCGGGCTGCAATGTAGTACGGCGCAACCCTGCGTCGATACATATGCTTCCCCTTCCGCAATAGGTCAACACCGAGAATTGCATCTTTAAAGGATAGTTCCTGAAATAATCAGGCAGCTGGCCGGGGTCGATATCCCTGTCAGTGTGGATGTTGTCGAATATAGTGACTTTCTCACCATAACGGGCGGTCCCTATGACGGAGCCTGACGGTATCATAGAGAAACTCAGGTCGGGTATGAATGCTTCCATCATTTTACTGTTGATACGGTAAAATTAATCAATATCCTTGATTCTTACGGTGAAAATAGGCCGATATTTCAACAATTACGGCAAAACGGGACAACATTACCTCCCGATGGATAAGAATCCGATGCTCGGGAATATATAATTTTGCTCTCCAAAACAACAATAGCCGTATGAGACGTACACTGTCATATATTTTTGCGCTGTCGTTGCTGCTCTGTTCGTGCAGAGGCGACGACAAAGGAGAGAAATTTGTAAGGTCGGTATCCGTGGTGGAAGCCGAGAGTGCGGAAGGTGGCGCCATAAGGTCGCTGCCCGGCGTCGTCAAGGAGAAAGCAGAGATTGATGTGGCCTTCCTGACCCCGGGACAGCTGAGCCACATATATGTCCGCGAAGGACAGCATGTGGCCAGGGGATCAGTGATAGCCACTCTTGACAGCCGCGACTATAAACTTGGTGTAGAGGCTGCCGAAACACAGTATAACCAGCTGGCGGCTGAGCTGGAGCGTATGAAGCCTCTGTATGAGGCCGGTAATGTGACACCCAACGACTATGCCAAGGCGGAGGCAGGTGTGCGGCAGCTGAGAGTGCAGTTGCAGAGCAACCGCAACAAGCTGTCGTACACCGTACTCCGTGCTCCCGCCGACGGTATCGTGAAGTCGGTTAACTTCGAGGCGTCGGAAATGGTGGATGCCGGCACGCCCGTGATATCCCTTCTTTCCTCGGGAGCTGCCCGTGTGGAGGTAAACGTGCCGGCATGGGTATACCGACACCGTGCCGACATAGCCTCTATACACGTAGTCGGCGAAGGTATCGACACGCCGGCAAGAGTGATGGCCATGATACCCAAAGCTGACGCCTCGCAACTTTACAAGGCTATTCTTGCCGTTGACGACACGCGCGGCCTGGTGGCCGGCAGCAACGTCACCGTTGACTTCTCCATGAAATCTTCTGCCGCGACAGGCGGTGTCATCATCCCTACCACTGCTGTTGTGAGCATTGACGGCATCGACAAAGTATGGGTGGTGCGCGATGATTCCACGGTTACAGCCAGACAGGTGAGTCTCTCCCCAGCGCCTGTCGACGGCTGTCTGGCGGTGGAGTCGGGAATAGATCCCGGAGAGACTGTGGTGAGAGCGGGAGCAAGACACCTCAAGGAAGGCGAGAAAGTGACTATTGTCAAACCTGCTTCGGATACTAATTTTGGAGAGCTGTTGTGATGAAAGTACGCGACTTGACAGAATTTTTCATAAAGCGTCCTGTAATATTCTGGAGCTTTATCGCCGCCACGGTCATTGCGGGCATCTACGCCTTTTTAGCGATGCCGAAGCTGGAAGACCCTGCCATATATGGCAAGCAGGCCAACGTGGTGGCCATTTATCCCGGAGCTTCCGCGCATGAAGTGGAGCTGAAGGTGGCCAAAGTACTCGAAGACCAGCTGCGCGCTCTCCCCGATGTAAAAGAGGTACGCACTGAATGCACCTCCGGCATGGCTGTAATAACTGTGGAGTTCAAGATGACTGTACTCAACAAAGACATTGAGCAGCATTTCGACCTCTTGAGGCGCAAGATGGCCGACAGCGCAATGTTGCTGCCGCGCGATGCCATGGCTCCGATCGTCATCGACGACATGATGGATACCTACGGCCTCTTCTATGCTCTGACTTTCGACAATTATCCCTATCCCGAAGCGTCGAAGTATGCCGAATACATACGCAATTCCCTGCTGGAGGTAGAGGGCGTGAAACGCATCAACATCGTAGGCGGACGCACGGAGCAGATAGACGTGATAGTCAGTCCCGAGCGTCTGGCCCGCAACGGACTTACCGTCACGCAGATCATGATGGAGATGCAGAACCAGGGTAAGGTTACAGATGCCGGCAAATACCAGTCGGGCGGATACCGCTATTCGTTACGTGTTAGCGACGGACTTACCAATGAGAAGGATGTGGAGAACATTCTGCTGAAGACACCGTCGGGAAGCATGGTGCGCGTAGGCGACGTGGCCGAGGTGAAACGCACGCTCGTGGAGCCTCAGACAGGCGGCTTTTTTGTGGATGGCGAGAATGCGCTTGCCATATGCATAGCCCTTGAGTCGGACGTAGTGGTGCCCGATGTAGGAAAGGCCGTCGACAAAAAGATGAAGGAGACACTCGCCGACATACCGGTAGGATTCAGGGTGCAGAAGATTTTCTTCCAGCCCGACAAGGTGAATGAAGCGATATCCACATTCCTCGTGAACCTTCTGGAATCGGTGCTGATAGTGATCGTGGTGCTGATTTTCTTCATGGGTTTCCGTGCAGGTCTGATTATCGGCATGGGTCTCGCCCTTACCATAGCATTGTCGTTCCCGATACTGATGTCGCTGGGCACTACGTTGCAGCGAATTTCCTTGGGAGCCTTTATAATAGCCATGGGAATGCTTGTCGACAATTCCATAGTCATCATGGACGGCATCCTCGTGGACCGCAGCCGCGGACTTCCGCCGAAGAAATATCTCTACGGTATAGGTAGCCGCACGGCGTTGCCATTGCTGGGAGCCACAGTGATAGCCGTGGCCACATTCCTGAGTCCCTACCTGTCGCCCGATACGGCCGGCGAATATTGCCGCGACCTGTTTGTGGTGTTGTGCGTGAGTCTGCTGGTAAGCTGGCTGTTGGCCCTCGTACAGATTCCCATGTGCGCGAAAACATGGCTGCCGGCGAGACCCGACAGGACCCCAGGCAAATTACCGAAGAAAGAGAAAGACCCTTTCGACACTCCTGTGCACCGCACGGTCAGAAGGGTACTCGTAAAGCTTGTCGACTGGCGCAAGACCACCGTGGCCTGCGGTGCCGTGATTCTCGTGGTATGTGTGCTCGCCATGACCAAAGTGAAGAATCTCTTCTTCCCAGATTTCGACTACAACCAGTTCGTGATCGAGTACACACTTCCGGCACAGGTATCGCCCGACAGGGTGCGGCAGGACCTTTTAGGCATAATGGCCGACCTCGATACCGTGTCCGGTGTGGAAAGGGTGTCGATGAGTATGGGTGCCGCACCGGCGCACTATTGTCTGGTACGCCCAATGATGAATGGCGGCGACAGTTATGGCGAGCTCATCGTGGATGCCACCGATTTCAAAACAGCCAACGAAATAATCAAACACATAAAGCCCATATTGCGCAGGGAGAATCCGGAGGCTTATATACGTTTCCGTCGCTACAATTTCTCGATAGCCACATCCCATACGGTGGAGGTACGATTCTCCGGCCCCGACCCGGCGGTGCTGAGAAAACTTGCCGGCCAAGCCGAGGAGATAATGCGGTCATCGAAGTACATCGACCCTTATTCCGTACAGAACAACTGGCAGACGCCGTCACGGCGTTTCATGGTGGAACTCAACCGTAATGACGCCATGCGCGCCGGGTTGTCACGCGCGAATGTGGCAGATGCTCTGCATGCGGCCACCGACGGCCTGCCCATAGGCATGGTTACCGACGACGACAAGTCACTTGTGGTGAATCTAAAGGTCCGCGATGCCGACGGCAATCCTCCCCGGCACCTTGACGATGTCCCGGTGTGGAGCATGATGAATGCCCGTGTAGACCCGTCGCAGATGCAGGGCCTTCTCACCGGCGCATCTAATCCTGACGAAATCGGCGACAAGATGTTCCGCTCCCTGCCCCTCAGCGCTGTTTCATCAGGAATATCCTCGGAATGGGAGGAGCCTTTCGTATTCCGCGTCAACGGCCGCCGTACCATCGAAGTGGAGGCTGACCCGAATACCGACATATATGAAGGCACCACCGCAAAAGCCATGGAAAGCATCAAGAAGCAGATTGAGGATATCAAGCTTCCGGCAGGCTATTCCATGCAGTGGGCCGGCGAGCATAAGCTGCAGTCGGACGCCATGGTAAATATCATAAGATATGTACCCCTGACCGTGATTATCATACTGACGCTTCTTCTTCTCCTGTTCGGCCGATGGAAGTCGGTGCTGGTGATATTGCTGTGTCTTCCTTTCGTGCTGACAGGAATAGTGCCCGCTCTTCTCGCCTTCCGACAGCCTTTCACTTTCATGGCGATCATAGGTCTTATGGGTCTTATGGGCATGATGGTCAAGAATGGCATAGTGCTCGTTGACGAGATACAGAGACAACAGAAGGAAGATGGCAAAAAGGCATATGATGCGGTGATAGATGCCACGATATCGAGAGTGCGTCCCGTGGCCATGGCTTCTCTGACAACCATCCTCGGCATGGCTCCACTCATGTTCGACCCTATGTTCGGCTCCATGGCAATCTGTATAATGGCAGGACTAACCATGGGCACCGTCATAATACTTCTCCTCCTCCCCGTTCTGTATTCCCTGTTCTATAAAGTGAAAAGATGAAGAAGAAAATGAAATTCCCCGCGATAATAATGATTATAATGAGCGTGCTGCCTGTGTCGGGGCAGGTGACGCTCAGTGTGGATACTGTGAGGACGATGGCTCTGGAGCACAGCTATAAGCTGCGTCAGGACAGAAATTCCATTGCCAAATCCGACCTCGATATCGACATAGCGCGCCGTCAGCGTCTGCCTATGCTTGACGCATCGGCCATGGCTCTGATCACCAAGGATATGGAGATTATGGAAGGCACCACTCTGCAAATGCGGGGCATGTACACGGCAGGGCTGAACTTGTCGCTGCCCATATATGCCGGAGGGCAGCTGTCGGCTGGACTGAAGCTTGCCAAGATTGGCAGAGAGGTGGCGCGGCTTAATTCCATGAAAACGCGTGCTGAGGTTATCTCCGATGCCGACAACAGTTATTACACCCTTCTCGCCATTCGTGAGAAAGAGAGAATGCTTCAGGCATACATGCGGCAGATACAGGCCATATACGACCAGGTGTCGCTTAGCGTCAAGAACGGCATGGCTTTGCAGGACGACCTGCTGAGGGTGGAGGCCCGCATGTCCGACATTAAGTATCAGATGCAGAAAGTCTCGACAGGCGCGAGTCTCTGCAGCATGGCTCTGTGCAATGCCGTGGGACTTCCGCTCAACACGGAGATAGTGTTGGCTGACTCTGCGTTGACGGCTGAGGCTCCCGCAAATCTTGACTATGATATCAGCCGGCGTCCTGAAACGGGACTGCTGCGGCAGCAGGTTGCCGCCTCCGAGCAACAGGTGAAGATGAAAAAGGCCGGGTATCTTCCCACGGTGGCCATAGCCGGCGGCATATCATGGTTCGGCAACATAAGGATGAAGGGCACCACCATGCTCCCCGATGGCACCCCTTACCAGTACACTCAGAAATTCGATGACTATATGCCTCTGGCCATGCTGTCGGTAAGCATTCCCGTGTGCCATTGGGGCACGGAGGTCAAGAAGGTGCGACAGGCAAAAATAGAGCTGGAAAACTCGCGCCTCGCACTCGAAGAGAATACTCGGCTTATGGATATCGAGGCTCGTCAGGCAGTGTGCAACCTCATCGACGGCCATACCCTTGTGGAGACGTCACTAACAGGACTCCGTCAGTCGGAAAAATCGCTGGAGTCGATGCGGGCGCGGTTCAAAGCGGGCTTCGCCACATTGACAGATGTCCTTGATGCCGAAGCGCAATGGAGTCAGGCACGCGCCAACCACATAGAGGCCCTCGCCCAGCAGAAAATCAACCACACCGAATACCTGCGAGTCACCGGCCGCCTGTAACAGTGCACCCCTAGGTCGGGATGCTCGGTAAAATGCTTCCGCAACAATACCACATAGAAAAGCCCCTCGGTGGGTGGCCGAAGGGCGTATGAGTTAGCGATTGAAGCCTTACGGTCGAGACCTTAGGCTCGATTCTTCGCCAAGCGAAGCGCCAAAGGCGATGACACGAAAGCGCGGCGGTAGTGCCGCAACTTCAATAACAGTTTACCTGATTTTTGAATTTATCTCTTTTAAAGAGGTGGAGATATTGGCTATAACGCGAAGTAATGCCCATGTGACGATAGTAGAAAACAGCACTCCGATAGAGATTGCCAGTCCTGCAGGATTGAAAATTGTATCGTAATCGATGCTGTATGTATCGGTAGGGTCAACGACCTTTGTAGTTGTGAGCGTGAAAAGGCAGAATATCGTGCCTATGATTCCTACCCACAGTGTAATACCCGCGATAACATTCAGTGTGTTTTCCGCAGAGTTATTCGATTCCACAACTTCGTTTGTGGAATTATTGGAGTTGCTTGAAGATGTGCTTTCTTCAATTCCAAGAACTTCGTTTACGTTTTCTTCTGCCATTTTATTTGGATTTTTTGTAGAGTGTTTTAGTAGATGACAAAAATTAATTTTTGTCAGTTATATGATTGATTTTTAATTA
>CAJUAT010000019.1 GCA_910584525.1 uncultured Muribaculaceae bacterium | reverse complement strand
TGCCCATGCACCATTCGAAAACGGCGCGTACCGTCGCACGGTTCTGTTCCGACACATCCCAGCCGGGACATATCTCGCGCGCCACGGCCACAAAGTAGCGCTTGGCCTGTAGCAGCTGGTCAGAGGATAAGTCCGCAGCCGGGCTCTTCCGGCATTCTGGACGCAAGGCTGCCTCTGCCATAGCCGTTGTAACTGTTGGTGTCATCGCTCCTGTCTTTTAAAAATGATTCGGCACGCCATACGAAATACTTCTTGAAGTCGGTCAGCGAACGTATCTTCTCCGCCAGCGACAACGATATCACATATTTCCGGAATTTGGCTATAGCCCGGTGCATGTCGTCAATATGGTATGTGTTACTTACCGAGTCGAGCCACATAGCCGACTCGGTGTCAAAGACCTGCTCGGAGAGCTTGTCGAACCGTTGCATGCACTCCGCTTCGGAGAGGACTGCAGCGTGTTTTGGCTGTCGTTCCGGTTGAGCGACTTCTTCACGCCTTACGGTGTCAGTCTTGACCGGTTCCGGCTGTCGCGGTTCCTGCCGGACAGGTTCCGGTTGTCGGATTGGTTCGGACTGAGACGGTTCGGACTGTGAGGAAGGAGAGGGGTCGGCATCGGAAACGGCTACGTTATCGGTATCGGCGTCGGCAGAAGCCGGTTTCTTGTTCCAGCGGGCGCGTGCCGATTCGCGGGCCTTCGTTTTCTTGGCATCCTTGACCTTCATGCTCTCCATAAGCTCGGGGGAGTAGAAGTGCAAGCCGTCGTCGGTGAGCACGAAGAGACCGAAGTCCTCCACAACGGCCCTGACCAGCTCGGCATCGGCGCCGAACTCGAAGCCCAGCATCCCGTAGTCGCAATCGCCGATATATTCGGGTTCTTGGCGAAGACGCTCCAGAAGCATATAATATGCACCATAGCCACTTAATCCGTAGCTCATTCTCATACGCAGCACATTCGATGAATACCGCGAGTTGGATTTATGAGGGAAGTAACTTTCCATAATTCTGCTTGGTTTTGATTTTACGGCAAAATTACGGCCCCGCGCCACCCTCATTTCCTTATCCGTTTAATTTCTCACGATGATATTTCTTTTTCGGGGCCCGCAGCAGCAGACTTTTTTGTATCACAGAACTGAACCGGAACTGCCCTGATGGTTCACAGAACATTCAGCCACACTAATTATCAAAACGTGTGTGCCCTCCATCGACTGCGCTGAACCTCTTCTCTCTCTTTCCCTTTTATTTCCTCTTCTTCTTTTTTCTTTTCTTTTATTGGCATAGCACCGCAATGCGACCGCATAACATAGGGGCAATCCGCAATGCGACTGCATTAAGAGTAACTTTTTTGGGATTAGGCAAAAAAGAATTAATTTTGTAGAAACGATAAAAACAGAGAGAATGGAATCAGAGAATCGAGAGTATGAGTATGGGGGAAGAGTTATCAACGGGTTTGCGATGCTGTTCTGGACATTCATAGTGGTGCCGGCGCTTGTGGTTGCCTGTCTGGTGGGACTCAACGACAACCTTCTGCTTCAGATGATATTCGTGCCGCTGCTGGTGCTGCTGTTCATCTTCGGATGTGCTGGATATTTCACTCAGCAGCCCAACGAGGCGCGCGTCATGATATTCTTCGGCAAGTACAAGGGTACGTGCAAGAAGGTGGGATATTACTGGGTTAATCCTTTCGTGTCGCGGCACAAGGTGTCGCTGCGCATCCGCAACATGGACATTGACCCCATCAAGGTCAACGACAAGACGGGCAATCCGGTGCTGATAGGTATGGTGCTGGTATGGAAAATCAAGGATACCTACCGTGTAACCTTCGACCTTGATGCGCAGAGCATGGGAGGGGCCATCAACATGCAGAGTCTCAACAGCTTCGTGAACATACAGAGCGATGCGGCACTCAGGGAGGTTACGGGTCATTTCGCCTATGACAACGAGGACAGCGCTAATCCCGACGAGCTGACGCTTCGCGGAAGCTCCTCGGAAATCAACGAGATGCTGGAGCGCAAGATCAACGAGCGGCTGGCCATGGCCGGTCTGGAAGTGGTGGAGGCCCGGCTGAATTATCTTGCCTATGCTCCGGAGATAGCCGCGGTGATGCTCCGCCGTCAGCAGGCTGCCGCTATCATATCGGCAAGGGAGAAGATTGTGGAAGGTGCTGTGTCGATGGTACGCATGGCGCTGAACAGTCTTGAGGACAACGATGTGGTGAAGCTCTCCAACGACCAGAAAGCCTCGATGGTAGGAAATCTGCTCGCCGTGCTCTGCGCCGACGAACCTCTCACACCTACCCTTAACGCCAACGTATAAGAGGATAAAATCGGGGAAGTGCCCTTATCAGGAGGTCGGCGGAGTGGCGTCAGCCTCTTTTTGTTCCTTGCGTATCTGCTCGTAGGTCTTGATCATCTCCTTGTGGGCGTTGGTCTCTTTCTGCTTGCGGTTGATGAGGTTGGTGACGTAGACGGTGAACACGGGGAACATGATGATGCCCATACCGGCGAGAATCACGTTCAGTGTGCGTCCCACCGATGTGACGGGCGATATGCTCGACCCTTCGGTGGTGACGGCCATGCACGACCACCACAGGGCGTCGGTGTACTTGGTGACACCGCTGTTGAGATGGTTCTCGAAGAGATAGAAAATCAGCGACGAGAAATATACCATCGACATCATGATGATGATATAGGCCACGAAGAGACCGGTGGCGCGGTTGCTGGTGAACCATGATATCACGTAGGCCATGGCGTAACCGCCGCGTATCAGGGGCATGTAGTGAAGCAGGTAGAAGAGCTTCTCGGGGATGTGCCAGCCGAAATGCAGGATTATTACCTGATATGGTATCGATACCAACAGGAAGATTATATTCGACCACAGGAAATGCCATTTGCGGTCGGAAAGCATGAACTCGATGAGAAAATCAAGGATGAACACCACGCATATCCAGAACTGCCATTTTAGAAACTTCGGCTCAAGGTTGAAATTGATATTGCGGAAGGTATCCATGGAAATCATGACAATGAGCACTATGGAGAGCACAAGCACGATGATGTGCATGGTGTACTGCACGGTGCGCTTTGCCAGCAGCAGATGAAGATTCTTTTCACTAATCATAGCAGTATATAGTAGAATTAAAAAAGGGGGAGGAGACATCTCCTCCCCCTTTATAATCACAACATACAGCTGCGGGGTATGGTTTTCGGCTGGTCCGAGCCGATATTATTTCACCGGTTTTATTGCAATGGCGTAACCGCCGCCGGCGAGTTCGTGGATGCTGAGGGTGGTCTTGGAGTCGACCTTGCGCTCGGTAATCTTGTAACGGGTCTGGCCATCCACGGTATTTGCGTCGGGAGCCTCGGCATATATGGTGGCCACATACTTGCGGCCCGGGTCGAGGAATCCGAGTTTTATCTTGCTTGTACGGTCGGCGGTACCGGCTGTGGAGCCCACATACCATTCATCGCTGTTCTTGTCCTTGCGGGCCACGGTGACATAGTCCATAGGCTCGGCCTCAAGGTATACGGAGCGTTCCCATTCCACGGGCACATCCTTGATGAACTGGAAGGCATCCATGTGCTTCTCATAGTGTTCGGGGAGGTCGGCGGCCATCTGCAGGGGGCTGTACATGGTCACGTAGAGGGCGAGCTGGCCGGGAATGGTGGAGGCTATCTTTGAGTTGTTGGCGGGCGTGAAGGTGGAGAGGTCAAACTCGAAGATTCCGGGGGTATAGTCCATGGGGCCTCCCTGCAGACGGGTGAAAGGAAGGATGGAGGTGTGCCATTTGGCGTTGCCTCCCATCGCCTGGTATTCGGTGCCGCGGGCGCTCTCGTTGCCTACAAGGTTGGGATACGTACGGCTGAGACCCGTGGGACGGCTCGCCTCGTGGGCGTTGACCATAATCTTGTGTCTTGCCGCCTCCTTTATGGCGTGCAGGTAATGGTTGTTGGTCTGCTGGCTGTAATGTTTCTCGCCAATAGGCAGGATATTGCCTACATAACCGCTTTTTACCGCATCGTAGCCATATTTGTTCATGAGGTTGTAGGCCTCTTCCATATGGCGCTCATAGTTGCGCACGGCGCCGGAGGTCTCGTGGTGCATCATCAGCTTGACGCCTTTCTCCTTGGCATAGCGGTTGAGCTCCTCGATGTCGAAGTCGGGGTAAGGGGTAACGAAGTCGAACACGTAGTCCTTGTTGTTGCCGATCCAGTCTTCCCATCCTTCGTTCCATCCTTCCACGAGCACTTCGTCGAAGCCATGCTTTGCGGCGAAGTCGATGTAGCGCTTCACGTTGGCGTTGTTTGCCGAATGGCGTCCGTTGGGCGTGGCTTTGGAATAGTCGGTTTCGCCGAGCTTCACGGAGGCGTAGTCGTCGGTATATGCCCATGTGCCTTTGCCGGCGATCATCTCCCACCATACGCCCATATATTTCACAGGTTTGATCCAGCTTGTGTCTTCAATCTGCGAGGGGTCGTTGAGGTTGAGAATGAGCCGGGATGCGAGGATGGCGCGGGCGTCGTCGACCACCATCACCGTACGCCACGGCGTCATGTCGGGGGTCTGCATGTATCCCTTGGCGCCGGTGATGTCGGGGGTGAGGTGAGCCTTGAAGGTCATGGTGGTGTCGTTGAGCTCCAGGTGCATCGTGGGGTAGTTCTTGGTACCCGCCTCATGGATATTGAGGTAAATTCCGTCGTCGGTCTTTAGCTGCAGGGCAGTCTGCACGGCGGTGGGACCGGCGGGGGTGGTGGAGGCGTTGTTCGGATTGAGTATCGAGGGGAGCTTGCCACGGATGCCGCTCAGACGTGTCTTGGAATAGTTGTACTCCTGGGTGTCATAGTCGCCCGGTATCCAGTAAGCCCAGTGGTCGCCGGTCATGGCGAACTCCGTATCCTCTTCCTTGATTACGAAGTAGGTGAGGTTTGGCTGTGCCGGGAACTCGTAACGGAATCCGAGGCCGTCGTCGAATACGCGGAAGCGGACCGTGATGTAGCGGTCAAACTCCTTCTGGGTGAGGCGCAGTGCCATCTCGTTGTAGTTGCAGCGTATTTCCGTTTCCTCGCCCCATACGGGTTTCCAGGTCTCGTCGAAGCTGCCGCGTTCGGTATCGGTGATTGAGAAGCCGGAAGTCATCTGGAGGGCATCGGCGGCCGCCTTGCGGGCATCGGCGGTAAACGACCTGCGTGTGCTCTCGCTCTGCAGCGTGAAGCCTAACCGCGACGGATTCACTACCCGTTTCCCTTTATAGTCGACAGTGTAGACGGGTATGCCGCCATCCAGGATATCTACATTCACTATCAGATTGCCGTCGGGACTCTTTACGGTCTCCGCGGCAAAGAGCGCCGGACTGACGGCTATGGCCATCATCGCGCCGATTTGCCTTAATCGAGTTCTCATAACAGTATTGCCGGCACCGCCGGCTCGCTTATAAAGGTTATTTTTGTTTAGATTGCAAATTTAGCTATTTTTTTCGATATTTCGGCATGATGCGCAGAGCGATGCCGATGATCTGCGGCAAGATTTTTGGAAAAGAAGAGCGGTGTTTGACGGAAAAGTAGTAATTTTGCATCTATGGGAAAAATAGAGAGTATCAAAGAGGGCCTGGGCAAGGTGACGCAGGACGTGATGAGCCTTGTCAAGGTATGCCTTTTGTCGCGCAAGGCATCGGCACTTCCGAAACCCCGGGAGGAGGAGATGGTGATTCTCGCCAACGGTCCCTCGTTGCAGACCACGGTAAGCAGTCATCGCGATTTCCTCGAGGGAAAGGCGTTGATGGCCGTGAACTTCTTCGCCGTGTCGGAGGAATTCACGCAGCTGAAGCCCGAATATTACCTGATAGCCGATCCGTTGTTCTGGCTTCTCGACGATAGCCGGGAGAAACTCTTCGGGGCGCTGGCAAGCAAGACCGACTGGCCCATGAACTTCTTCGTGCCCGTAAAGGCTTTCAAGGACAGACGCTGGCAGCAGATGATAGCCAAGAACCCCAACATAAAGGTGTGCCGTTACAACAGCACGCCCATAGAGGGAAGCCGCCGGCTGTCGCATATGCTCTACAGGCATGGTCTCGGCGTGCCGAGGCCTCATAATGTGCTCATACCATCCATAGCCAAGGCTTTGAGAATGCCTTTCCACCGAATATACCTCGCCGGCGCCGACCATTCATGGCTCCCTGAAATAACGGTGACCGACGACAATGAAGTGCTTATGAACCAGAAGCACTTCTACGACCGTGGGAAGTCGAAGGCCAGCGGCGTGAAGCAGGAAAACCTCAACACCGCGCGGCTGCACACTATTCTTTTCCACATGTACACGGTCTTCAAGGCTTATTTCACACTCAGAGAGTATGCCGGCAGTCTCGGCAAGGAGATTGTGAACATAACGCCGGGCAGCTATATCGACGCTTTCAGACGCCAGAAATTATGAACAGCACAGACGGAATAATAATCCAGGCACGCACAGGCTCCACGCGCATGCCGTCGAAGATACTTCTCCCTTTTTCGGGCGACAAGTGCATTCTCGACATATTGATAGAACGAATCAAGGCCTCGGCACCGGGGCGCAGGATAGTGGTTGCCACCACCACGGCGGCTGCCGATAGCAGCATAGCCGAAAAGGCGCAAAGCCATGGCGTCGATTTTTTCAGAGGCTCCGAGGAGGACGTGCTGCAACGCTTCATCGACGCCGCCGACGCCTTCGGCATAAAAAGACTCATAAGGGTATGCAGCGACAATCCTTTTGTGCTTGCCTCGACATTCGGCGAGATGTTCGCCGCCGCCGATGCCGCCCCGGAGGCCGACTACATAGCCTATTCGTTTCCCGACGGGCGTCCTACCATAAAATCACACCTCGGCCTTTTCGCCGAGTTCACCACCACGGATGCCCTGCGGCGCGTGGCGCAACGCTCCGACCTGAAGATGGACCATGAGCACGTGACGATACACATGTACACTCATCCCGACGCGTTCAATGTAAGGCTTCTGCCGTTGCCCCGCGTGCTGGCCGACCGTAACGACATCCGGCTGACCCTCGACACGCCGTCCGACTTCCGGTTGCTCGACGAGCTTTACCGCAGGTTCATGGCCGATACCGACCACTCCGTGGAGGCTCTGCTGCGGCTCATCGACGGCAACGAAGAATATGGAAGAATCATGAAAGAAAACATCACCCAGAACGAGAAATGAACCACACATATATAATAGGAGAGATAGGCCAGAACCATAATGGGTCGGTCGACATAGCGAAGCTGATAGTGGATCTTGTGGCGCGTCCGGTACGCGACGAATCAAGCGACCTGGACCTTAAGCCGATGGATGCCGTGAAGCTTACCAAGCGCGACCTGAATGAGGAGCTTGCCGCCTCGCAGATGAATATGCCCTACGACAGTCCCAACTCATTCGGCAGGACCTACGGGGAGCATCGCGCGGCGTTGGAACTCAGCGACGAGGAACACCTCGAGGTGCAGCGGCATGCCAAGAGTCTGGGTCTCGACTTCGTGGAGACGCTATGCTCAGTGGGGTGTCTGTCGCTGCTGAAGCTCTTCACGCCCGACCGGCTCAAGGTGGCGAGCCGCGACCTTACCAACCTGCCGCTGCTCGAGGCAATGGCCGAGACGAAGATTCCCATCATTCTCTCCACCGGCATGGCGGGCAAGCCGGAACTCGATGCCGCCCTCGAGGTCATAACCCGTTATCACGACGACATTTCGATACTCCATTGCGTGAGCCAGTATCCCACATATCCCGACAATCTGAACCTGCGCACCATCACCTATCTTCAGGAACATTATCCTCAGTATACGATAGGCTTCTCCGACCATACCATAGGGATAGCTGCTCCGGCGGTGGCCGTGGGTATGGGTGCAAAGATTATAGAGAAGCACATTACCATCGACAGGCACATGAAGGGGACAGACCAGAAAGGGTCGCTGGGACCCGACGGTGTCAACAGGATGGTTCGCGACATACGTGTCACGGAGCGCTGGCTCGGCGAGGAGAGTCTCTACATAGAGCCGGCGGTTGCCGCGGCAAAGGTGAAACTCGAGAGATCCATAGCCACGAAGAGAGCCCTTCCTGCGGGGCATGTCATCACCGACGACGACATCCATCTGCTGTCGCCCGGCGACGGCTTCAAGTGGGTGCGCAAGGCCGAAGTGGTGGGACATGCCCTGAAAGCTCCCCTCGGCGCCGATGAAATCATTTATCCCGACAATCTGCTATGACAATGGATATGAGCGATGTGAGACTTCCCCGCTTGGTGGTGACCGATATCGACGGAGTGATGACCGACGGAGGGATGTATTATACAGCCGAGGGTGATGTGATGAAACGGTTCTGCGTGAAGGATGGGTGGGGCGTGGCCTATCTCCGCAAGCTGGGCATACCGTTGGCCATCATGACCGGCGAGAACACCGAGATAGTGAGGCGCAGGGCGCTGAAACTGAAGATCGACATGTGCTTTCTCGGGGTTCACGACAAGCTGGCGCTTACCCGGCAGCTTTGTCAGGAGCGGGGCATCGGCATGGAGGATGTGGCATTCATAGGCGACGATATCAACGATCTTCCCTTGCTGCGCGAGGCGGGCTGGAGCGGTTGCCCGGTAAACACTCCCGATTATGTCAAGGAATGTGTGAAGTATCAGGGGAAGGTTCATGGCGGCCATGGCGCTTTCCGGGAGTATGTGGAGAGCATTCTTACGGAGGCGGGCATCTTCGCCAACGTACTGGAAGCCATTATCGCCGACCAGAAAAACTGACTGTGCGTATATGGAAATAGCGGGAATAACGTTGAATTTCGCGGGACTCGGCATCGGGCTGGCCACGTTTCTGATAATCGGGTTGTGTCATCCGATAGTGATCAAGGGAGAGTATTATTTCGGAGCGCGTGCCATGCGATGGTTTTTCGGCATTGGGGGAGTGGTATTCACGGTGTTGGCGTTGCTGACGCAGTCGGGGGTATGGTCGCCGATATTGGGCGTGGCTGCATTCAGTTTCTTCTGGGGTATCAAGGAAATCAACGAGCAGGTGGAGAGGGTCAGGAAGGGATGGTTCCCGGCGAATCCCCGACGCTCCAAGGCCCGTGACTAACAAATCGGCCCGGGAAGATGTTATCACATTGTAGACCGATATGGGTCTGCTTTCCAAACGAAATAGAACGCTATGAAAAAATTGCTTTACCTGTTGTTGCTGTTGCCGTTGGGCTTTATGGTCTCATGCAGCAGCGAGGATGATCTGCCCGATGTGGATATCGCGGTGAGTTTCGATAATGTGGTGTCGGCGGAGAACACGCTGTATGTGGTTCAGGGCGACACGCTGAAAGTTAAGGGCGTGGCCGTAAGGGGCAACGACAATAAGAATGCCATCATCACCAACGTGAGCTATATGTGGGATGGGCTGTTGGTGACGTGGAATCCGATAGCGCCGTTCGGCGTGAACATCATGATGGATTTTCCGAAGCCGGGACGTCATGTGCTGTCGATATACATGGACATAGCGCAGGAGGACAAGTCGCTGGCCTACGGCATTCTGGAATACAAAGTGACGGTTGTCGGCGACAGCACCGAGCTTCCTGCCGGCACGAAGCCTGGTCCTTATACGTCAATATCCTACATGGGCACCAAGCAGAAATAATAGATACTGCCTATCAATAAAAAAGAGCGACCGGAGGCCGCTCTTTTTTATTGGGGGTAGTTGATGAATCAGTTGGTTTCTTCCACGAGATAGGGGTTGTATTCGCCCCATTTGTCGATGGGAGGCATGATGCCGAGGCTTATCACCTCGTCGCGGAGCGTGCAGAGGTGCTTGTAGCTGTTCTCCAGCTCGGCGTTCTCTTCGGGAGTGCCTTCGGCCACCTTGAAGCTGACACCATTCTTGTCGATGGTAGTCTCCATGGCCATCATGATGTTGTGGAACTTCTTGTCGTTGACATACACGCCAGCGGGCCAGCGGAAAGCGGGGCCACCCATGGCAGCGGCAATCATCTCCACGGAGAGGTAAGCGGGGCTCTGGAAAGAGCTGCGGCCGCGGAGCTCGATGATGTTCTTGCCACCCTGGATCACGCGAACCTTCATGGCCTCCCACTCATTGTCGGGAAGAGCCTCGGTGCCGATGATTTCGCTGAGGGGCTTGCCGTTGACTTTGACGGTGCTCTCGAAGACAGCCATCTGTTCGCCGTGGCCGCCATATGTGCGGGCGTTGGTGATGGCATCGGGAGCGATCTTGAACCATTTGGCGAGCTCGTTGCGCAGACGTGTGCTGTCGAGAGCGGCCAGAGTGGTGACGCAGCTCGGCTTGACGCCGCTGTAGAGAAGCGTTACCAGACCGGTGATGTCGGCCGGGTTGAAAATCACAACGATATGTTTTACATCGGGGCAGTATTTACGCACGTTCTTGCCGAAGTCCTCGGCAATCTTGCAGTTGCCTGCCAGCAGGTCTTCGCGGGTCATGCCGGCCTTGCGGGGAGCACCGCCAGAGCTTACGATATACTTGGCATCGGTGAAAGCTGTCTCGATGTCGTCGGTATATGTGATGTTGACACCCTCGAAGCCGCACTGCAGCATCTCTTCAGCCACGCCTTCCAGACCTTTTGCATAGGGGTCGTAGAGGCAGATGTTGGGGGTCAGACGCATCATAAGCGCTGTCTGGGCCATGTTGGAACCGATCATGCCGGCAGCACCTACTATAAGAAGCTTTTCATTTGTGAGAAATTCCATTTCTTCCTGTTATTTATGGGTTATACTTGTTTTTCCGGTATCAGACCCTCTGAAGCTGCATGCCATAGGGGGTCTGGATGTGTGTTCGCATCAACCGTCACAGATATTACATCCCATGACCGATGATGTTTGAAACACATGCGCAAATTTAAGAAATTTTTCTTTAATCCACAATTATTCCACAATTATTAAGGAATGGGCGGAGTTAATTTTGAGTGCCTACTCTAAACCGGAACTGCACCTTACTGTAAGCTCTCTGTGCAGTTCCGGTTCAGTTCCGTGATTCCCAAAAATGTGATAGGCCGAGAACAGCAAGATTGTAAATGCACAATAAAAAGGAGCGGCATCGGGCCGCTCCTCCTGATTCTGACAAGATGGATAATGTTTACCGTACATGTACCTTTACGACGGTGGACGGAGTCTTCACGATATATATGCCTGCAGGCAGATTGAATATTTCAGAGCCGTCGGAATAGCAGCTTCCGAGCTGCAGGCCGTCGGCGCCGAAGATATGGATTGTCTGACCCTCGAATCCCTCAATGCGTACAAAGCCCTTTCCGGCAACTATGCGGCCCGCTTCAGGAAGGTCGGTTCCCGACGGAGTGTATATGGTGCTGAGAGTCTCGCTCGGACCCGACATGCCTTTATTATAGACAGCCACAACCTGATAGCCGTAAGTTGAGCCTTCGGTCACGTCTTTGTCATTGAAAGCGGAATCGGGGAGAAGAGCCTCGTTGACCTTTCTGCCGTCGCGGTATACGTCATAGCCGGTGAGCTCAAGGTCGTCGGACACGGCTGGTTCTATGGTCATGGTGACATCGTCGACCATCAGCATACCGGCATTCTCGGAGCATTTGCGGATAGCGAATCTCCGGGCACCCGAAGGAAGGTCGACTTTATAAAGAGTCCATGTATTCGGTACAACGCCTCCGATATTCTCTAATTTTACGAAATCGGAAGGTTCGGTGCTTCCTGTGCTGTAAAGGATCTCGATGGTCTCCGGATTTGAGGAGGCATAACTTCTGGCGTAGAAGCTGACAGTCTGCTGCAGACCCGAGAGTCGCGGCGAGATTGCCCAGTCGTCACAGGCGGTACGGTCATAGCAAGCCATAGAGAAAAGGTATTGAGTGCCGCTGTGAGCCTTGAAGGTGCTGTTGCCGAGCTGTTCGGCGTTCCATATGCCATAGCTGTAGGGTGAGGCTCCGACAGTAATGCCCGGAATGTCGATGTCTTTGAAACCGCCTACAGGTTTGCGGTCAACATCCACGAATTCCCAGTTGCCGAACTTAGTGGCAAAGGGAGCGGCATCCTCGAATGATTCCACGATTTCGGAGGGGGCGCCGACAGTCATGTCAGGCTTATCCCAAGAGAGATTCAGCGAGTTGCCGTCGGCATTGCATACGGCCCTCAGGTTCACGGCCACCGGGAGTGGCGAACCGACAGGGCTCACGGATACCTCTTCGCTCACATTGTTGTCGGGATTGGCGTCGGCGGGGCATGTGGCCTTGACGCAGAGCTTGATATCCTCTTTGGCGAGCGGCGACATGAGCGCCTCGAAAGTATGGGAAGCCACACTGTCGGGAGCAAGGTCATGACCTTCGAAAGAGCCGATAAGCGTAGTGCCGTCGAAAAGCTCTACTGTATAGTTGTTGATAGCCTTCATGCCGATATTGGTATAAGTCACGTCTACCTCATATTTGCTGCCGACCGTGGCCTTATGGGGAGCCGTCACCGACTTGACGCATATGTCGTTATCGACCATATTGAGCATGTCGTATCCGGCGAGGATGAAATTGGGTTTCTCGGCAGTGAACTGAGGATAGAGGCAGACCTGCACCCAATTCTTGTCCTGGAACTGTTCGGGCAATGCTATGGTGAAAGACTGATAGCCTGTGGCGACGGTGGATTCCTCATTCGCGAGGTTGAAAATCTCCACTTCATCCATGCCGAATGCCCGCACCTTTACCACGAGGTTTTCGCAAGAGCCGCGATATATTTTAGGCATGAAGACTACCGACCTGGCTCCTTTTGTCGAAAATTTGGGCAAGCGTATCAGTCCGGTGGAGTTTGCCGCGCATACTGCGGTATAGGCGAAAGGAACCGATTCATCGGCATAGTCGGCATTGACTTTGGCAGGGTCCTTGTAGCCGAACGAGGGAGCTTTCGCACCGTTGTATCCCACTACCAGCTGAGGATAGCTGCCGCCGCTCGCCGATGTATATTTTTCTCTTGCGGGGAGCTCGATGGGCTTACCAAGGGCTTCGAGGTAACCACCCACCGGATTGCCGAAACCGGCGCCGTTCTCACCCACAACCGTCATGTTCATCACCTTCTGACCGGCATCCTCTTTGACACCGAATTTGGCCGAGGTTATGTTTTTGCCCAACAGTCCTACGCGCGACCAGACAAGAGTGCCTTTCTGATAGAGATGATAGTTTATCTGGGATGGGTCGACATATCCGTTTTTCTGCCCGGTGGTGATGGGATTCCATGATATTGTGGCCCCCATGTTTGTCTCATCAGCCGTAATCGTGACGCCACTGACATTTCCCGGGATGTCAACACCGGTCCATAGCGATGTTTCCGACGGAATGCCCAAGAATGCGCCGCAAGACGGCGAGAGTGTGATGACGCTCAGATTGTTGGTTTTTGACTGGGGAGTGTTTACAGTCACCGAATGACGGGAGCCGGGCGCGCCGCTGACGGATTTCTCATCAACGGTAGTACTGATTTTGACGGTAACATCTCCCACGAGGTCGCTGTCGTTGCTGTCTTTTGAAGGCATGGTGAATTCCACGGTGGCGTTCAAGGCGCCATTCGCACCGGCAGTAGCCTTGATGTCGTCGATCGCCTTAGGTCCACGGGTGGAGAGACGGCTCTGTCTGACACGGAAATTGTTGACGTTAAGATATTTCTTGTTTTTGTCGGACACGACTCTTATTCCTATGCAATATACGCCCGGGGCATTGACCCGGAATCGTGCATAGGGGGTGACCATGTCGGTGCTGTCGGTCTTGACAGTAACGGTAGGCAATATCTGGAGATTCATCGAGGCCGGATCGGCAGAGTTTCCCAGGTAGGCTTCCACCTTGTTGAAGTCGCGTGCCGTGGCTATGGAGAATTTGTAGGGCGTCACCCAGGAGTCAAATTCCAGTTCATAGAACATAGTGGTGTCGACGATGTTAATAAGCGGCAGGAATAGCCAGTCGTCGGCGGCAAGATTCTTGTTGCCGGCATAGTGGAAAGCTTTACGCGTCAGGTCGTAGACCCATGTGACATCGTCGTTGTTTGCATTTTTTACGGTAAACATTGCCGCCTGTTCAGCCTCGGGGAGCAGGGTGAACGGAAGGTTCTCCGCCGCATGTACCACCGCCGACAGCGACACGACGGACGTGACCGCAAGTGTTGTCAGGATTCTTTTCATAAGCTTGGTTTATGATTGGTGTGTTATTGAAGTTGCTGTTAGAATGCTCTTTAAGGAACGCGCTCTAAAGAACAATGCCTAAGATGAGGCAGATGATTATTCGTGCCACAAAAGTAAACAGATGTAGATGAAATTCAAAATCCGGGAATTGTAAATTCGTAAATTTTACGAATTATAATTCTTTTTGGTGATATGCAGCGCCGACTGCCGGAATTCTTTAGGGGTCATGCCGGTCTCTTTTCTGAATATTTTTGAGAAGGCGGAGTCGGAGCTGAATCCTGTTTTATCGGCAAGTTCCTTGATAAGCAGGTCGGCATCAGGATTGCTAAGGATTTTAATGGCCTCATCTATGCGATAAGTATTCACATATCGGGAGAAAGAGATTCCGGAAAATTTGTTTACAGCCTTTGACACATAAGTGCGGTTAGAACCCACGAGCTCGGCCATTGACTCGAGCGACAGGTTTTTGTCGAGGTATACTCGGTTGGTCCTCATCAGTCCGTCGATAGTGGCAAATATATCGGCGAGCACCTTGTCAGAATTGGTTTCCTTGCAGGAATTGTCGTTGTTGTCGGAAATGTCCTGACACACGTTGTCCGACACATTCTCGTAATGGGTTTCGACAATCGTGGAAGGAAATGAGGGAAGCAACCGCTGCGAAGAAGCCTGTATCATCAGCCGGTGAGCCTGGGCCATGATTATTTTGCGGCGACGCAAGTAATAGTATACCATTACCGCGATAACGGCCACCAGCGCCGCAAGGAGGGTGATTGATACTATGGCGATACGCTGGGTACGCATGGAGGCTATTTTATATTTCTGCACCTCTGTCTGTTTCTCCAGCTTGCTGTTCTGCAGCACCACATTGTTGAAGTTCTGGACTTTACGGGTGCTCTGCATGCTGTCGATATGATTGTGATAGCGTGCGAAATAGGCCAGGGATTGCGATCTGTCGCCGTTGGCAAGGTGCATTTTGGCGAGGGCCAGCAGGATGTCGCCCCGAAATTCCAGATTCCTGTATCTGACCGACGTGTCGAGAGCCTTTCTGTACAGGCTGTCGGCTCCGTGGAAATCACCTCGTAACCGGCGTTCGTTACCGTAACGATAAAGACTCATGACAGCGAAACTCGGTTCGGAATAAGGAGAGAACCTCAAGGCTTCGCGGTAAGCCTTTTCCGCTTCGGGGTAATCCTGCATCAGGGTAAGGATGTCGCCTTTCACCGCCATGGCGAGGGTGGCCAGCTGGTTAAGGTAGCGTCGGCGTATGAGCGTGTCGGTACGGTTGATTTCGTTGAGGGCATCATCGAGATGTCGGTTGGTGGCGAGAGTGAGGGCGAGGGCCATTCCCGCCTGCGCTTCGGCTATGGTGTCGCGCTCCGGCATCGTAGCGATTATTTTCTTCGCTTCCTCGGCATAGGAGGTGCCGTGGGGATCATCGAGCACATAATAGATGTAGACAATACTGGTGAGCATGGCAATCTGGCCACGGATATTGCCGCTCTCTTTCGCGATTCGGTATCCTTCATTATATGAGACGAGGCTCCCCGGATAATCGAGGTCGTATTTGAGAGCCATCGACCCTTTGATATTGTAGTAAAGGATTTTCATCACCGGGTCGTCCACATGATTCAGAAAGGGTGCGACCTCTGCCATGTAATGTCGGGCAGAGTCGGCATTCTCCAAAAGCGCATATGATTCGGCGAGATAAAGAGCCACAAGCGCCTGTACTGTATCGTTGTGTCCGACCACCTTGTCGTGGAGGAGTCTTGAGTGTGCTATCACCTCATTGTATCGTCCCTCATGCAGAGCGGGGAGTACTACCTTCTGCAACTTCTTGAGCTCATCCGGATATCGCGATGAGTCATCGCGCGAACAGCATGGCGACAGACCGAGAGCCAGTGCCACAAACAGTGCGGTAATTGATTTCAGGAGGTGTTCGCTCATCTTCACAGATGCAAATTTACGAAAAAATCCTTTATATCAAATAATAGGATGTGGAGAGGGGCGCGGGTTAAGGAACGCGCTCCAAGGCAGACTTTGTATTGTCGCGCAGTTTCGTTAACTTTGCATTATCAACCGCCCGGCAATCGCAGACTGAGGAATCCGCGGCGACAAAGCAGAGATTATGAAGAAATTTACAGCAGCGGTGATTATGCTGTCGACGACAGTATTGGCGTCGAAGGCTGAGGCTGTGTATGTGCAGGGTGATAAAGTGAACATGCGCAGCGGGCCCTCCACCTCATCGCAGGTGATAGGCCGCGTGACGGCAGGAGAGATAGGCACACTTACCGACCGAAAGGAGGGATGGGTGCAGATGGAGACATGTGTAGGCCCCGACTGCCAGACCGGATGGGTGTCGTCACAATTCGTGACAGTGCTTAACGAGGAGGTGGTGCCGGAGGATGCGCTCCTGCGAGGGTTCATTTACGATGACGGCGATAATTTCGGCATGCTTCAGTTCAAGAAAGTCGGCAAGGATCGGTGGGGCAATATACTGCTTGAATACAGTTTCTGGATAAAAAACTTTGAACTTGCCGCCACCGGAGGCACCGGGATTGTGGTGAGCGAGTCGGGCACGGTACCCTATACGGGGGCTTTTCTTCAGCAGCCGGAAAATTATATCGACGGTTACAGCACGGTGTATGACTCCCGGCAGGGACTGATGTATTATGCCGGAATTTTGTGGGACGAGAATAAATAATTACAAGTGAAGACCAAGAGCGTATATTACTGCCGGGAATGCGGCTATGAGAGTCCCAAATGGATGGGGCAGTGTCCGGGCTGTGGCGAATGGAACACGATGATAGAGGAGAAGGTCAGCGTCACGGGCAAAGCCAAGAACGGAAAGGGACTTGTCAAGAGCAGCCGGCCGGTAAAGCTTTCGGAGATAGAGGTAGGCGAGGAGGTGCGCATGAAGATGCCGAGTGCGGAGCTCAACAGAGTGCTCGGCGGAGGTCTTGTGGCCGGAAGCCTTACCCTCATCGGCGGCGAGCCTGGTATAGGCAAGTCGACGCTGCTGCTTCAGAATATCCTCAGCATCCGTTCTCGCAAGATTCTGTATGTGTCGGGCGAGGAGAGCGCCACACAGCTTAAATTGCGTGCCGACCGTCTCGGCAAGGTGTCGGAAAATACTTTCATACTCACCGAGACACGCCTCGAAGGGATATTCACCCAGATAGAGAATATCAAGCCGGAGCTTCTGATTGTCGACTCGATACAGACAGTAATGTCGTCGGACATAGAGTCGGCGGCGGGCAGCGTGTCGCAGGTGCGGGAATGTGCCGCGGCGTTGCTGCGCTATGCCAAAGAGTCGGGAGTGCCCGTGATTTTGGTGGGACATATCAATAAGGAGGGGTCGATAGCGGGACCCAAAGTGCTGGAGCATATCGTCGACACGGTGCTGCAGTTCGAAGGCGACCGCCAGTATATGTACCGTCTCCTGCGTGCCGTCAAGAACCGGTTCGGATCGACCAACGAGATAGGCATCTACGAAATGGTGGAGCGTGGACTTCGCGAGGTGAAGAATCCGTCGGAGATGCTCTTGTCGGAGAACAGAGAGGAGACCATGAGCGGCATCGCCATAGGGGTTACTATGGAAGGTATACGCGCTTTCCTTGTGGAAGTGCAGGCCCTGGTATCGGGAGCCGCATACGGAACGCCGCAACGGTCGGTAACCGGTTTCGACCAGCGCCGGCTCAACATGTTGCTGGCCGTGCTGGAGAAAAGGGCGAAATTCCGCCTCGGGCAGAAGGACGTGTTTCTCAACATAGCCGGGGGGCTGAAAGTGACAGACCCGGCGCTCGACCTGGCGGTGGTGGCCGCGGTGATGTCGTCGAATTTCGATGTGGCCCTTCCCATGCGCACAGCTTTCGCCGGCGAGGTCGGTCTCTCCGGCGAAGTCCGTACCGTTACAAGAATGGAGCAACGGGTGGCAGAAGCCGCCAAACTGGGCTTCGACACCATTTATATCCCTAAAGGAAATCTGAAGGGTATCAAACCGAATCCGAAAATCCGTGTTGTGGAAGTGGGGAAGGTGCAGGAGCTCTTCCGCCATATCTTCGACAACCGAGAATGAAAATATAAAATTATGCTTATAGATTACGAAAACGTCACCATCGAGCGGGCCGGACGGCTTGTGCTGAAGAATGTGACATTCCATATAGACGAGGGGGAGTTCTGCTATCTTACTGGTAGCGTTGGCAGCGGCAAGAGCTCATTGCTGAAGACGATGTACGGGGAGGTAGAGATACCGGACGGCGACAAGGCGGAGGTTCTCGGCTTCGACGTGATGGGACTTCGTCACCGGCAGATACCGCAGCTCCGGCGGCGCATGGGGATAGTGTTCCAGGATTTCCAGCTGCTGCAAGACAGGTCGGCATCGGAGAACCTCCGGTTCGTGCTCCGCGCCACGGGGTGGAAAAACAAGGGTGAGATCAACGACCGCGTGGAGGAAGTTCTCAAGGCCGTAGGTATGGAAAACAAGGCATACAAGATGCCGCATTCGCTGAGCGGCGGCGAGCAGCAGAGGGTGGTGATAGCCAGGGCTTTGCTCAATAACCCCAAACTGATACTCGCCGACGAGCCTACCGGCAACCTCGACCCTCATACGGGGTATCAGATTGTGGACCTGCTTCATAAGCTGTCGGCAGAAGGTGCCGGCGTGCTCATGGCTACACATAACCTGCAGATGGTGGAGGATTTCCCCGCAAGAGTGTTGCATTGTGGCAACAAGGCCTTGGCCTGACCGCTATAAGAGCGCGTTCCTTGATTGACAGATGAAAAAGTTTACTTTAAATTTCGTAATAAGGAAAAATTTCAATATTTTTGCGGTCAGATAAGGAAGCGGCATAAAACGAGGCCGTCACCATGAAAAACTCCATCGCTGCCAATCTGCGCACGCCGGAGTTGCAGAGGCCGGAAACGGCCGGAAGAACGAGAAAACAAACATATAACATAATTTTCGTACAATGGCAGAAAATAAAGAGAAATTGTTCGAAATGTTCCCGCCGGTCAGCACAGAGGACTGGATGGCGAAGATAACGACCGATTTAAAGGGCGCCGATTTCAACCGTAAGTTGGTGTGGCGCACAAATGAAGGTTTTGACGTACAGCCCTTCTATCGTCGTGAAGATCTGAAGGGACTGACCCATCTTGGCAGCCTGCCGGGAGAGTTTCCGTATGTACGCGGCACGCGCGACAACAACGAGTGGGTAGTGGCCCAGAGCGTTCAGGGTTGCACCGCCGAAGAGATGGCCGACCATGCGCGTCATATCATCGACCGTGGTGTAGAGGCCATACGCGTAAAGCTCGGCAAGGGCGTGGAACCCGCCGACCTGGCCACAGTGCTCAAGGATGTGGACTTCGGCAAGACTGCCGTAGTGGTAAAATGCTGCCCGGGCAAAGCCGCCGAGACAGCCAAGGCCCTGGTGAAAATCATTGAGGAGCGTGGCGCCGCCGATCTCTTCAAAGGTGCCGTGGAGTACAATCCCTTCCGCCGTCTGCTCAAGCATGGCCTTCCTTTCCCCAAGGATGCCGCCGCCGAAGGTCTGGCAGTTTACGAGGCCGTCAAGAATGTGAAAGGTCTCCGCTGCTTCGCCGTAGACTCATATAAATTCAACAATGCAGGTGCGTTTATCACCCAGGAGCTCGGTTATGCTCTGGCATGGGGCGCAGAGGTGATGACGATGATGACCGGTGCCGGCATGACAGCCGACGAGGTAGCATCGCGTATCCGCTTCAACATGGGTATCGGCTCCAACTATTTCATGGAGATGGCCAAATTCCGCGCCGGCCGTATGCTTTGGGCCGAAATCGTGAAGGCATACGGTGCCAAGGAGCTCGACAGCTGCAAGATGTGGGTACACGCCGTGACCAGCAAGTTCAACCAGACACTCTACGACTCGCACGTGAACCTTCTGCGTTCCATGACCGAGACGATGTCGGCAGCCCTTGCAGGCGTCAACTCCATAGAGACCCTTCCCTTCGACAAATGCTACGAGCGTCCCGACGAATTCTCGGAGCGCATAGCCCGCAACCAGCAGTTCCTGCTGCGCGACGAGTCGCACCTCAACAAGGTGACCGACCCCGCCGGCGGTTCTTATTATATAGAGACCCTGACCGCTTCGATAGCCAAAGAGGCATGGAAGCTCTTCAACGAGGTAGAGGATAATGGAGGTTTCGATGCGGAACTCCGCAAGGGAGCCATCCAGGGTAAGGTCAACGAGAGCGGCGTCAAGCGTCATCTCGACGTAGCCCGTCGCAAGGAGAGCCTGCTGGGAACCAACCAGTTCCCCAACTTCACGGAGACAGCGTTGCAGAAGCTTCAGGAAGGCGGCAAATCATGCGGTTGCGGCTGCGGCTGCAAGGAAGAGGCTGCCGACGGCGCCGTTGAGTGGCTCAACATGGACAGGGCAGCAAGCCAGTTCGAGCAGCTGCGTCTCGATACGGAGCGCTCGGCAAAGCGTCCGAAAGTGTTCATGCTCACCATCGGCAACCTTGCCATGCGTCTGGCACGCGCACAGTTCAGCGCCAACTTCTTCGGCTGCGCAGGCTATGAGATTATCGACAATATCGGCTTCAACAGCGTGAAGGAAGGCATCGACGCCGCAATGGCCAAGGAGGCCGACGTGGTGGTGCTCTGCAGCAGCGACGACGAGTATGCCCAGTGTGCTCCCGAGGCGTTCAAGGAACTTGGCGACCGCGCGATGTTCGTGGTAGCCGGCGCTCCCGCTTGCATGGACGACCTCAAAGCTCAGGGTATAGAGAACTTTATCCACGTGCGTGTCAACGTGCTCGACACTCTCGTGCAATTCAATGCCAAACTCCTTAAATAACCACCGCTATGCGTCCGAATTTCAAAGAAATAGACATAACAAAAGTTGTGGCCCCTGCCGGCGACCACAAGCCCGTGGAGGGAAAGGAGTGGCTCACCGCCGAGCTTATTCCGGTAAAGCCGGTATACACCGAGGCTGACCTCGAGGGTATGGAGCATCTCGACTATGTGTCGGGTCTTCCTCCCTTCCTGCGTGGCCCTTACAGCGCCATGTACCCCATGCGTCCCTGGACCATCCGCCAGTATGCAGGATTCTCCACGGCCGCTGAGTCGAACGCCTTCTACCGCCGTAACCTCGCGTCGGGTCAGAAGGGTCTGTCGGTGGCTTTCGACCTGCCGACACACCGTGGCTACGACGCCGACCATGAACGCGTGGTGGGCGACGTGGGCAAAGCCGGTGTTTCCATATGCTCGCTGGAGGATATGAAGGTGCTCTTCGACGGTATACCCTTGAACAAGATGTCGGTGTCGATGACCATGAACGGCGCGGTGCTTCCCGTGCTCGCCTTCTACATCAACGCCGGTCTGGAGCAGGGTGCAAAGCTCGAGGAAATGGCCGGTACAATCCAGAACGACATCCTCAAGGAGTTCATGGTGCGCAACACCTACATCTATCCCCCGGCCTTCTCCATGAAGATTATCGCCGACATATTCGAGTATACGTCGAAGAACATGCCTAAGTTCAACTCGATCTCCATCTCCGGCTATCACATGCAGGAGGCCGGAGCCACCGCCGACATCGAGCTGGCCTATACCCTCGCCGACGGTCTGGAGTATCTCCGTGCCGGCGTGAACGCAGGTATGGACATCGACTCCTTCGCTCCGCGTCTGTCGTTCTTCTGGGGCATCTCCATGAACTACTTCATGGAAATCGCCAAGATGCGTGCCGCCCGTATGCTCTGGGCAAAGATCGTGAAGCAGTTCAATCCGAAGAACCCGAAGTCGCTGGCTCTGCGCACGCACTGCCAGACTTCCGGCTGGTCGCTCACGGAGCAGGATCCCTTCAACAATGTGGGCCGTACATGCGTGGAGGCCATGGGTGCCGTGCTCGGACATACCCAGTCGCTGCACACCAACGCCCTCGACGAGGCCATAGCTCTGCCTACCGACTTCTCGGCACGTATAGCACGCAATACACAGATATATATCCAGGAGGAGACCTATGTGTGCAAGCAGGTTGACCCGTGGGGCGGTTCCTACTATGTGGAGTCGCTGACCAATGAGATAGCTCATCGCGCATGGGAGCACATCCAGGAGATCGAGAAGCTCGGCGGTATGGCCAAGGCCATAGAGACCGGTCTTCCCAAGCTGAAGATCGAGGAGGCTGCCGCCCGTACGCAGGCTCATATCGACAACGGCACGCAGACCATCGTGGGCATCAACAAGTTCCGTCTCGACCATGAGGATCCCATCGACATCCTCGAGGTTGACAACACGGAGGTTCGCAAAGAGCAGTGCGCCCGACTGGAGGAGCTGCGCAAGGACCGCGACGAGGAGGCTGTGAAGAAGGCTCTTGCCGACATCACCGAGGCTGTGAAGGATCCTTCGAAGGGGAACCTTCTGGACCTTGCCGTGAAGGCTGCCGGACTTCGCGCGTCGCTGGGTGAGATTTCCGACGCCTGCGAGGCTGTGGTTGGCCGTTACAAGGCTGTAATCAAAACTATTTCAGGAGTGTATTCAAACGAAGAGAAGGGAGATCCGGAGTTCGAGGAAGCTCGCCGGATGGTTGAGGCTTTCGCCAAGAAGGAGGGCCGTCAGCCGCGTATCATGATAGCCAAGATGGGTCAGGATGGCCACGACCGCGGCGCCAAGGTGGTTGCCACCGGTTATGCCGACTGCGGTTTCGACGTCGACATGGGACCCTTGTTCCAGACGCCGGCAGAGGCTGCCCGTCAGGCTGTGGAGAACGATGTCCATATCCTTGGCGTTTCGTCGCTCGCCGCCGGTCACAAGACCCTTGTGCCTCAGGTGATAGAGGAACTCAAGAAGCTGGGACGCCCCGACATCATGGTTACTGCCGGCGGTGTGATTCCCGCTCAGGACTATGACTTCCTCTACAAGGCCGGTGTGGCCGCCATTTTCGGCCCCGGTACACGCATCCCCAAATCGGCAATCGAGATGGTGCGTCTCCTCAACGAGGAAAGAGGTTATTGATCAGACATAACGAGTCTTAACCGATGATACAAGGCCATGGGCGTTTTGATGCCCATGGCCTTTTCACAATATAACATTTCCCGATGCCGTTTAAGTAAAGACGTGTTTTCGGCATTTCAGACCCCGATGCGTGGCTATTATTGATGATTATGCAAGAAGAGAAACCTTTATATAATATAGATACGAGGGAAGAGGAATCGTTATATTCGCTTGAAGAGGCCGATCCTGCGGCGGAAGTGGATGAGGGCGCCCGTTCGCGCGTGGGTGTGGGATATGGCGAGGAGGATATGCTGTATGCTTTCGGACGCAAAGACCCTGAGGATGACAGTGAGGAGAGCTGGCAGACTGTTGTCAGGAAACCGGGCAATCCGGTCAATCTGCTCGTCAAGGTTATGTTCCGGCCGGTAGAGGGCTGGAAAGCATTGAAGAGATCGAAACTGTCGCCCGACAAGATGGGGCTGTGGTGTTTTCTGCCGCTATGCCTTATGGCCGCCGCCTCTACGTTCGCCGTATTGCTCTACGAGGCCGACGATACTTTAGGAGAGGTGTCGATTCAGGCTCTTGTCTATCTCATGTCGCTGGTATTCAGTTATTTTATATTTCCGGTGGCAGGGCGTCCTTTCCTCTGCGACAGAATAAACGAGACGCTCGAAACCGGTTTCGGAAAGAATATGGTGATGGTGGCGCTGTCCACTCTTGCTCTGTTCAGAGTGTTCTTCAATTTGTTGCCATGGATGCAGCCGGTGATTGTCTTTATGCCTTTGTGGACGATATACATGATACACCGAGGCGTCGCTGTGATAAAGGTACCGGCCGACAAGCAGGCCATGAGCACGGTGATATGCAGTATCCTTACCATAGGGTTGCCCATGATGTTCGAATGGATACTTGACATGGTGTTTGTATGACGGCTAAAGGGTTTGTGAGGGGGCTGGCTGTTGGTATTGGCGTTGCCGTGTCTGTACTCACAGCTTCGGCCGGGCGTGTTTGTCCTGATTCGGTAATCCCGCCGTCTGATTCGATTGCTGATATTGAACTGAAGATACAGCGCAGCCTGCTTGCCGGCGACACGGCGTCCGTGAGGAGTCTTGACCCGGAATGGCAGGCTATGCTCGACAGCCGATATGGCGATGATGACATCAGGGGGATTCAGCCGAGGATGTTAATGGCATTGGCATACATGAGTTACGGTATGTACGACCGAAGCCTCGGCATGATGAAAAGAATAGAACCGGCATGTCGGCGACTCGGGCTCATGGATACGCCGGAAATATTACCGCCGGATGCCATCGATACTGACGTGACCCTCCGTAATGCCATGGGTGTGGCATATGGTTACAATGCATTGTCGGCTCTTGACTTGCATTCACAGCTTCAGCTATGTTCGGAAGGGCTTGAAATCATGGAAGGCTCGCGCGATTCTGCTGCAGCCGGCATCCGGCAGACTCTTGTGAATGTCGGCGTGCAGTACGGTCTCGTATGGTTATGGCGTAACCAATCGGCAGAAGCATGTCTTATTGAACCGCTGCAGTCGTTCATCATAAAATATGCAGGAGAACGCTCGCCGGAATATCGGCTGTCGGAATTGACAAAAAAATATTTCGAAGCAATCGGGGCGTCGAAGGTCAAAGGGTATCTGGCTGAAGAGATAGTGCCTTTGTGTGAGCGGCTATATGGCTCCGACAGCCTTTTGCTGATATGGACCCTGATAGACACGGGTATGGAACAGACAAGGCTGGGTTCTGTAGCCGATGGCCTTAAATCCATGAAAAGGGCAGAGAGGATATGCAGGACGGAATTCGGCGTGGAGGGGAACAGCATATATATGCTGATATGCGCCAATCTGTCGGAAATATACGGTAAGTGTCGCGACCGCCGAAAGGCCATGGAATGGATTGACAAAACGATATCAAACGCGGCGACTGAAGGAATGTCGCTCATAGCCAGCGATATGCTGATGCTCGGCAATCGCAAGGGAGAGACGTTGCGTGCCCTCAATGACCCGGAGGAGGCGGTGAGGGTATATGGTCAGGTGCTTGCGAAATGCGATTCGCTGATAGCTGCGGCTGATGGTCCCGAAAGGAAGAACCTGGAGAATTGCCGCGCTTTTACATTGCTGAGCATGGCTATGAGCAGCCGTGACGCCGGCGAAATCGCCGCTGCCTTACGCTATAGCAAGGAAGCTATGGATGCATATAAAATCATCGTCGGGGGTAATTCCACTATCGGACATAAAACGGTAAAGCCTGTTGACCGGTCGCTATGGCAGGCGATGGAGACCTATGCCGCTTCTCTCGCCGACCTGGGAAATTACCGGGAAGCACTCGTAGCCATTGATGAATGTCTCGGCATGATTTCCGCAAATGCTGGAGACGACAATCATTACTATGTCAATGCCCTTAACCAAAAGGCATTGATTTGCTATTTCGCACAATCAGGCGACAAAGATTATCAATATCCCGATCCGGTGAAGATAGGGAATCAGGTCCTGGAGCAGACGGAAAAGATTTTGGGTACAGCTTTCCCCCATTATATCAACTATCTTGCCAATCAGAGTCTTTACTGTCTGGGCGCCGGGGAGTATGAGAAAGCATATGATCTTACCAGCAGGGCATTGGCGGATATCGAGAGCCGCGAAGGAAAAGAGAATGACAATACACTGCTGCAGCTTAACAACCTGATGGTTGCGCAGGCATATCTCGGGCGCTTTGACGCTGCGGTGAAAACAGGCGAGGAGGCTCTGAGAATCAGGGAAAAGGTTTCCGGAAGAAACCACCGCGAGTACATCCGGCTTCTCGGCAATCTGATGTCGATTTATGATCATTCGGAAAACCGGCGTCATAATCCGCGGAACATCGTGAGAATCAAGGAGTATGTTCCCCGCTATGCATCATTATATCGGGAGGATATACGCACCAGGTTCACCGCCTTGACCTCCAGGGAACGCAGTAGCTATGTGCATATGTTTGGCACATATGTGTCGAGAGTGCACGACTATGTTGCCAAATATGGCGACAGGGAGATGAATGGTGCCGGCTATGATATGGCTCTTGCCAACAAAGGGCTCCTTCTTGGTTCGGACATAGGTTTCCGTAAACTTATAGGGGAGAGAGGAGATAGTGTGACAAAAGTGCAATACGAAGCCCTTCAGGCGTTGCGTGTCAGGATATCCGACTTGCAGGGCTTGCCCGTGGCGGAACGAATGGTAAATGTCGACAGTCTTGAGCTATTGGCTAATGATTATGAGCGGGAACTGGTGATGCGTTCAGCCGACTTCGGCGATTATACCCATAATCTGTCAATAGGCTGGCGGCAGGTGCGCGATGCCTTGACTGACGAGGATGTGGCTGTGGAGTTTGTGAAATATAACAGGCGTGCGGCAGTTGACGGCGATTCCGAAGAGAGGTACATGGCCTATGTGGTATGCAGGGAATCGATGTCGCCGGCGGTTGTGGATCTTTTTACTGCAAACTCTCTGGATAGCGTTAAAGCAAGCGAATATTATACTGCCGACCGTCTCGGACATTTGGTATGGGATCAGCTGAAGCCATATATCACGGATAAGAAACGCATCTATTTCTCGCCGGACGGGGCGTTGTACAATATCGCCGTAGAATCGGTGCCGGTCGGTGTGATTGCCGGAAAAGAGCTGTATCGTCTTTCTTCAACCCGGGAGCTGGCTCTGCGGCATGACAATGACAAACCTGCTGAAAGGGAGGCGGTGCTTTATGGAGGCCTCGATTATGACAATGCGCTGGCTGATGCGGAGCTTGATGGTAAGAGTACAGGAGGAGAATGGAACAGGGATGCCGCAATTATGGCCGGAGAATCTTGGCGGGATGTACGCCATATTCTTAAGAAGCTGCCCTATCTGCCCGGTACGCTTAAGGAAGTCGACAAGATAGGGGAGTCGTTGAAAAGGGCAGGCTATGACACGAAAGTATATACTTCGGCTGAAGGTACGGAGACATCCTTAAAGCGGTTGTCGGGACAGCGTACAGGCACTCTCCATATCGCCACCCATGGATTTTATTACGGCAAAGAGGATAAGGATAACGGCGCAGCCGGAATCGAGGGGGTAACCGATGGGGAAAAAGCGTCGGAGGAGCAAGAGCTGAGGCGCAGCGGACTGTTGATGGCTGGTGCGGGGAGGGCTGTCAGAGGCGATTCCGCAATAATGGGCGCAGCGGATGACGGCATACTGACGGCGGCTGAGATTGCGGCATTGGATCTGAGGGGTCTCGACTTGGTGGTGATGTCGGCGTGTCAGACAGGTCTGGGCACAGTGAAGGGTGATGGTGTTTTCGGTCTGCAGCGTGGCTTCAAAAAGTCGGGAGCAAGGAGCCTGTTGATGAGCCTCTGGAAGGTCGACGACAAGGCTACGGAACTGTTGATGGATACATTTTATCAGGGACTGGCTTCAGGATTGTCGAAACATGCTTCGCTTCAAAAAGCGCAGCATACTGTAAGAACATACTCTATAGATCGCAAGGGTCGGAAACTTACGCCTTATAGCCATCCGCGGTACTGGGCGGCTTTCATCCTACTCGATGCGCTCTAAATGTTGTTTTGCAATTCATCGGATAATCATGATAAAGGAGATAATGGCAGTAGGGTTGGGGAGTTGTGTGGGAGGCATAGCCCGTTATGTGGTGAGTCGTATAGTGCAGACGGCATCGAGATCGCTGTTCCCGTGGGGTACGTTTACAGTCAACGTCACGGGGTGTTTTATCATCGGGATCTTATATGGGTTGCTTGACAGGCATGTTGCGATGAGCGACGGCATGAGGTTGTTTCTCACGGTAGGATTCTGCGGAGGGTTCACCACCTTTTCGACATTCATGCATGAGAATACGTTGCTTTTCGGCGCACGCAATCTGACGATGGTGGCGGCATACGCATCGCTAAGCCTCTTTGCAGGCTTCCTTTGCCTCTACGCCGGCCGCTTCCTCGCCAAAATATAAGGAACATATTGGTTAGTTGCTGGAGGATTCCTCTTCAGCAATCTATAGTTAAGGAACTGAGCCTTAAATCCAAACACTCTCTGAGACGAAACAACATCATACGTTTATAATCGATTTTCCAAAGAATGTAGACAGCATTGCGAGGGTAGAGATGGTGAAGTTGTGCTCGCCGCTCAGCCAGCGAGTGATTTCATTGGGGCGTTTGCCAAGGGCTTCTGCAAACTGCTTTTTGTTAAGTCCTCTTTCCTGCATAAGAAAGGCAAGCCTATTGGAAATAGCGAACGAAAGGCGCGTTTCCTCGCGCTTCTCATCGGGGATTTCATTAAAAATCTCCTGTAACGATATATTTGCGGTTCTCATACGTCAAAAGTTTTATCAGTCAGTATCTCTTTCTCTGTAATCTCAACATTGCCTGCCCGGACTTCCTGTTTGAGCAACCGTTCAAACTTCTGTAAGTCCATGACATAACCTTGAAGCGTATTGTCTTCCTCGTATGTGCGACTGCGCTTGACATCGCCGTTGCCGAGTATAAGGATTTTGTCTGTCAGACGAAGGCAATATAAACGAAGTTTAGATTTAAGGACCGGGAGTGCGACAACGGAATCATTCATCTTACCCTCCCTGCGGAAATATCTCTCCAGTGCTCCGTTTGATAAAATCTGTTCAACAAAACGCATGATAGCCTGAAAATCAGGGTTCAATTCAGCATCCTGTCTGAATTTGGCTACGAATTTCTCAAATTCGCTCTGTTCATCAGAGAGGAACTGAATTGTGTACATGGTGCAGCTCTCGCCGCTGTTTACCAATAGGAGTTCTACTTCGCTCATAGTTCTTTGCGTTTATAATGACAACGCAAAGTTAGGATTAATGTTTTACATAAATGTAAACGTGAAGAATAATTTAAGGAACAGAGCATAAAAGAGGCTGCGCCTATTTTGACACAGCCCCATCGCAGGATAATCAAGGCATATAGGAATCAATAGTGTTGTCAGGGACACGGTTCCATATCATCACATGGCCATACTGTTCGAGTTTCAGCTGGGTTCTGTCGGCCTTCTTAACCTTGTATTCGAAATTCAGGCCATCCTTGGGGAAGGAAAGATAAAGCATTTTGTCATCGAGACGCCAGGTTCCGAGCATGAAAGAGTCGGTTGTGGTACCACCGAGATTAACCTTCCCGCCTTGGGCGGCGAAACGTTCGGCTCCCAGTTTGAGGCAGTACTGACAAGTGATGTTGCCTTGGTCATCGAGTACGATCATCTGCCATGTGCCCTGGATATCCACGGGATAGAGGCGTGCTACAGCCTGCTGGGAGAAGGCTGCCATGAAGACCACAAGCACTGCCAGAATTCTCAGATATTTACTCAGTGACGAGACGGGACGTACATTGCTGTTGTCAGCTGTCGGGGTTGAAATTGAAGTTGTTGATTGATAGTACATGTTGTTTATTGTTTTTATACAGTTATTATTGCTTTGGGAACAGCGACATTTCGCAGCGTGCGCAGTCGAAGGCGAGGCGGAAAGAGTGGGGGCCGGTGGTGATGGTGAGGGGCTGTGACGGTGTTTTGTCGGGGTGCTCTTTCCTGCATATTTTCAGTTCGCGGAGTATGCAGTAGCGCGTGGTCATCACAGCTCCGCGATAGTCGGACTGGAGTTCCACCGCCGGCTCCATTTCCTTGACGCCATGACTGCTGTAGAAGGCCCGGGCCAATGAATTGGCCACATTGTCGCGGGCCGTCAGCCTTTCTTCAGGATATGTCGCCGCTGGGTCTTCCTGCCGGCGATATTCAAAAGGATAGGAAGCCCTGTTGGCAGCGTCGAGGAGAGCGACGCCCCTGCGCCTCAGGGCGGCAAGTCCGGAGGCCGGTATGAAAGTGGTGGGTTCGAGATTGTTCTCAAAATCGCCCAACCGGTAAATTGTGTCACCCAGTTTGCCCAGAACCCTCTCCGGCGACATTGGCCGGCGAGCCACATCCCTGGTGACGTCCAGCGCCACCCTTACTTCCAGACCCCTTTCGTCGGTAAGAGTAAGCCCCTTTTCATCCAGGGCCATGTCGACCCGGATAGTGCGTCTGGCCGTATCGCCAGCCATCAGTTTCTGCCAGGCCACGTCGGAGGTTCGGTGTATTACAGCGCCGGGCGGCAGTCTGAAAGGGCGTGAGCCGATGATGCGGCCATCCTTTATGCCGTTAACATTGACGCCCTGATATTCGCCGTCGGCATTGAAAAAGCTTATGCCGTCGCCATTATGCAGGTCATTGACATTCCCGATGGTCTCGCCCATCGACTTGGGAGTGAGCAGCGATGCCATCGAACCGGGACGACGGCGGCTCAGAAAATAGGATGTGAACCCCCGGTTGAAGCTTTTCTCGGGCAACGGGTCGAAGCTGAAAGAGGATTCTCCGCACGACGACCGGCGGTATTTGCCGGGGTTCGCGGCGAATATCTCATCAAGACGACGGCGGTAGAAGGCTGTCACATTCTTGACATAGGCAGCATCTTTGAGACGTCCCTCGATCTTGAATGAGGCCACGCCGGCATCAAGAAGTGCCTCCATATTGTCGGCGGCGTTGAAATCGCGCAGCGAGAGAAGATACTTGTCTTTGACTATGATGTTGCCGTCGGCGTCGCGCAATGTGTATGGCATGCGGCACATCTGGGCGCATTTGCCACGGTTGGCGCTGCGGCCGAGGGCTGTCTGGCTGGCGGCACAGCGTCCGGAATAGCTTACGCACAAGGCCCCATGCACGAAACATTCCACAGGAATGGTCACCGTGCGGCATATCTCGCGGATCTCAGCCACGGTAAGCTCCCTTGCAAGCACAATCTGCGAGAATCCCACATCCTGTAGAAAACGGGCTTTCGCCGGCGTGCGGTTGTCGCACTGTGTGCTGGCATGCAGCGGGATAGGGGGCAGGTTGAGTCGCAGAAGTGACATATCCTGCACAATTATAGCATCCACACCTATGTGGTAAAGATCCCATACAAGCCGCTCTACCTGTGGCAGTTCGTGTTCGAATACCAGAGTATTGACAGTGACATAGACCTTGGCGCGAAACTGATGGGCGAAGTCTACGGTCTCCCTGAGGTCGTCGAGGGAATTGGCGGCCTTATGGCGGGCGCCATGACTCGAAGCCCCTATGTAAACGGCATCGGCGCCATGCATGATTGCCGCCATGGCCACATGTTTGTCGGCGGCCGGAGCAAGCAGCTCTATATCTCTCATGACAGTATAGCGCCCTTATTTCTTGAACAGACGGTCGAGCTGTCGTTTGTCGTCGCGCTCGCGTATGCTCTGCCTTTTGTCATACTGTTTCTTACCACGGCCCACGCCTATCTGCATCTTGGCAAGGCCTCGGTCGTTGATGAATACTTTCAGCGGCACGATGGTATAGCCCGGGTCGTCCGACTGTTTTTGGAGCTTGGCAATTTCCTTACGGTTGAGCAGCAGCTTGCGGTCGCGTTTGGCCACATGGTTGTTGTACGAACCGTAGAAATATTCCGATATGTTCATACCCTTGACCCATACCTCTCCATTCTCTATCAGGCAGTAGGTGTCGACAAGCGATGCCTTGCCGTCGCGTATCGACTTTATCTCGGTACCCGTGAGCACGATTCCCGCCGTATATGTGTCGGTGATTTCATAATCGAACCGCGCCTTCTTATTCCTTATGTTGATATCCTTGGCTTTCATTTCAATTGCAAAAATAACGAAAATTATCGAGACTGCTGCATAGAGCGCGCTCTATGGGGTCGGGAGTATGGAGCGGAGAAGCTGTGCGGAGGTTTCAGGGTCGGTGGCGATTTCAAGCAATTTTTTTGTGCCGGAGAAAAAACCGGCCAGTGCCGTGTCGAGGCTCTGCATGTCGGAAGCCCGGCGATACTCCCAGCCGTAGGCCTTGCATAATCCGTCGAGCGGCAGACATGTCGGTGCGCAGAAGTAATGTTCACGCTGCGGGAGGTCGCGGGTGGTGGCTATAAACCGGAAGATGCCGCCGCCGCTGTTGTTGACCACCACGATGCGGAAACTGTCGGGGAGACCGTCGAGACCGAGGATCTGAGGACAGTAGCCAAACGACATGTCGCCGGAGACAAGGAGCGTGGTGCCGGAATATTTCATGGCAGCACCGGCAGCCGTGGCGTTGCCTCCCTCGATGCCAGACACACCACGGTTGCAGTGGCAGGCATGCGTTGGCAGACCCACGGCAAGACCGGCGTAGCGTACCGGTGTGCCGTTGGAAAGAAACAGATTGCAACCCGATGGCATGGCCCCGAACAGCCGCATAAGAGCCGTATAGTCGCTCCATGGCGCGTCGGCAGTTTTGACGGAAAGGCGCGACATCGCTTCGCCACGTATTTCTTTCCACATGCCTGCATATGCGGGTAACTCCATTCCGGGCAGCCTCCCTGACAGACGCGAGGCGGCGTTCGCCAACCCCTTGAAGAATTTCACGGGAGACGTCTCGAAGTGGGTGGTGAGACTCTGAAAACAGTCTACGCCGGCATCAGTGTCGCCGAGCGTCCACAACTCCGCAGGCTCGTATTCGCGTATGAATTCCTTCAACATCCTCGATACCAGCGAACCGCCTACCGATATCACGATATCGGGTCGGAGCCGCTCCTTGACTTCCGCGGAAGCTCCTGCCAGAACGAGGTCGATGACGCTGTTGCCGTTGTCGGCATGGAAATGGAGGTTGGCCAGCGGCTCGCTGCATACGGCCACATTGGGTAGCGACGCGAAGGCATCCACGGCACGGCTCATGGCATTGTCGGGATTCATGAACCCGGCCACCACGAGCACTTTTCTGCCCACTATCCTTTCGGCGAGACTCCGCAGATAAGACGGCAGGATGCTGACCGGGGGCCTTTCCACCGTGACGGTGCGCTGTTGCTTGGGAATGATGTCGGCGGTACGGCCCAGCGGATTGTCGAGCTGGATGTTTACATGCACCGGGCCTGGCGACTGTGACACGGCCGTTATCCAGGCTTCGTTGGCAAGGCGGTTCACATACCATTCCTGTTCGTTTTCGAAACGGCTGCCTTTGACGGGAACCGACAGACCCTCGGTGGCGGCAATATTGAAGCTGCGCTTCACGATATTTGCCAGCGCGCCATGTTGGCGCAAGGTCTGGGAGTCGTCCTGGTCGATCCAGCGTTCGGGACGGTCGGCCGACACCACGATGAGCGGAACCTTCCGGTAGAGAGCTTCGGCGACAGCCGGGGCATAGTTGTAAAGCGCCGTACCCGACGTGCATACGAGCATCACGGGCTTTCCGGCCACGAGCGCCATGCCGAGGGCGGCGAAAGCGGCGGTGCGTTCATCGGGAATCACATGCTTGCGGATATTGTCGCGGGCGGCAAGAGCCACGATAAGGGGTGTGTTGCGGCTGCCGGGACTTATCACGGCATCGCGCAGACCCTGGGCGGCAAGCACGTCCACAAGCGTGCGGCATGGCTGGTTGGCGGTATCTGTCATCAGAGCATCTCCAGCGGACGATAACCCAACAGGAAGGCTGAGGCGTTCATCCTTTTCTTGCCGGCAGGCTGAAGTTCCAGGATTTCAATCCAGCGGTCAGCCGTGGCTACCATGAATTTGCCGCCGGAGATGTCGACACTGCCCGGCTTGGCACCATCCGACAGCTTCTCGTCGACGCGGGTGGCGAACACCTTGCAGTCCATCTTTCCGTGACGTTCGTCAGAGAATGAGGAGCAGGCGGCAGGGTAGGGGCTCAGGCCACGAACCTGGTTATGTATCTCCACGGCGGGACGGTTCCAGCGGATCAGGCAGTCGTCGCGGAAGATCTTGGGAGCGGGCACGAACTCACCCTCGGGCTGCGGCATGGGAGTAACCTCACCCTTGTCGAGGGCGTTGATGGTCTCGGCCACCATGTCGGCGCCAAGAATCATCAGCTTGTCGTGGAGAGTGCCGGCATTGTCGTCGGGCGAAATGGGAATAGCCTTTCGGCCTATGATGCTACCCGTATCTATCTGATGGTCGAGGAAGAAAGTGGTGACGCCGGTTTCGGTTTCGCCGTTCATTATGGCGCGGTTTATGGGAGCGGCACCACGATATCTGGGCAGCAGCGAGGCGTGAAGATTGAAGGTGCCGCGGGGAGGCATGGCCCATACGGCCTCCGGCAGCATACGGAAAGCTATCACCACGAAGATATCTGCATCGAGAGCTTTAAGATCGGCCAGGAAAGCCGGGTCACGGAGTTTTTCGGGCTGAAGCACCGGCAGACCGTGTGCCACAGCATATTTCTTGACATCGCTCTGCAGCAGCTTGTGGCCGCGGCCCGCCAGCTTGTCGGGCATGGTGACAACAGCTGCTATCTCATGACCCTCCCGCACAAGACGGTCAAGGGAGGTGACGGCGAACTCCGGAGTGCCGAAGAATACTATCCTCATTGTCTATACCAGTTTTTGGGAATTGGATGGAACGAACGCCGGGCCATAGCCGCGCATGATTTCCATGCCGGGGGTGTTGGCTTGTGTAATGGCGCGGTATGCGAAAATCTTGGCTCTGCAGCATGCCGTATGGAGGTCGCACCCCTTGGCGAGGAATACGGCAATTGCCGTCGACAGGATGCAGCCGGAGCCATGAAGGTTGTTGCCGGAGACACGCGGCAATTCATAGCGTTCGATTTCGCGGCCATGTTCATACAGAATGTCGGTGCAAACGCGGCCATGTTCGTCGCCGCCTGTGAGCAGGTAGGAGAAGGGCTTGTCGGCTTTGGCGGCAGCCGCCAGACCGATGGCCTGGGCTTCCTTGACGTTGGGAGTCATGAGCGTGACCTCCGGGGCTATCCTGCGGTAGGTGTCGGCGAGGCCGGCGGCGTCCGACCAGTCGGCGCCCGCGGTGGCCGACAGCACCGGGTCAACCACGATGTTGCGCTGTCCACGGCTGGTGAGGAAGTCTACGGTCTTCTGCAGAAGGGATGCGTCGGCCATGAGGCCGATCTTGACGGCATCGGGGCGGCACGAGTCGTAGACGGCCACCAGCTGGTCAATCACGATGTGCGGATCCACACTCTGCACATAACGGAAACCATGCTGATTCTGCACGGTCAGGGCCGAGGCGATGGTCAGCGGATATGCGCCAAACTCAGAACATACGCGTACATCGGCGCCAAGCCCGGCTCCGCCAGTAGGGTCTATGCCCGATATTATCAATACTCTTGGAATCATTTCACAAAACCTTCATTTCACAAAACCTTCTTCAATGCTTTGGCGGCATTGCGCCATGAGTTTCTTGGTGTTGAAGCCTTTCTCGTCGGGCCATATGGGTTTATGGATCACGAGCCTTATCCTTGTAGGCGTCATGCAGTAGGTGTATCGGGGCATAGCCTTGAAGCTACCGTCTATAGTGAGAGGCACCACGGGGAGTTTGAACTCGGCGGCGAGCATGAAGGCTCCGCGTTTGAAGTCAATCATGGAGCCGTCCCAGGAGCGCGACCCCTCGGGGAATATCACCAGCGACATTCCGTTGCGCAGCGTGCTTTCCGACTCGGCGATGGTCTGGCGTATGCCCGAGATGCTGGAGTCGTCAACCATCACGTGTCCCGCCTTTTTGCATGCGGCTCCCACGGCGAAAATCTTCTCCAGCTCCTTCTTCATGAGCCATTTGAAGTTATGGCCCAGGTATCCGTAGATGAGCCATATGTCGTAGGCGCCCTGATGGTTGGCCACGAAGACATAGCTCTGCTTGGGGTCGATATTCTCGCGGCCCGACACCTCTATGCTCATCAGAAAGAGACGGCATGTGAAACGCGCCCATATCGAGGGAGGCCAATAGCCCCAGAAGTCACGGTTGCCGACCATGCAGCCCGTGAAGGTGATGATGGCCGTAATGAAGGTGGCTACCACAAAAACGGGTCCCGCTATCAGGAACTCGTAGAAAAGGTACAGGCCACGCAGCAGCCATTGTAGGGCATTGCGGCGTGGCTTTAAAGGTTTAGGGTGTGTCTGATTCATCTCGCCAGTGTCACTCCTCCGGAGTCTCCGGGGATATAAGCTTGTATCCTTTGCCGTGTATGTTGATTATTTCCACAGTCGGGTCGTCTTTCAGCAGTTTGCGCAGCTTGGTGATGTAGACGTCCATACTTCTGGCGTTGAAGTAATTGTCGTCGATCCATATCGATTTCAGAGCGAAATTCCTTTCGAGAATCTCATTCATGTGCTGGCAAAGCAGCGACAGGAGCTCGCATTCCTTGGTGGTGAGTTTCTGGGTCTTGTCGTCGGCGATAAGGGTCTGCTTCTGGGTGTCGAAGGTATATTTGCCTATCTGGTATACGGTAACGTCCTTTTCCTTCTTGCCTCTGACTCTGCGGAGTATAGCGCCGATGCGGCTCACGAGCTCCTCCATGGAGAAGGGTTTGGGAATATAGTCGTCGGCTCCCAGCTTGAAGCCCTGCAGCACATCTTCCTTGAGATTCTTGGCTGTCAGGAAGATGATGGGCACATCGCTGTTGACAGCCCGGATTTCCTGGGCAAGCGTGAAGCCATCTTTCTTGGGCATCATCACATCGAGAACACACAGGTCGTATTTCCCTTTCAGGAATGCCTTGTAACCTTTGTCGCCGTCGTTGCACAGGTCGGCGTAGAACCCTTTGGCCTGCAGGAACTCCCGCAACAGCATGCCAAGGTTCTCATCGTCCTCGCATAACAGTATCTTCAGTTTGTCACTCATATCTTTGTCTTTTTCTTGTATAACAAATAAAAATTAACTTTTCTTTATCAAGCGCCAAAAACTTCCGTAGCCGTAACCTGTTGGTTATGAGACGAGAGGGAGGCGGATGATAAAGGTTGAGCCCACGCCCGGTTCCGACTCCACAGATATGGAGCCTTTGAAGGCGGAGATCATTTTCTTGACATAAGCCAGGCCGAGGCCGAAGCCTTTCACGTCGTGGCGGTTGCCGGTGGATACGCGGTAGAATCTGTCGAATATCCTCTTGAGGTCGTCGCGGTGGATGCCTATGCCGTTGTCGGCCACGCGTATCTCCAGCTGCCGTCCCTCTATGTCGCGGGTGGATACCGACAGCTCCGGATCTACATCCTCGCGCATGTATTTCAATGCGTTTTCAAGCAGGTTGTGAAGTACGTTGGTGAACTGGAGCTGGTCAACATATACGTCGGATTTCAGTGCGTCGAGGCTGGCCGTGAGTGTGCCTCCCTGACGTTCCACTTTCAGCTTGAAGGTGTTGACCACATTCTCTATCACCTCGTTGGCGTTGACTTCCGTGAATTTAAGAGTGCTTTCGGCGTTATCGAGCACCGACAGGTGAAGCACCTTCTCCACCTGGAAGCGCAGTCGCTTCGTCTCCTCGCTGATCACCTCTGTAAGATGCTTCATCGAGTCGGGAGATTTTCTCACCGAGTCGTCGTCGAGCATCTGGGCAGCCAGCGAGATGGTGGCTATCGGTGTCTTCAGCTCATGAGTCATGTTGTTGATGAAATCGGTCTTCATCTCAGTGAGCTTTTTCTGCCGGAAGGCCAGGATCACCGTGTACAGAAACACCACCAGAAGTATCAGTGAGAAAGCCAGCGATGGGATTATGAATCGCACGCTGCTGAAGATATAGTTGTGTTTGGTGGGAAACTGTACGTTGAGGCGGTACGACACATCTGTATTGGCGAAGAGAGGTATGGAGTAGATGTTTGCGTTGGCGGGGTCATAGCCTTGAGTGGCGTAAATCTCGCGTCCTGATTCGGAGCTTACGCAGAACACGAAAGGGACTTTGACGCCGTTGTTGGCGAGTTCGGTGGCGAGACAGTTGCGTATCACGGTGCTGTCGGCCCGTTCCATGATGGGTCGTGAGCCGGAGTCGCGCAGTATGCTCAGTATCACCTCGCTGAGCAGCCCTTTCTGGTAGAGGTATTGGCTGCGTATCACTTCCTGCATGTTGCCGTAGCGGTCGCCGATGCTTGAAGTGGGACTCGGAAAGCCGAAGGACGACGACCCCTTGCGGTCAGACTTGAGGGTATAGTTGGTGACGGTGCCGTCGGGATTCTCTACTGAATATTTCAGGTTGCCGTTGGAGCCGTTGTCGTTGATGTCGTCGTAGAAGCTCGACTCTATGATATTGACATCCTCCTCGAGGAAATGAAGTGTTTCCTCGCGGTCAAGGAATTCGGAAGTGGCGTTCAGAGAGCGCATCACGCCTTCGGAAAACTGCTCTTCACGCATCTTGACCATATTTTCAAGATACATTATCTGGAAGTAGAGCAAGGCTCCGAAGGTTATGGCCATAACCACCGTCAATATCCATATGAGGGATTTCTTCATCGGCTTTTTAACAATTCAGTGCAAAATTAACAATTAATTGTGAAAATGCAAATTTTTAGAGCTCGTTCTTATTTGTCGGCGGGTTTCCAGTCGGCGTCGATAATGGCGTCGAGGGCGGCGGTGATGGCGGCGCGGTCCATGTTGCGGCCTATGAACACTATCTTGTCCATACGGTCGCCATACACGGGATCCCAGTCGTTCATCAGTCCCGGCTCGCGTGCCAGAAGTATCTCGAGGTCTTCCTCCGGGGCCGTGGCATACCATTGACCGGCAGGTATCAGACGCTTCTGCCGGCCCGCCTGCTCGAAGAGGTACGACATGTCGGGATTCTCCACAAAATAGCATACTCCTTTGGTGCGTATCACCGAGTCGGGCCAATACCGGGCGCAGAAGTAGTCGAACTTGTTGAGGGAGAAGGGCTTTCGGGCGAAGTAAACGAAGGTGCCTATGCCATATTCCTCGGCTTCGCCTTCGTCGTGGTGATGGTCGTGATGATGGTGATGGTCGTGATGGTCGTGATGATGACCACTGCCGTGGTCATCACGGCGGCTGTCGGAATCATGATGGCTGTGGGTGTCTTCGGAATCCTGTTTTTCCAGTTCGCGCACCCAGGTGGCGGAGGTGGCCACTTTTTCGAAGTCGAAGGCGGAGGTGTTGATGATGTCGTCGAGGGGCACGTCGCACCAGTCGCATTCGAGTATGCGTGCCGATGGCTGTATGGCGCGTATCACCGCTTTAAGCTTGTCGGCGTCGGCTGCCGATATCTCGGATATCTTGTTGAGGACGATGGCGTTGCAGAACTCTATCTGCTGTATCACCAGATTCTCTATATCCTCTTCGTCGATATTGCTGCGTGTGAGGGCTTCTCCCGACTGGAACTCGTCGCGCATTCTGAGCGCATCCACCACGGTGGCTATGCAGTCGAGCCTTACCTGCGGCATGGCGCATATGGCCTGCGCTATGGGCTCCGGCTCGCAGATGCCGCTGGCCTCGATCACCAGATAGTCGAATTTGCCGCTTTCAGCAAGGTCGGCGACCTGCTTGGCCAGGTCGGCCTTCAGCGTACAGCATATGCAGCCGTTCTGAAGCGGTACGAGTGAGTCATCGCCTGTATTGACGATGCCTTCCTTCGATATCAGGTCGGCGTCTATGTTCACTTCGCCGATGTCGTTGACGATTACGGCAAACTTTATTCCTTTCTTATTGGATAGAATCCTGTTGAGCAGGGTTGTCTTGCCGCTGCCGAGATAGCCGGTGAGCAGCAGCACGGGTAGCTGGATAGGTGTCATCTTTCTGCACGCATAGGGTTGGTGAGGAAGTCCTGATATGCAAGTTTCACTCCTTCCTCGAGTTCTGTGGTATATGTCCATCCGAGACGGGTGGCCTTGTCTACGTTTAACAATTTACGGGGCGTTCCGTTCGGTTTTGAGGTGTCCCAGACTATTTTGCCTTGGTATCCTACGGTGCGGGCCACCAGTTCGGCAAGCTCTTTGATGGACAGCTCCTTTCCGGTGCCGGCGTTTACGGTCTCGTTGCCGGAATAATTGTTCATCAGGAACACGCAGAGGTTGGCGAGGTCGTCGACATACAGGAACTCGCGCAGAGGAGAGCCGTCGCCCCAGCATACCACTTCGGGCAGCTGAGCCTCCTTGGCTTCGTGGAAGCGGCGTATGAGGGCCGGGAGCACATGGGAGTGCAGGGGATGGTAGTTGTCGTTGGGTCCGTAAAGGTTTGTGGGCATCACGGATATATAATCGGTGCCGTACTGGCGGTTGAGGAACTCGCAGTATTTGAGGCCGGAGATTTTGGCCAGGGCGTAAGCCTCGTTGGTTTTCTCGAGTTCGGAAGTCAGCAGGCATGATTCGGGCATGGGCTGGGGGGCCATGCGGGGGTAGATGCACGATGAACCGAGAAATTCGAGTTTTTTGCAGCCGTTCTGCCATGCGGCGTGAATCACGTTCATTTCGAGCATCATGTTATGGTACATGAAGTCGGCGAGCTGGGAGGCGTTGGCCTGGATGCCTCCCACCTTTGCGGCGGCGAGAAACACGTATTCCGGTTTTTCGGCGGCAAAGAAGTCGTTGACGGCCTGCTGATCGGTAAGGTCGAGCTCGGCATGGGTGCGTGTTATGATGTTCGTATATCCCTGACGTTCGAGTTCGCGTACGATTGCCGAACCCACCATGCCGCGATGGCCCGCCACATATATTTTCGAATTCTTCTCCATTACTATATATATTATGGCATACTTCATGAGATATCGAATCCCACATTACTATGCCTGATATTTTTTTGCAAAATTAACGTAAAACTTTGAACCCGGCAAGAAAAGATTCGCACCCTGCCTCGTAGAGGCAAGACATGGTTAACCCCGTCTTTACGAGCTGTGACGTCGGCGCGAGCCGGCGGCAAAGCGAGTTAGGCGGGGTGCTTAGACTGTATATAGGCAGCAGAGTCGGAGATTCTGCACTAATGAATATATTGTCCCTGCCGCTTCAGTGTGCAGTTTGATTGAAGTTGATAATAGCTGATAATCAGCGAATTAGGGGTATAAGATGGGGATGGTACGGGGAATGGGGTTAAAAAAAGTTGAAGATTTTTTGCGGTAAAATTTGGTGGATTCAGATAAAAGCATTAATTTTGCACTGCAATTCGGAAGAACACCGGGTTGAACGCGAAAATAGCTCAGTTGGTAGAGCACGACCTTGCCAAGGTCGGGGTCGCGGGTTCGAGTCCCGTTTTTCGCTCAAAAAGAAGAAACAGCGGTTTCTTTTCAAACTACAACAATGACTGCGAAAATAGCTCAGTTGGTAGAGCACGACCTTGCCAAGGTCGGGGTCG
>CAJUAT010000018.1 GCA_910584525.1 uncultured Muribaculaceae bacterium | reverse complement strand
TCGACCAGCCGGCCACCGTGGGCGTGATCTACATGCTGAAGCTCGGCCACATGGTCGAGGACAAGATGCATGCCAGAAGCATCGGCCCGTACTCGCTGATCACGCAGCAGCCGCTCGGCGGTAAGGCACAGTTCGGCGGCCAGCGTTTCGGAGAGATGGAGGTATGGGCCCTGGAGGCCTTCGGCGCCGCCCATATCCTGCAGGAAATACTTACCATCAAGTCGGACGACGTGGTGGGCCGCAGCAAGGCTTACGAGGCCATCGTCAAGGGTGACCCCATGCCTACTCCCGGTATCCCCGAGTCGCTCAACGTGCTTCTCCATGAGCTGCGCGGCCTCGGCCTCAGCATCTCACTCGATTAACATTAACCACAATTATTGCCCGGGCCGGCGTCTACGGCCGCCGGCCCAGGCAAAACCCAATATTCAATATGGCATATAGGAGAGATAATAAGATAAAGAGCAATTTCTCGAAAATCACCATAGGACTGGCTTCTCCGGAAGAAATCAAAGAGAAGTCGAGCGGTGAGGTTCTCAAGCCGGAGACCATCAACTACCGCACCTATAAGCCGGAGCGCGACGGTCTTTTCTGCGAGAAGATCTTCGGTCCGGTCAAGGACTATGAGTGCCATTGCGGAAAGTACAAGCGTATCCGCTACAAGGGTATCGTGTGCGACCGCTGCGGTGTGGAGGTTACCGAGAAGAAGGTGCGCCGCGAAAGAATGGGCCACATAGAGCTTGTGGTGCCCGTGGCACACATATGGTATTTCCGCTCCCTCCCCAACAAAATCGGTTACCTTCTGGGACTTCCCTCCAAGAAGCTCGACGATGTAATATATTACGAACGCTATATTGTGGTGAATCCCGGCAATGTGGCTCTGGAGACGGAGCCGGGCAAGGAGACACCGCTGCAGGCTCTCGACCTCCTGTCGGAGGAACAGTACATGCAGATTATGGAGAGCCTTCCTGAGGAGAACGCACTGCTGCCCGACGACGACCCCAACAAGTTTGTGGCCAAGATGGGTGCGGAAGCCATCTATGACCTGCTGCAGCGTCTGGATCTGGAGCAGCTTGCCGCCGACCTGCGCGACCGCGCCCACAGCGAGGGCTCGCAGCAGCGCAAGACCGAGGCCCTGAAACGCCTTCAGGTCGTAAACTCGTTCCTCAACTCCAAGGACCGCAACCGTCCCGAGTGGATGATCCTGAAGGCTGTGCCCGTGATTCCCCCGGAGCTGCGTCCTCTGGTGCCCCTCGACGGCGGACGTTTCGCCACTTCCGACCTCAACGACCTTTACCGTCGCGTGATCATTCGCAACAACCGTCTGAAGCGTCTCATCGAGATAATGGCGCCCGAGGTGATTCTCCGCAACGAGAAACGACTCCTCCAGGAGGCCGTCGACTCGCTGCTCGACAACAGCCGCAAGTCGTCGGCAGTGAAGAGCGACGTGAACCGTCCGCTCAAGTCGCTGTCCGACTCGCTCAAAGGCAAGCAGGGCCGTTTCCGTCAGAACCTCCTCGGTAAGCGCGTCGACTATTCGGCACGTTCGGTTATCGTGGTAGGTCCGGAGCTCAAGATGCATGAGTGCGGCATCCCCAAGCTGATGGCTGCCGAACTGTACAAGCCGTTCATCATACGCAAGCTCATAGAGCGCGGCATCGTCAAGACCGTCAAGAGCGCCAAAAAAATCGTTGACCGCAAGGAACCGGTGGTATGGGATATCCTGGAGCATGTGATGAAGGGACATCCTGTGCTTCTGAACCGTGCCCCGACGCTTCACCGTCTGGGTATCCAGGCTTTCCAGCCTCGCATGATCGAGGGTAAGGCCATACAGCTTCATCCTCTGGCATGTACGGCATTCAACGCCGACTTCGACGGCGACCAGATGGCTGTGCATCTTCCGCTGAGCAACGAGGCCATCCTTGAGGCACAGCTGCTGATGCTCGGCGCCCACAACATCCTCAACCCGGCCAACGGCGCTCCTATCACCGTGCCGTCGCAGGATATGGTGCTCGGCCTATATTACATCACCAAGATGTGTCCCGGCGACAAGGGCGAGGGCTCCGTATTCTACGGCCCCGAAGAGGCACGTATCGCCTACAACGAGGGTCAGGTGACTCTCCACGCTCCCGTGACCGTCAAGGTCCAGGACCTCGACGAGAACGGCAACCTCACCGATGTGCTTAAGGAGACTTCCGTGGGTCGTGTGCTCTTCAATGAGTTCGTGCCCAAGGAGATTGGTTATGTCAACGAGATCATCTCCAAGAAGTCACTGCGCAAGATCATCAGCGCCGTCATCAAGGCCTGCGGTGTGACGCGCTCGGCACAGTTCCTCGACGACATCAAGAACCTCGGTTACCGTATGGCGTTCCGTGGCGGTCTGAGCTTCAACCTCGGCGACGTGATCATCCCGAAGGAGAAAGCCGACTATGTGGCCGAGGGCCACAAGCAGGTGGAAGAGATCATGACCAACTATTCGATGGGTCTCATCACTCCCAACGACCGTTACAACCAGGTGATCGATGTGTGGACACACGTCAACGACCGTCTGGCATCCACGCTGATGAAGCAGATGGAGGAGGACCAGCAGGGATTCAACTCCGTATACATGATGCTTGACTCGGGTGCCCGTGGTTCGAAGGACCAGATCCGTCAGCTGTCGGGTATGCGTGGTCTTATGGCGAAGCCGCAGAAGGCGGGTGCCGAAGGAGGCCAGATCATCGAGAACCCTATTCTTGCCAACTTCAAGGAGGGTCTGTCGGTGCTCGAGTACTTCATCTCCACGCACGGTGCCCGTAAGGGTCTTGCCGATACGGCTCTGAAGACCGCCGACGCCGGTTATCTTACCCGTCGTCTGGTGGATGTGGCCCATGACGTGATCATCAACGAGGAGGACTGCGGCACGCTCCGCGGTCTCGTATGCACCGAGATAAAGAACAACGAGGAGGTTGTGGCCTCTCTGTCGGAACGTATCCTCGGCCGTGTGTCGGTGCATGATGTGGTTGACCCGTATACCGGCAATATCATCGTCCGAAGCGGCGAGGAAATCACCGAAGCTGCTGCCGAACTCATCGAGAAGAGTCCTATCGACTCCGTGGAGATTCGTTCGGTGCTCACCTGCGAGTCGAAGAAGGGCGTTTGCGCCAAGTGCTATGGCCGCAACCTGTCGAACCACCGCATGGTGCAGAAAGGCGAGGCTGTCGGCGTGATTGCCGCTCAGTCTATCGGCGAGCCCGGTACTCAGCTGACTCTCCGTACATTCCACGTCGGCGGTGTCGCCGGTAACGTCGCCGCTGTCAAGGACATCACCACCAAGCATGAGGGTATCCTCGAGGTTGACGAGCTCCGTACCATCAAGGATGCCGACAATGTCGACATCGTGGTAGGCCGTATGGGCGAGATGCGTATCATCGAGCCCGAGACCAAGATGGTGCTCATGACCGCCAACATTCCTTATGGCGCCCGGCTCTACTGCAAACCCGGCGACAAGGTGGAGGCCGGTACCATGATATGCGAGTGGGACCCCTTCAACGCCGTGATTGTGGCCGAGGAGGGTGGTCGCGTTCGCTTCGAGAATGTGGAGGAAGGCGTCACTTACCGCGTGGAAAGCGATGAGGCCACTAACCTCCATGAGAAGATCATGATTGAGTCGAAGGACCGTACCAAGGTTCCTGCCGCCGAACTCTACAACGAGGCCGGCGAACTCATCAGGACTTACTCGCTGCCTGTGGGCGCTCATCTGCTCATTGACGAGGGTGAGGAAATCAAGCCCGGCCAGGTGTTCGTGAAGATACCGCGTGCCTCCAACAATGCCGGTGACATCACGGGCGGTCTGCCCCGTGTCACAGAGCTCTTCGAGGCCCGTAACCCGTCGAACCCCGCCGTGGTCAGCGAAATCGACGGCGAAGTCAAGTTCGGTAAAATCAAACGTGGTAACCGCGAGATTTCCGTCACCTCCAAGCTCGGCGAGGAGAAGAAGTACCTCGTGCCCCTGTCGAAGCAGATCCTTGTTCAGGAGAACGATTATGTGCGTGCCGGAACGGCTCTCTCCGACGGTGCAATCACTCCTTCGGATATCCTCAATATCATGGGTCCGACGGCTGTGCAGGAGTATATCGTCAACGAGGTGCAGGATGTGTACCGTATGCAGGGCGTGAAGATCAACGACAAGCACTTCGAGGTGATTGTGCGCCAGATGATGCGCAAGGTGCGTATCCTCGATCCGGGCGACACCAACTTCCTCGAGGAGCAGGTGGTCGACAAGCGCGACTTCATGGATGAGAACGACAACATATGGGGTAAGAAGGTCATCACCGATGCCGGCGACAGCACCAATTACCGCAAGGGTCAGATCATCACGCAGCGCAAGCTTCGCGACGAAAACTCCGCTCTGAAACGCAAGGACCTGAAGATCATGACGGTGCGCGAGGCCGTGCCCGCAACTTCCGAACAGATTCTGCAGGGTATCACCCGTGCGGCTCTTCAGACGTCAAGCTTCATGTCGGCGGCTTCCTTCCAGGAAACCACCAAGGTGCTCAATGAGGCTGCCATCAACGGCAAGACCGACAACCTCGAGGGCATGAAGGAGAACGTGATATGCGGTCACCTCATCCCGGCCGGTACCGGTCTGCCCGAGTATCAGAAGCTTGTCGTGGCCAACAAGGAGGAGCTTGAGGCTCTGCAGCTCACCGACAATCCCGACGAATATCTCGAGATTGACGCCGCTGCCCAGAACTTGTAATCATCGATTATATCATAAAAAGCCGGGGAGAATGTCGCTGAACATTCTCCCCGATTTTTTTGACCGAATCCGCCTTCCAGCGAACCATCTTCGATGGTGGCCACTGTACTCCCTCGGTGCGTCACTTTGTACCGGTTTATGTCGGAATAGTCGGTATCGACATCATAGTCGGCGTGGTCGTAACTGTACGACGGTATTCTCAGAGCCACCTTGAAGCGGTCCTGGGAATATCCCCAGTCAAGCATGGCCTTGAACTCTTCAGCATTGGCAGGAGCCAGATAAACTATGTCGGATATGGATGTGATCATGGGTATATCCCAAAAGCCGAGGTGTGTGAGGTCGGATATACCGCAGACTCCCGTGCAGTCAACGAGCATCAGCGAATTTCCGGGGTTCATTGCCCAGTCCTCCAGAAGCTGGTCGTATGCGCGCTGCAGAAACGAGCTTATCACGGCATATACGGCCTTGGCGCCGTTGCGTGCGGCACCGGCCATTACCGACACCGCGGTCTGTTCCGCGATGCCTACGTCGATGTAGTGGTTGCCGAGTAGTTCGCGTTCACGAGGACCGAGACAGAAACTGTCGGGAGTGGCCGAGGATATTATAAGCATACGAGGGTCGGCAGCATGTCGCTCCATAATGAAATCCCTCAGGTCTCTGTTGTAGCTCTCCGAGGTGTCGTTATGTTTCGGCTCGCCGGTGGCTATGTCGAAGGGGAGACACCAGTGGAATTTCTCGCGGTCGCGTTCCGCCGGAGCATAGCCTTCACTTTTCTGGGTATTGATATGCACGACGGTTGGCCGAGTGGTATCCTTGACTTTTGAAAAGGCCTCGATCAGAGCCTCTATGTTGTTTCCTTCGGCCACATAGAGATAGTCGAAGCCGAAAGCCTTGAAGAGATTCAGCTCGGCGGTGCCGTTGGTCTCGCGCAGCAGGCGCAGGTTGTCATAGATGGAGCCGTGAGTTTCGGCAATGGCCATCTGATTGTCGTTGACGATGCATATAAAGTTGGCGTCGAGGGCGCCGGCGGTGTTCAGTCCTTCGAGAGCAGGGCCGCCGGAGAGAGAGCCGTCGCCGATGAAGGCCACGATGTTGTAGCTGTCGCCGGCAAGTTCGCGCGCCTTGGCGAGGCCGCAGCAGAGGCTTATCGACGGCGAGGTATGGCCGGCATAGAAGATGTCGTATTCAGGGCTTTCGCGTGGGTCGGTATATTCACCGATGCTATCGAAGCATGATTTGTCGATGAATCCTGACGCCCTTCCAGTCAGAATCTTGTGGGGAAAATCCTGATGCGACACGTCAAAAACTATTTTGTCTTCAGGGGCGTCGAACACATAATGCAAGGCAATTACTGCCTCAGCATCTCCCAGATTGGGCCCTACATGCCCGGCATAGTTTGAACAGCGGTACACAGTGGCTTCGCGTATCTCGGCAGCCACTTCCTTAAGTTGTGCCGGCGACATCCCCTTGATGTCCCGGGGACTCTTGATGTTGCGTATTGTTTTATAATCCATGTTCTGATTATGATGACCTATAAATAGAACGTCCGGCATCATATATGGTTGTGCAAGCCGAGGATGTTTATCCGTCAATATTACTACATGGCAGATAGAATAATATTGATAGCCTATAAGGGGGAGGTAATTATGGCGGCTTCAAGAGTTTTGTAATCAATGCAAATATTTATTAACGTCATATTGGAAATTTTTGAAATTCTTTGCATTATTGTGTATTTGTTTGTTATCTTTGCAGAGCCGATAATAAATCGGGTATATATTGAGAGCTGACAAACAATCAATAAAAGGACTAATGCGAAGAAGTTTCTTCGCAGGGATGGCAAGTGTACTATGCCCATCCTTGAGATGTGTTGACTACCTCCCTGTGAGCCGGAGAAGGACAAACCCAGACAGGCTGATAGAGAAAAGTTGGGCAGAAGTCGGAGATGTAATCACTATGGCTTATGGAAAAGAATATTCAACGACCGTCAAGAACAGACCTTAACGTGTCGTCAACGATAGACTATTCAGAATAGAAACCTGTAATTTCCACGGAAACGGTTCTAATGAAACAACTTATGAAATGGAGATTAGCAAGTTCGAGACCCACTTGAACCTTTCCAGAAGAGGGCATATTTCATGATTTAATCAGGACATCATCGCGCCATTGTCCTAAGTTTCACTATTTATTAGACCCAGTTTTGTCCTAAGTTTAATCTCTGTGGTTCTGTCTCTTAACATAAAACAGTTTACCATAACTTAGGACTGATTTATTCTATTGTCCTAAGTTCAAGAACTTATTAGACTCAACTTGTCCTAAGTTAGTTGATAGCGCACATTATTGGTCGCACCGGTTGAAATCACAAATCCGTCATCAATTAAAGATTTCAGCATACGCTGGATGCTCTTGTATGTGATTTCCTCTCCTATACGAGTATTGATGTCCTTAATGGAAGACGGTCCGTATAGTTTCAGATCTTCAAGAATCAATTCACGCAGACGATGAGGCTCAATGCGCTTAAGTGTTGTCTTCCCCTTGAAATTGCTATCCCGTAGCAACTGAGGTACAACCCGATACTCGACACTCTTGGTCTTGCCGTCATTCGTCTCCACCAACCCCATATCAATCAACGGTCGAAGCCAAGGACGCAACGCCACATTATCCTTCAGTTCGAGCTGATGAATTAATTCCGACCCGGAAATGCTTCCTGCCTGAGCAATCATCCCCAGACAAATAAGTTGTTTCTGTTTAAGTGGCATATTCTGTGAAGCGGTCTGCATGACCTTGATAGCCTCATGACTGACAATGCGTCGTTCCACAACGGCAATCACATAATCATCGCCTTCCACGACGCGTGGAACCTGCTTACCGAAAGTTAGCTGAACCTCATACATCTTGTCATATCCCGAGCCTTCACGTTCCATGAGATGCAACGCATAAAACAGGTTTGCCATGCGCTCATTGCGCTTCACTGATTTGTGAAGGATGTTGTTAGCCGTCACTCCCAAAGGCAACTGTCCGGGATTGACAAATTCAACCCTGTCGGGATGGATATTTATGAAAATGTCTCCAGCCACAGCGTACGAACGGTGCACGATGCTGTTGGCGCACAGTTCGCGTATCACCCTCTCATCGTATGCTATAATATTGCGGCGATAGAGACCATCGGATATTTCGTTGGTCTCTTTCCAGTCAGGTACGCGTTCCCATACACTTTCAATCATCTCTATGGGATTCATGGTGTAATCGTCCCATAGATATTTCTGCACCTTTTCTCCACCTGCATCGTATTTGATGCACTGAATTATCGGAGAATGAAGCATGCTGCCTCGTTGACTTTGGGTGCCGATAAAGAGGACTCCCAAATTCGTCATCTCATCGCCATCCTCCTTGGTCAGCCCGAAGTAATCAAGAATCTCCTTGGTCTCCTTTTCTTTTATGAAATCCGACACACGGTCAGAATTTTTAATGCGCACAATGAAATCAGACAGCTTATCCCTGTCGCATTTCTGCCATGTCCATTGGGAAGAAATATTTTCCCACTTGGTTGAGTCTTTCTCGCCGGCAAGCCTGAAAAAATCATCACCGGTTACAGGCTTGGATGAATCGCCAATACGAATATAATAACGTCCGTCGCTTGTTGATGCAAGAGAATGGGCATTACGCTGGACAAACAGCCTCAAGAACTCCCCGCCATTGTCGGCAGTTATTGTTTCTGTAGTCGCCGAAACGTTTACTGTCAAGCCGGTAATCTTATTGACCAGTTTCGTCGGCAAATCCTCAGGTATGCGTTGGGCCGCATCCGGAAGATCTGCATCATCCTCAATTCCGAGGTCAATCACGCCGCCTTGAGCATTGGCAAAACCAACACAATCCTTGGCTATTTCTTTGAAATCCGCCTTCGGGCCATGAATCGCTCTCAGAGACTTCCTATCGTATAAACTGTTTTCTCTCATCGTAATCACAAAATTAGCGAATTTTTCTGAGATATAAGGTCTCCTGAGGAACTCGGACAGATATTTGCCGCAACGTTCCCAGCGCAAGAAAGTACACTCACAGATGTCTCCCATCTCAAGTTTCTCTTTGTATTGGGCAACGACACTATAGAATGTCTTAACAAGCATTCTCGGACCGACAATATTGCCGAGGAAATGGTTCTTGAGGATGAATGGTTCTTGAGGATGATAGGATTGATGACCTCCTCATCCTTTACGAGTTGCGCGTGAATCTCACTGATACGCACACGGATTGAATCCAGATACTTTATTTTATGAGAGTTTACTTGCACTCGGACGCTCAATGGCATTTATTACAATTACATCCTTCACATTATCCCCATTTACCTTATCTAATTGATGCTGCAGAAGAACCTTTTCAACTCGGCTCCTATCTTTGTCATGGGTTAGCAGGATTAAAAGTATACCGTAGTGACCTCTTTCCGATGCCAGATAAGCAGGAAGTTGAGATTTTAGACCTGCTTCCAGTTGAGAATTGTTCGACAATTTCATTTCGATAAGGACTAAAAGGCTATGAGGAAATTGTCCCAGGTGCTTCCTTTACGAGGGAATATGACATAATTTGTACCACCTGATTTGTACCATGGTACAAAAATTATTGCGTTACGCCACTTTTCAGGGCTTTTGAGTGCGTTTTGCTGCACTCTCAAATAAGACAGTTTAAGTTTGTTATTGTGCTGATTATCAGCGTAACAAGCTGATTTACAGAAAGGAGGGGACGCCAACACGGCGTCCCCTCCGAGATTCCACTATAAACTATATCTAACTAAACTCACGGCAAACCTTTCTCACGAAACCCTTGCCGATATCCATATTGCTTACTTGCATAACATATAGGCACACCGATGGTTAGCCAGTTTAAGCAAATTTGACGTATTTAACGTTTCCGGATGCCGCATGAATACAGGCACAGAAGCGGCAGGTGCAGCTGAGATAGTATAGGGTGTGTTCCTTAAAATTTCGGGGCCGTAGGGGCGGCTCTATAGAAGTGGGATAATCTGGTCGAGGAGAGAAAGGTCTTTCTCGCCTTCAAGGATGACTTTACAGAGTGTGCTGCGGTGGTAGGATATCGCGTTTTTCGACCGGCCCAACAGTTCGGAGCTCTGCAGAGGTTTCATGCCGCATTTTATAAGAAGTGCAACTCGGTAGTTCTTGTTGTTGAGTTTTCCGTCGCAGAGTATGTTGAGATTTGATTTGAATGATGGATATGATTCCGACACCATTTTGTCGATATCCTGCCATAAAGGACTTGAATCGGGGATTGGCGTGCCGTTTTCAAGGTGTTCCAGGATGCGTCGGTAGGTGTCGGAGGATGTCATTGTAGGTGAGATTGCCGCCTTCTCGCGGTTATTGCGGCATGCCGTGAGAATCTCTGAACGAAGTTTCTTTTTTAATGACTCCCTGTCATTGCCGGTATTGGCGGCATTGTTTTCGGGATTGTCTAAGGGATTCCCGGTATTTTTGTCAGAATCCGAGGATGGATCTGAGCTGTTTATTTTTTGCATCAGGTCGATGGCTTCACGTAGATTCAGGAGCTCGAGATTGTATTTATTCCGGCGGTAGAGGAAATAAATTATCATGCCTAAAGAGAGAACCAGAGATATAGCGAGAAGCCGCAGCCATAGGGAAGCTCTTTTGTCGGCGGCTTCACGCTCTCTGTCGTGGAGCTGGTAATTGTATACGGCAGTCTGGACAAATGCCATCTCGTCACCATTCGTGTCCATCTGCTTCTCGATGAGCCGACGATAGTCTGTGGCATATTTCACAAGAGAATCCACCGGCGAATATTCTACCATGTCGGGAGAGAGAAGAATCTTATAACCGTTCATTTTGCCAAGATCCATATTGCTGTTGATCAGTTCGTGGGCATACATATAGGCTGTGTCGCGAATACCGGCTTCATGGTAAATTCGGCAGCCTATGTTCAGAGCGGCATTTCTCGTGATGGAGTCAACGCGGTCAATTTCCGGACGAAGTAAATACAGTGCGGAGTCTATTTTATTCTTTTTGAATTTAATCAGAGCGAGATATACCCTCTCGGTAGGTTCATATTCCGGTTTGTATCTATGGGCAATCTCGGCAGCCTTTGAATACTCATATTCTGCCGAATCGTAGCTCTCTCTGTTAAGATGGATATAGCCGAGTCCGTGATGCGATTCTACGAGATAATCATATCGTTTTGCATTTTGGTCAATTTTAATGACTTCCAGAGCATAAGGCACTGCTTGATCATAAAGTCTCATAGAGTTCAACATATTAAGGATATGACCAAGGATACGGCTCCTTAACAACAGGTCGTCCGGATGTGCATGGGATAAGGCGGTACGGAGATATTTCAACGCTTTTGGCGTATCACCCATTTCTTCATATACTTCGCCGGCGTAATACAAAGCTTCCGGATAAAAATTCTTATCGTGGTATTGGTAGTAGTCCACCACTTTAAGAATTAATGAGTCTGATGTATGACGAACAAAGAGACGGCTATTGGTTTTTACAGTCATTAAGTTATATAAGGCTTCATCTGACCTGTTCAGTTTTGTCTTGTCTATGCTATCAAGCATGGATTTAGCCAATCTCGGATCTTCTTCAACGATAGTAACTATTTGTTGAAGCTGTAAGTTATTGCTATGTTTAGAACACCCATATAGTATAAATATAAGGAGCGACATGATTATGACAAGATATTTACTGATTATAATGCGCATGATGAATGAGGTTATATTGAAATAGGTAAAGAATCTAACATTGCCGGAATAGCAACTCGCCTATGATGAAGGTTAGCTATAGAGGCGTATTTAAATGCAAAAATAATATATTTTTAACAAGCGCCCAAATATCGACAGGAAATTCGCCGGCGGCGGAGTCAACTGGCCAGTGCGAAATTGCGAAATTTTTCGATTCAATGATTCAATTTGGGGTATGGCATTTTCTTTATTTCCCTGTTTTAGTTCGAAAAAATAGGCCTATAGTTCGAAAATATAAATTGGAACTAAAATTGGAACTGAAATATTTGGTTTTGGAGGGTTGCAGCTCTAATTTTGCGTCCACATTCACAAACATCGCATTGTTGAAGAACCGTAAATTAAATAATAAAGAAAAGGTGAGACAGATTTTTGTAGCGGTATTGGTTGTTTTGTCGGCACTTGTTGGCGGGATGACGGCATCGGCCCAGGAGAGAAATGATTCCTCCATAAAGAAATGCTCTAACATCATCAGGTCGGACTGTGACGTGGTGTTGAGCGAAGGCGAAATCTTTTTTGGCATTGGACTTCCAGTAGAGACTTACCATGGAGGTAAACAATATATGGGCATCAATCTCGGGCTTGCTTACCGTGTCAACATTCCTAACACCAAATTCGATTGCGGCATCAAGTTGGATATAAATGGCGATATGCTGCGTTGGAAAGGTAGCGAGTATAATCTTGAACAGACGAATAGAACGGTGAATATTATGCTTACGGGAGGGTATAACTTCCGACAGGGACATAAGGTAAATCCTTTCGCAGAAATAGGTATGGGGGTGGGTTTTATGGATGTAGTTGGCGTTGACGTGCCATATCCGATAAGGGGGACAAATTTTGTGTTTTCGCCCCGCATAGGATGTGAGTTCTGGAGTATCCTCAGGGTGTATGCGTCGTCGCATATCATACGCAAAGGTTTCAATTCATTTGAATTGGGTATCGGACTTGCGATTGGAGGTTGGCGCAAAAAAAGATGATAAAGCGCATTTCTTAAATGTCGCAAAGAGAGCAAATAGTCGTTATAACATTAACGAGCAATATCAATGAACAAAATATATCTTATGATGAAAAGGGTATTTATTCTTTTAATTGCCATAGCAACTGTTGCGGGGCTTGCCCAGGCCCGTCAGCCGCAACGAGGGTACCGCGGCTTTGTAGAATGGAGCAGCGATCTGCGGACTCAGAAAAGAACCGGAACCGATATGGCCGGCAATCAGCTTACAGGACGGGAATGCCTGTATTATACGGGACTTACAACCTCGCACGGTTATCAGCTAAATCCATTGTTCTTTGTAGGTATCGGCGTCGGGTTGGAGAGAAACGTCAATGACACTCATTTCATCGCCCCTATCTTTGCTCACGGGCGTATAGACTTGAAATTCGGCAAGTTCACTCCATTCGGCGACATCCGTCTTGGAGCAAACCTGTCGGATGGAGTCAGTGTGTATTTCTCACCGACTATCGGCTACAGATTCAACTGGGGCCGTAAATTGGGCATCAACCTGGGAGCAGGACTGTCGCTCGCCGGCTACAAGACTGAGAATTATAATGTCACGGAGATAGCGCCGGAAATATACGACATCCAATATTTAGGCACCAGCCATCACGTGCGGCCATATTTTTCATTCCGGCTCGGAATCGACTTCTGACGATTCATCGCGTCGATATAGAGATTTGGATAAGCGAGTAAATGGGTATGGTTATTCGCGGGTGCGGGAGATGCGGAATGTCAGGGCGTCGAAGAAGTGATGGCGGTCGAGCTGGCCGGTGATCCGTACGCGAAACCAGCGATAGCCCGATGCCGAGAGGCCGGAGCACCAGCCATTGGTTCCGCTGGCTATCAGATGCCAGTCCTGACGGTGACGCGAGCCATAGAGCGATATCTTCAAGCCTCCCTTGCGCCGAAAATTACCACGCAGCTCCACACGCCGGATCCACTTCCGGCTCTCCGGCATCCCTAAGTCAAGAGCATCCGTAATCTTGTCGACAAATGGTTCCCAGCCCTTGTCGGGGTCGTCGGGGTCATCGGAATCGGCGCCCGTCGACCCCGTGCTGTATTTGGCAAGATTCTTCCAATGCGCCAGCGCTCCTGTGGCGGGAACTATATCCAGCTGGTCTGTGCCGTTAAGAGCCGACACCGGTATGGAGCATAGGATGCGGAAATCATTCTGCATCGACGCATCACCCGCGACCGCATCCTCGTTAAGCCGGTTGTAGCGGTAAGTGCGGAAACGGTCAGCGCCGTCAATCACGGTGGTTGTGCCCGTGACGCTGATGGTTTTGGGAAGAATCGAAGCCTGCGGAGCCGCGATGATGTCGATATAAGCGATGTCGCCCCATGCGAAGCCGGCGGCGGATGCTTTTGAAGGAGTCATGACCAAAGAGCAGGGATGATGTCGGATGTCGACAGTGCTCGCGGCCGACGTCTCGGCGATGTGAAACGAATCAATGGCCAAGGCCGGCGATTCCCTGGCCACGTAAAGCAGCTCCGGAGCGCGAAGCATCTTACGCAAGCCGTTCTTGTAGCGGAAAGCCCATCCCACGCGGAAAGGAGCCGTGAAGAGGTCGGCAGCCGTGGCATCAGCCAAATACCCCGTGAGTACTCTCTCACAAGCCTCCGACACGCTGCGCAACAAAGCCGACGAAGCCGGTGATGTCACACCCTCGAAGTTACCCGTGAACCATCCCAACACCCGCGGGAAGTCGGCGGCAGGAAAAGCGAAGTCCACTTTTGCCGACGGAAACCCGGACCGCGACGCCGTCCATCCCTGCAACCCGCAGGGTTTGAGACTGAAATTGAAATCCAGCTCATCGGGCGATGCCGCCACCGATGCCGACGAGTCGGCCCTTGAAGAACCATCCTCGGAGACATCCGGAGTCACCGGCTTTGTGTCGGCGGCAAAATCGCGGCTTATCTCCCAGTCGTGAAGAATGGCACCCACAAGAGGTATCCTGATAATTTTGTCTTTCATCATCTTTTTTGAGACAAAATTATAGCTGCGCTCCCGAACGCTATCCTTATCCGTTTAAGAGAGTGTTTGGATTTAACTTTCATTCACCCGAAGAGGGATTTTCGAGGGAATTTCACATGTTGAGGAGGGAGCATATCGGGATATGCGACCGACGAGACATGGTGAAATTCACCGGAAAGACCCTTCGGGGGGATGAAAAGAATTTCCATAATACTCTCAAAAATTAAATTCGTGTTAAATTCAAACACTCTCTAAATCATCGAGGAAAAGTCCGTCGATGATTCCGTCGGCGACGCCGATGGTGGGGACAATCAGGGTGACGGCGTCGATATGTCGGGCCACAAAGAGGAATATCGAACATGCCGGCACTATTACGTCGGCGCGGTCGCTGCGCATGCCGTACTTCTCCATGCGCTCGCTGACGCTCAGCGGCGACAGCTCGTCGTACAGACGCTGTAGCTCAGATACCGCGAACGACTTCATGCCCGAATCCTTGACACCGGCAAGCTTGTAGAGCTTGTTGATGTTGCCGCCCGAACCTATTATCCTGATATTGCCATAGCGGCTGTGGATGGAGTCGAGAAAATCGGCCATCTCCTCCCATTCGGCATCCCTGACCTTTCCGGTAAGGATACGCACGGTGCCGATGTTGAACGACTTCGTCTCCATCAGCTTGCCGCCCGACAGCAGATTGAGTTCTGTGCTGCCGCCGCCCACATCGACATAGAGATAGTTGCCGTTGTCGACCTCGCCGCGCTCTATATGGTTGTTGAATACGATTCGGGCCTCCTCCTGGCCAGAGATTATCTCCAGCCGTATGTCCGTTTCCTTGCGGATTTCGCGGATAATGTCCTGGCCGTTTGCGGCATCGCGCATGGCGGAGGTGGCACAAGCCCGCAGCCTGTCGACATCATAAATCTTCATGAGCTGGCGGCAGGCCTTCATGAACCGCACCACGTCCTCAGCCTTCTTTTTGGAAATCTCGCCTTTGGCGAAGACATCGAATCCGAGGCGCAGAGGCACGCGGAGCAGCAGGAGCTTGACGAGCCGCACATCATCGGCGGCGCCATTGCCGTCGGTGCGCTTTATCAACAGTCTTACGGCATTGGAGCCGACGTCGATGGCGGCATATGTGGTTTCTTTCATTGCTTTAAGTTCTTATAATGATTGTACAGGGCTTCCTGGGAGCGAAGGGGAGGGAGGGAAGAGGGTGGCAGCGCATCGTTGTCGCCCGGGAGATGGGCATGGGTATTGTCGGCCATGCCGGTCTCGATGGTGTTGAGAAGGTCTTTTTTCAGGTCAGGGTCGGTGACCTCGGTTATTACCTCTATGCGTCGGTCGAGGTTACGCGGCAGCCAGTCGGCCGAGCCCATGAAAGTGCGCGCCTTGCCGCCGGCATTGAACACGAAGATGCGCGAATGTTCCAGATAGCGGTCGATGATGCCGTGGACACGTATATTGGAGCTGTAACCCTCGACGCCGGGCACCACCGAACAGTTGCCTCTTACGAGGAGGTCTATCTTCACGCCCGCCTCCGATGCCTCGTAGAGCTTGGCCACCATCTCCCTGTCGGAGATATGGTTGATCTTGATTTTTATCCATGCCGGGCGGTTGCGGCGTGCCTCGGCAATCTCATGGTCAATGAGGTCCGTAAAGCGTTTACGCATGTTGAAAGGAGGCACTATGAGGGTAGAGAACTGCGGAATATCGTAAGGGCGCTTGATTACGTCGAACACCTGGGCCACCTCCCTGACAATCGCGCGGCGTGCCGTCATCAGAAAGTAATCGGTGTAAACCCGCGCGTTGCCCTCATGGAAATTGCCGGTGCCCACCACGGCTATGTCGTGTGCTTTGTGGCGACCTATGTAGATGATTTTGGAATGGATCTTCAGACCTTCCACGCCGAACACCACATTTATGCCGGCCTCCTGCATCTCGCGTGCATAGTGGATATTGCTCGACTCGTCGAAGCGGGCCTGCAGCTCCACCACCGCCGTGACCTTCTTGCCATTGCGCGCCGCGCATTTAAGGGCTTCCACAATCTTCGAATCCCGGGCAAGACGGTAGAGGGTGATCTTTACCGACTTGACATCGCGCCGCACCGCCGCCTCCTGCAGAAGCCGCACAAGATAGTCGAACGAATGATAGGGCACATGAATGTAGCGGTCCTTCTCCTCGACGAGCTGCATCAGCGAGCCGTTCTCCTTAAGCTCGGGATGAATCACGGCAGGCCATTCCTCATATTTGAGGTCGGGGCGGCAGTCGGTGGGAAACGACATGAAGTCCTTATGATTCTGGTAATGTCCCGAGGGGTAAACGGAATCGAGAGAGTCGAGTCGGAGCCGCTTCATAATGGCACGGACGAGCGTCGGCGGCATATCCTTGTCATAGAGCACGCGCAGCGTGGCGCCCCGCTTACGGCTCCTCACAGCCTTGGCTATCTTCTCCACAGGACTGTAATGGCTGTCGTTGTCAATCTCCATCTCCGCATCTTTGGTGAACTTGAAGCTGTAGGCCTGGAAATCAGTGAAACCCATGCCGGGGAATATCATGGGCAGAGCGAAGCGGATCACATCCTCAAGGTACATAACGGTCACCGCGCCATCTTTTGCGGGGAGGGTTATGAATCGGCCCATGCGGTTGGCGGGAAGTTTTATCACGGCATATTCATGCTGACGGTCGGGAGCGGAGAGCACCACGGCAAGGTATATGTGGCTGTCGCTTTCGGTGTCGAGTTCGCCGGCCTTGTCGAGCCATACCGGCGACACAAAGCCGGAAATCTTCTTGCGGAAGAGGCATCTCACATAATGTCGTTGCTCATCGTCGAGGTCTTCATGGCTGAGGAGACGGATACCGTTTTTCTCCAGAAGGCTGGTCACATCGGCCACAGCCTGCTCGTACAGGTGGCTCAGTCGGGAGTCCATGTCGGAAAGGCGTCGGTATAGGGCGCGGGCCTCTTCGCGGTCGCGCCGCAACGACTTGCCCGACATCTCGGCCATGCGAGCCACCGTGGCCATACGTACCCGGAAAAACTCGTCAAGATTGTTGGAGTAGATGCCGAGAAACGACAGCCGCTCCAGCAGCGGCACGTCGTCGCGCATAGCTTCCCGCAGTATGCGGCTGTTGAAGTACATCCAGCTGATGTCCCGGTTTACATATGGCATATCCTCGCCCGACAGATGGTTTGACATGGAATATTGCAGTCTTTGGTTATTGTTTATATTTTACAAACATCCGGTACCTCCTTTCTGTTTGCAAAAAAAGCGGCCTCCGTCACCGGAAGCCGCTGCAAGTCAAGTATTGAATTAAACTAAGGATCTGTCAGGTGGGGGAGAGGTCCTGTCAGTCGAGGTGCTGACGGAGGGCCATATATTGCCTTGAGCCCCGAGGGAGGAGGTCAAGGATCTGGCGGGCGTCCGGGCGGCGTTTGAGCACCTTGAATGCGAGCATGAGGGCATCCTCGTAGTCGACGGTGCTGTTGGCCAGGGCCACGCAGTCGTCGGTGGTCAGAGCTTCGGAGTCCATGAGGAATGTTGCCAGGAGTCTCGACTCGCGTACGGTGGAGTCGTTCCAGAGCTTCATGGCGAGCTCTTGGTCGGTGCCTGCCTCGCGCGCTATTCCCGTGAGAACGGGTAGCTCGCAGCCGAATATCATGCTGAAATTCGAGCCTCCGCGCCGCAGTATGTCGGCGGTGTTGCCGTTGCGGTAGGCAAAGAAACGTTGCTTTACTTCCTGCAGCGTCATCACTTGTGGGCTTTGACCTTGCCGGTAAGGGGTGAATACTGGTCCGACAGGCGGAGCATCTGCTCGGCGTAGCTCTCGGGCCATGAGATGGTGATGTCGGTGATTTCGCCGTCGGCGCCCGTCACCGGTGTGTATACCGGGTTGATGAAGCCGCGATAGGGAGGAATGTCGAGGGTGGAGAAGCGGGTCAGAACCTCCTTGTGGAGTTTCGGGTCAATCTTCACGGCATATTTCTGCACCAGGTCGTTGCCGCCCTTGTAGTCGCCTTCGCTCTTGACGCGCTGTATCTCGGCCAGAAGGTTGCCGAAGAGCTCGCGCATCTTCTTATAGTCGTTGATGCGCACGTAGGTCTTGCCGTTCTTCTTGACGAGCTCCACCACGTCCTTGCCGCCCTTGCCTTTCTTTTTGCCCTTCTCGAGCACCCATTTGGCAATGAGCTGGCGGTTGCGCATATGTGCTTCCTCCACATCCTTGCCGAGCTCTATGCGGTTGAGCTGCGTCATCAGACCGTTCATCATGTACTTGTAGTACTCGGCCTGGTATGCGTCGGGGTTTTCGAGGATGCCGAGTTCCTGCAGTTTGGGGTCGGCAAGATAGTAGAGGGCGAATAAGTCGGCGCGCGCCTCCTCGAGAGTGGAGCCGTTCTCCTTGAGGGCATCGCCGTCGACGCCGGGGAGGAGCTGGCCGGAGGCATGACCCAGACACTCATGCAGGTCGGTGTGAAGCATGTCGGTGATGTAGAGCCAGTCGTCGAGCATCTTGCGGGTGGGAGCGTCGATCACGAACTCCTCGTTGAAGCCGTTGCCGTGCGACGCCATCTCGTAGGCCTCCGTGATGTTCTCGATGGTCACCGACTTGGAGCCGTGTTCGGCGCGTATCCAGTTGGAGTTGGGCAGGTTGATGCCTATGGCTGTGGCCGGGAAGGCATCGCCGGCAAGCATCGCCGCGTTGATCACTTTTGCCGACACTCCCTTGACTTTCTCCTTCTTGAAACGCTTGTCTACCGGCGAGTTGTCCTCGAAGTACTGTGCGTTGGAGGAAATCTTGTGTGTGCGGTCGGAGCTTTTGTTGTTGCGGAAGTTGACGTATGATTCCCAGGCACCGGTCATGCCGAGGGGGTCGCCGTAGCTTTCGATGAAGCCGTTCACGAAGTCTACATCGCTTTTGGTATCCTCGGCCCAGAGTATCGAATACTCGTCGAAGAGGCGGAGGTCGCCGGTGATGTAGTAATCTATGAGCTTGGTGATGTAAGCTTTCTGGGCATCATTGTCGGCATATTCCTTGGCCTTGTCGAGATAGTAGATTATCTGGGCGATTGCCGGGCCGTAGAGACCGGTGAGATGGTAATGCTCCTCGGAGATGTTCCCCTTTTCGTCCTTTACCACCCTGGAGTTGAGGCCGTAGCTTACGGGCCTCGGGTCGGCGGGATTCTTGAGCTTGTTGTAGTATTCCTCCACCTCGGCCTGCGTCACGCCGGGACCGTAGAGGTTGTTGGCGCTGGTCACCACCACATCCTGGGAGCCATCCTGGTTTACGCGCTTGGGCATCACCGTGGGGTCGAAAATCACGGGGGTCAGCTTGGCGAGCATGGCTTCGGCGGTCTCGTCGTCGGCCAGCGGCAGCATGTCGGCGGGAAGCGCCTTGACGGCTGCCGTGAAGAAGGCCTCCGAAAACCCGGGCGTGAACTTGTCGGTGCTGTAATGGTGGTGCAGACCGTTGCCGAACCATACCTGCTTGAGGTATTTCTCGAAAGCCTTGAAGTCTTTGCTGTCGCGGTCGCCTTTGTAGTTGCGGTAGATGTTCTCCAGCAGCTGACGCACCTGGAGGTTGTATATGCCGTTCTGGTCCCAGATGATGTCGCGGCCCATCTGCGCAGCCTCGCCCAGATAGTAGAGCATCTTCTTCTGGTTGAGGGTAAGCCTGTCGAACTCGGGCACCTCATAGCGGAGCACCTCTATGTCGGCGAACCGGTCCACATGATAGTTGAAGTTCTTGTCAACGACGGCGCCGGCGGGCATGACTGCCACGGTCCCGAGCACCAGGGCGGGGAGTATCTTATTCATATGCTTATGGTTTGTTTTCACGGTATAAATGTCAGAATTCTTATTCCACTTCGAGTACGAGACCCTTGAGGTATTCGCCTTCGGGATGGGCGATGTCGATGGGGTGGTCGGCGGGCTGCGACAGCTGGTGGAGAATCCTTACCTTTCTGCCCGCCTTTACCGATGCGGAGAACACGGCGAGGCGGAACATCTCGCGGCTTATGGCCTGGGAGCAGCTGAAGGTGAAGAGGATGCCTCCCGGCTTTATTTTCTCGAAGGCGCGCGTGTTGAGGCGCCGGTAGCCTATGAGACCATTCTTGATGGCGCCGCGGTGCTTGGCGAATGCCGGCGGGTCGAGAACTATCAGGTCGTAGCGGTCATTATCCATGTCGGCGAGGAACTTGAAGGCATCCTCGGTATGCGATGTATGCCTGTTGTCGCCGGGGAAGTTGAGCTCCATGTTGGCATCGGTCAGGGCCACGGCCTTTGCCGACGAGTCGACCGACTCCACGCTGAGGGCCCCTCCGCGCATGGCGTATATCGAAAATCCGCCGGTGTAGCAGAACATGTTCAGCACCCTGCGGCCGCGGGCGAAGCGTTCGAGCAACGCTCGGTTCTCGCGCTGGTCCACGAAGAAGCCCGTCTTCTGACCCTTGAGCCAGTCGATGTTGAAGAGCAGGCCGTTCTCCATGGCTATATTGCCGTCGTACTGGCCTATGATGTACTGGTTTTCAGGCTCCAGACCAGCCTTGAAGGGTAGTGTGGAGTCTGATTTGTAGTAGACGTTCCTGATTCTGGCCTCGGGAATCATGGTGAGGGCGTCGGCCACTTCGCCGCGGGCGAAGTGCATCCCGGGGCTGTGGGCCTGCATCACCGCCGTGTCGCCATAGATGTCTATCACAAGGCCGGGGAGGAAGTCGCCTTCACCGTGCACGAGCCGGTAGCAGTTGTTGTCGGGGCGTATCAGCCCCAATTTGCCGCGGAGTGCGTAGGCCGACTCGAGCCTGCGCATGAAGAAATCGTCGGGAAGACTGTCGACACCGAACTCGAGCATCCTGACCGCTATGCTCCCTATCTGGTAATGTCCTACGCCGAGCACGTCGCCGCCGCTCGTCTCTACCTTGACAAGCTCTCCTTCCTCTATATAGTGCGGTACGCTCGATATGGCGCCCGAAAATATCCATGGATGACGGCGTAGCACCGACTCCTCTTTCCCGGCTTTCAGCCGTATTGTCTTTATTGCCATTCTAAGTACTTACTTAAAAAGTCGTATTATGTCCATGCCGTTGGCATATAGGAGCAGACCTATCAGGAGGAACATACCCACCATCTGGGCACGCTCCATGAATTTCTCGCTGGGTTTGCGGCGGAATATCACTTCGTAGAGAAGAAACATCACGTGTCCGCCGTCAAGGGCCGGTATGGGGAGGATGTTCATGAAGGCGAGCGCCACCGACAGGAATGCCGTGATGTTCCAGAACGCTATCCAGTCCCATTTCTCCGGGAATATGGAGCCTATGGCCCCGAAGCCTCCTATCGACTTGGCTCCCTCCTTGGTGAATACGAGCTTCATCGACTTGGCGTACGATGTAAGCTTGTCGGTCCCGAGCTTTATGCCACGCGGCACTGATTCGAGAAGATTGTACTCGATCACCTTCGCGGTGAAGAATTTCGACGGGTCTGTCTCGAGACCGATTCCCATTTTGGAGGCTCCCGACAGCGACACGGGGAGGGTGACGGTGTCGTTCATGTTCCTGACCACAGTCACGGGCACATTCATGTTGTCATGTCCTTTGAGGGTGGCGAGGAAGGTGTATATGTCGGGGGTGGGCGTGGCGTCCACGGCGATTATTCTGTCGCCGGGGAGTATGCCTGCTTTCTGCGCACCTTCGCCGTTCATGGTCTGGCTTACCTGTGCCGGTATGCGGTAGTCCATGAAATTGACCATGGCCGTATCGCTGCGGGCCTCCGCGTCGAGACGCAGCATGAAGTCGGAAGGTATCTTTATGGTCGTTTCCTTGCCTTGACGCAGCACGGTCACTTCCTTGGCCTGCGTCATCTTCAGCAGCCCTTCGGCCGGATTGTCAAGCGTCTTGCCGTCGGCCCGCAAGGGTATGTCGCCGTTGTGGAACCCTATCTTCCGCGCCTCGCCGCTATAGTACATGCCCTCCTTGGCATCGCGGAAGGCTACGTATTTCTCGCCCGTGGCATACACAAGACCGGCGTATATCACGATAGCCAGCAGGAAATTGAAGAGCACGCCCGCTATCATGATGAGAAGCCGCTGCCATGCCGGCTTGCTCCGGAACTCCCATTCCTTGGCCGGCTGCTTCATCTGTTCCGTGTCCATCGACTCGTCGATCATGCCCGAAATCTTGCAGTAGCCGCCCAACGGAAGCCAGCCTATGCCATACTCGGTGTCTTTCCAGAACCCTTTCGCCGGAGTATCCTTGACGTTCCCCTTAATTTTTTTGGTCTTTCCGAGGCCTCCTATGTATTTGCCGGGACGCCATTTGAAAAGTTCTGTCCAGGGGTCGAAGAATATATAGAATTTCTCCACCCTCACCCCGAAGATGCGGGCAAAGAAGAAGTGGCCGAACTCATGTATTATCACCAGGAAGGCGAACGCCAGTATAAGCTGTACCGCCTTAATGAGAAATGTATCCAATTCCGTATGAGATTATGATATGTTATAGCGGTCAGCTGATCATGTTGCGAGCTGACCGTGTAGCTGCGATATGGGCCTCGGAGATATCTTCGGTGGTGTCGATATTCTGTGAGGGCACCTTTTCAAGAGTGTCGAGGATGATGCGGGGCATGTCGGTGAACGCTATTCTGTGGTTCAGAAAAGCCTCCACGCATACTTCGTTGGCGGCGTTTAGTATAGCGGGAGCGGTGCCGCCTGTGCGGATAGCCTGATATGCGATGTCGAGCAAAGGGAAGCGGCGCGTGTCGGGCAGCTCGAACTGCAGCGGCCCGCTGCCGGCGAGGTCCAGCCGCGGCAAATCCGACGTCAGTCTGCCCGGATAACCCAATGCATATCCTATGGGCAGCCGCATGTCGGTGATGCCTAACTGCGCCTTGACGGAGCCGTCGCAGAACTCTACCAGCGAATGCACCACCGACTGAGGATGCACGAGCACGTCTATCTTGTCGGGGGCTATGTCGAAAAGCCAGCGGGCCTCTATCATCTCGAAGCCTTTGTTCATCATCGTGGCCGAGTCGATGGTCACCTTGGCCCCCATATCCCAGTTGGGATGCCGGAGAGCCATCTCGGGAGTGATGGATGCGAACTCGTCGGCGGGAGTGTTTCTGAACGGGCCGCCGCTGGCCGTGAGGATGAGCCGGCGCACATTCTCCTTTTTCTCGCCCTGCAGACATTGGAAGATTGCGGAGTGCTCCGAATCCACGGGAATGAGTGCGGCGTTATGGCGGCGGCAGGTGTCGGTGACTATGGGACCGCCGGCCACGAGAGTCTCCTTGTTGGCCAAAGCCACTGTTTTCCCTTTTTCGAGAGCGCGTAGGGTAGGGGTGAGGCCGCTGTAGCCTACCAGAGCGCCGACCACGATGTCGTTGTCGTAACGGGCGGCAGCCTCGGCGATGGCTTCGGCACCCTGGCATACCTCTATGCCGCTGCCGTGCAGAGCCTCCTTGAGGGGAAGGTATCCCTTCTCGTCGGCTATGACCACCAGCGACGGCCTGTATTCCAGCGCCTGACGCGCCAAATCTTCCCATCGGCTCCCTGCCGTAAGTGCACGCACCCGGTAGCGGTCGCCGTGACGCTTTATTACATCAAGGGTCTGACTCCCTATGCTTCCCGTACTGCCCAGGATGGTGACTTCTTTCTTTTCCTCTTTCATTTCATGCCAAACCTTTATTGACGGCTATATTATTATATAATAGGAGTGCCGTTCGGGTCCGAGTGACAAAATTACAAAAAAATCCCCTTTAAACCTTTTTTGCCATTTTAACTTTTTAACTTTTTAACGTTTAACACAGGGGGAGCGTAGGAGGCGCGTAGGAGGCGGCTTTTGAAAATTGGCCTTTTTTGTCTAATTTTGAAGTCTGAAGCATGGATCTGAAGCGTAAATACAGGATCACCATCGAGGATGAGTCGCGGCTCGACAAGATAGCGGAGACGCGCGTGGGAGTGTTGAGCATACTCCTGTACACGGTGCCGGGCATACTGCTGGCGCTCGTGGTGTCGCTGGTGGTGCTGATATTCACGCCTCTCAACCGGCTGCTCCCCGGAAGTCTTGACGAGAACCAGCGTCTTCTTACTCGTAAGTCGATCATGCGCATCGATTCGTTGAGCGAGGTGGTGAATGCCAATCAGGCATGGCTCGACAATTTCAGCCGTGTCACAGACCGCAGCCGGGAGGCGGGCGATTCCGTGGCATATGCCGTGGAGCAGGGTGACTTCGAGCCCGATTCCATCATGGGAGCCTCGCCGCTGGAGCAAAGGTTTGTGTCGGCAATGGAGGAGAGGGAGCGTTTCAACATATCGGTGCTGGCTCCTCTCGATGCCGACGGCATGGCTTTCGTGCCGGTGTCGCCGCAGGCCGTGGTCACCCAGGATTCGCGTCACAGCAAGGACGCTGTGATTATGGTGGCCGACGACACCCCCTTGCAGGCCATCGCCGACGGTACGGTGCTGGCCGTCTATCCCAACGCCACATTGCGTGGATTTACCGTGCTGATGCAGCACGCCAGAGGCTTCGTGTCGGCATATTCGCATCTTGGCAATCCGCTGGTATCGGCCGGCGATGCCGTCAACGGCGGCCAGGCCATAGCGTTCGCTCCGGCTCCCGATGGCCGAAAGCTCCACTGGATACAGCTCCGTATATGGCACAACGGCTCTCAAGTCGTACCAGCCGACTTAATCCCCCTGCACGACTGACCTCCCGCCCCTGCCTCGAAGAGGCAAGACATGGTTAGAGCGCGTTCCTTAAAATTTCGGGGTCGTAGGGGTCGCAGACTTGAGGCGATTTTAGTCGGTTGCTGAAGGAGCATACCGAGGTATGTGACTGACAGCAAGCGGCTAAAAGCGGCCAAGTCTGCGAGGGCGGAGGTAACTTCCTCCGCGTCAAAGCCTCCGAGATTGTTAAGATGCGCTTGTATAACATTTCTATTAATTATAATATTTTTACAAATCGCGAGTACTTATGTTAGAGAGTAATAATAAATCTTTGTTCTATGATACTGAGACCAAAAGGGTATTGAACGAGGTAATTCCCTTTCAGGGCCATAACCCCAATGGTATTCAAATTACCTCCGCCCCGTCTCTTTTCGGCATCTTTTCCGAGGTCTCGTCGGTCACGATGCCCGCATCGCTCCCTCCTCGACTCGAAAAATATGCTCGAAAAGAGCCGCCCCTACGGCCCCGAAATTTTAAGGAACGCGCTCTTAACCCCACCTTTACGAGCTGGGGTCGACGGCGCCAGCCGGCGCCACAGCGAGTTAGGTGGGGACCAGACTGAATATAGGCAGCTGAGTCGGAGACTCAGTACTATATCAGAGACCATAAAAACGGGTTTTTAGGGGGTGTAATGTTAAAATTTTTATGAATTGTATTTTGAAATTAAAAAAATATATGTAATTTTGCGGAACGATTCATGATTCCCGACCGACGGTCAGGAGATTTGGTTGTGGGGCAAAGCCTTTATATCAACCATCAGAACGGATGTTACGGAGAAGTGCCTTAGGGTGCTTTAAAGTTATGCAAAAAAAATCAGGACCGGTTGGTGCATGGTTAATGTGCTGAAAATCAGAAGAATGAATCAGAGAGTAGTAACCCATCAACAATAAACTTAAGGCTGTCCGAGCGTTAAAAACGCAGTTGGCCAAAACCAATTAAAAGTTTTTAACGTTACATTGATAAAAGAAACAAAACAAACTAAAATCACAAGTTATGAAAGCTAAGAAACTCTACTTGATGCTTTTGTGCGCCGGCTCGCTGGTATGCAGCTCGGCAAACGCACAGGACGTCTTCGTGGACGATGCCGTATCGGTAACAGAGTTTACCTGCGACAACACGAACCACTACTTCTCGAATTGGCGCAACAACTGGTTCATCGAGATCGGTGCCGGTGCCAGCGTACCCCTTGTTGAGCGTGGTATCAACAACCGTGCGATGAAGACCCTCGACGCTGCCAAGTGGACAGCTACATACAGCTTCGGTTTCGGCCGCTGGGTATCCCCCTACATCGGTTTCCGCTTCAAGGCTCTCGGCGGCAGCTATCACTTCGACGCTCCCCTGGATCCCAACACCAACTATGAGGATGCATTCATCCACATGAAGAGCGTAAACCTCCAGGTTGAAATGCTCTGGGATATGTTGAACTCCATCAACTACAACCCCAAGCGCGTATTCAGCATCATCCCGTTCTTCGGTCTTGGTGGCGCTGCCAGCTGGGACTTCAAGAGCCAGGGCAAGGATTGGCCTCCCTTCATGGGCGTAAACAACAACGCTGCTTACAAGAGCTTCCACTCAAAGCGCGTTCAGTGGACTCTCCCTGTTTCCGCAGGTATCCAGTTCCGCTTCCGTCTTTGCAAGTATGTTGACTTCTTCGCAGAGGCTCGCGCTCAGTTCTACGGCGACAACTTCAACAACTACTCGACAGGTAACTCGATCGACGCTGTTGTAAGCGCCATGGGTGGTTTCAACTTCAACATCGGCGGCCGTGGCTGGAACACTTTCAACGAGTGCAACTACGTATCGCAGATCGCAGCCCTCAACGGTCAGGTCAACGACCTCCGCGCTCAGCTCCTCGCTTGCGGCCAGGAAGTTGCCAAACTCCAGGCTCAGCTCCCCTGCCCCGAGCAGAAAGACTGTGTTAACGCTCCTCTCATGAGCACCGTTCGCTTCACCATCAACAGCGACAAGATCCTGCCCACCGAGGAAGTCAACATCTACAACATGGCTGAATGGCTGAAGGCTAACCCCAACGAGAAGATCATGGTTGTTGGTTACGCCGACAAGGATACCGGTACAAGCGACTACAACATGGGTCTCTCCGAGCGTCGTGCCAACGCCGTTGCCAAGGTTCTTACCGACACTTACGGAATCGATCCTGACCGTCTGACGGTTAAGTGGGATGGTAGCGACATCCAGCCCTACAGCACCAACGACTGGAACCGTATCGTAATCTTCACTCAGAAGTAAGAAACAATCAAACCCTCTATAGAAAAGCCGCGTCACCGACGCGGCTTTTCGCGTATATATATCCCTCCTCCAGCCATTTGTATACCCCCTTTCAGGGGGCTGCGGCAAAATTATGCCGACAAACATGTTTTTTTGTTTGGTCATGTTGATAAAAGTTTGTAAGTTTGCACCCGATAGGAGACAGGTAGGTATCCCTCAACGATGCCGTCAAGACATTGACCTATCCCCACAAGAAGAAACAGCAATCAAGGTATCGGAAGATATCAACTTAAATCTAAAAAGAACGACATGAAAATCAATGAAATCATGGCCAATCTCGAGGCCAAGCATCCCGGTGAGAAAGAGTTCCATCAGGCAGTGCGTGAAGTGCTTCTTTCCGTAGAGGAAGTCTACAACCAGCATCCCGAATGGGAGAAGGCCCAGATCATCGAGCGCATGATTGAGCCGGACCGCATATTCACCTTCCGTGTGAGCTGGGTGGACGACAAAGGCAACGTGCAGAACAACATCGGTTACCGTGTGCAGTTCAACAACGCCATAGGCCCCTACAAGGGTGGTATCCGTTTCCACGCTTCGGTTAACCTGTCGATCCTCAAGTTCCTGGGCTTCGAGCAGACGTTCAAGAATGCATTGACCACACTCCCCATGGGCGGTGCCAAGGGTGGTAGCGACTTCAGCCCGCGTGGCAAGAGCGATGCCGAAATCATGCGCTTCTGCCAGGCTTTCGTGCTTGAACTCTGGCGTAACCTCGGTCCCGACCGCGACGTGCCCGCCGGCGATATAGGCGTGGGTGGCCGTGAGGTTGGTTACATGTACGGTATGTATAAGAAGCTGGCCCGCGAGAACACGGGTACATTCACCGGCAAGGGTCTCTCGTTCGGCGGCAGCCGCATACGTCCCGAGGCTACCGGTTTCGGCGCCCTCTACTTTGTGGAGAGCATGCTCAAGGACCTCAACCAGGACATCAAGGGCAAGACCATAGCACTCTCCGGCTTCGGTAACGTTGCATGGGGTGCCGCCACCAAGGCTACAGAGCTGGGCGCAAAGGTTGTCACCATCTCCGGTCCCGACGGCTATATCTACGACCCCGCAGGTCTCGACAAAGAGAAAATCGCCTATATGCTCGAGCTCCGCGCCAGCGGCAACGACATCGTGGCTCCTTATGCCGAGAAGTTCGCCGGCTCCACATTCTTCCCCGGCCGCAAGCCTTGGGAACAGAAGGTGGACATCTGCCTCCCCTGCGCTACTCAGAACGAGGTCAGCGAGGCTGACGCCAAGATGATTGTCGACAACAAGGCTATGATGGTGGCTGAAGTTTCCAACATGGGCTGCACCGCCGAGGCTATCGACTACTTCCTGGCCAACAAGATGCCTTACGCTCCCGGCAAGGCTGTCAACGCAGGCGGCGTAGGCGTTTCCGGTCTCGAAATGAGCCAGGATGCCGAACACCTCCAGTGGAGCGCCGAGGAAGTCGACAAGAAACTCCATGAGATGATGCTCAACATCCACGAGGCTTGCGTGCAGTATGGCCGCCAGCAGGATGGATACATCAACTATATGAAGGGCGCCAACATCGCCGGCTTCATGAAAGTGGCCGACGCCATGATGGCCCAGGGTATCATCTGATATTCCTTGTCACAGATATTCGGGAAAGGATGCTTCGGCATCCTTTCCTTCGTTAATGTCTATGCTATACTATGATATACGCGTATGAATCCAACGCATGAACAGGATGCGGCGCGGTTGCGGGAGCATGGAATCCGACCCACGGCCTTGCGCATCATGATACTCAGCGCCTTGTCGGGCCACGGGCGGCCGGTGACTGCCCAGGAAGTGGAGATACAGCTCGACACCGTGGACCGCTCCACCATTACCCGCGCGCTGGCGCTTTTCCTGCAGAAAGGTCTTGTGCATGTGGTGGAGGATGGCAGCGGCGTCCCCAAATACGAACCTTGTCCGTCGCCCCATTCCCACGTCGCCGAAGACGCCCACGCCCATTTCCATTGCAACGTTTGCGGCCGTACGCTCTGCATAGAGCAGCTGCGTATGCCCCTGCCCGAGCTCCCCGACGGGTTCTCCGCCGACTCCATATCCTGCATAATCGCCGGCACATGCCCCGACTGCGCAGCTAAATAAAGACTGTGAGCACGCATTCCATTTGGAAATTTCGGCGTTACTGAATAACTTTGCAGCTGTTATGAAGAAGCTTGTGATATTCGACCTCGACGGCACGTTGCTCAATACGATAGCCGATCTTGGCAACGCATGCAATCATGCGTTGGAGAAGTCGGGTTTTGCCCCGCATCCGTTGTCGGCCTACAATTATATGGTCGGCAACGGCGTACGAAAACTGCTGGAACGTGCTCAGCCTGATGCCGGCGCCGATACTATCGACGTGATGCTCCGCGACTTCCGCGAATATTACGACATGCACTGCACCGACCTCACCAAGCCATATCCCGGCATCCCCGAACTGCTTGCAAAGCTCAGGGGCCAGGGGATTGACCTGGCCGTTACGAGCAACAAATACCAGCGTGCCGTGGAGAAAGTTATCGGCCATTATTTCCCCGACATAGAGTTTGCGGCAGTGATGGGGGAGGTGCCCGAAAGGCCCAAGAAGCCGGACCCGTCGATAGTCTTCGCCGTGCTCGGGGAGCATCCGTGTCCCAAACGGGATGTGCTGTATGTAGGCGACTCAGGCGTCGATATGGAGACGGCGCGGCGCGCATGTGTGGAGTCGGCGGGTGTGACATGGGGATTCCGTCCCGTCAGCGAGCTCCGTTCCGCTTTCGCCGACCATATCGTCTCCGACCCTATGGAAATCTTCGACATTGCCTGCCGGAACAGGTGACGAAGGCTTCGTGTGCCGGAGATACGCGGTCAGAAACACAGCACCAGGAGCTGGGCTATTACAACACGCGAGAACATAGCCACCGGGTATACTGTGGCATAACTTACAGAGGGAGAATCGCCGGCGAGCGTGTCGTTGGCATAATTGAGTGCCATAGGGTTGGCCATTGCCCCGCAGAGCATCCCGCAAGTCTGGCCGAATCCCAGATGTGCCGCACGCAGTGACACCAGTCCCATCAGCAGCACGGGAAGCAAGGTTATGAGGAATCCGGCGGCAAGCCACAGAAAGCCGTCTCCTTGTGTGATTGTTTCCACAAAGTGAGCGCCCGAATCAAGCCCCAGACATGCCAGATAAAGCGACAGCCCTATTCCGCGAAGCATAAGGTTGGCGCTGCGCGTGGTATATGTGACCATGCGAAGATTGGGCCCGAAGCGTCCCATAAGTATGCCGACCACAATGGGTCCGCCGGCAAGTCCGAGTTTTATGGGCGCCGTCATCCCCGGAACGTGTACAGGTACAGAACCCAAAAGAAGTCCGAGCACAAGCCCTACGAATATAACGGCCAGATTGGGATCCTTGAGTTTCGTTTCGCGGTTGCCCATGAGTTGCCCCACCTCTTCCACTTTATTCCTGTTCCCCACAACGGTGAGGCGGTCGCCGAGTTGGAGTACGAGGCCCGGGGTGGCGAGGAGCTTTACGCCACTGCGCATGACTCTGGTGACATTGACGCCATACATGTTGCGCAGTTTGAGAGTACCCAGTTTCCGTCCGTTGAGTGCGGGTTTTGTCACCAGCACATGTCGCGACACGATGTCATGGTCGATTTTGTTCCAGTCGATGTCATTTTTGTTCCAGTCGCGCTGTTCATCCTCTCCGAAAAGGAGGGTAAGACTTTCATGTCGTTCCGGTGTGGTGATTACCATCAGCCTGTCATCAGCCTCCACAACGGTATCAGGACCCGGGACGCTTACATTGCCGTTACGCCATAGACGGGAAACCACAAATTGTGTCGGTGTATAGGCGGCAAGCTCCCGGAGTGTATGATTGCAGGCCGCGGGATTGCGCACAATGTATGTGGCGATGAATGTATTGTCTTCATCTGCCGTCGTATGGTCCACAAGGTCGGCGGGGCGTACCACGGTGTGCCGTAAAACGATGATGGCCAGAATGACCCCTGTCACTCCCAGAGGATATGTCACGGCACAGCTGAGGGCAGCTCCGTTGGCCGACATGCCCAGCTGCAGGAGCGCCTGTTGCGCCGCTCCCAGCGACGGCGTGTTTGTCGTGGCTCCGCTGAGGATGCCAGCCATGTCCGACATGGAGATGCCGAACCAATAGCTCAATCCTATGGCCAGGGCTGTGCCGGAAAGCACTGTTCCCAGTCCCAATATGTTTAGCTTTACTCCACCCTGCATGAAGGAACTGAAAAAGCCGGGTCCCACTTTGAGACCAAGCTCATAGACAAAAAGGACGAGTCCGAAGTTTTCGGCGTATACGAGCATGCTGTGATCTACAGACAAGCCTATGTGACCCGCGAAGATTCCGGCGAAGAAAACCCATGTCACACCCAGTGAAACTCCCTTGATATGAATTTTGGCGAGTCCCAGACCGATGGCGATAATCACGGCAATCACCACCACCGCCTGCACTGCCGTATGCTCATAAAATAAATCGTGCAGCCAATCCATAATGCATTCGTTTGGACCGAAGTCGTTTCGACTAATTTACGTTTAATAATGAAGTTGTCTAAACTAATTTTTATGGCAAGATTTATTAAGGTTTTGGGATGGATTTCTTCTGTCGAAGAGGCAGCGACCTCTCGGTCGGTGCCGATGAGAGAGAAGAAATACGCCCAAAAGATTGATAAAGATTGCCATAAAGTTAACAACTTTTTAAAATATTTATGATACGTAAATTAGTTTAGACAACTTCAATAATAAAAATTAGTCGAAACAACTTCGGCTGCAAATATAATTTATCCTGATCACATGTACAACATCAGTGTGTTAAGGAACAGAGCCTAAAGATTTCTCCGGAGCATAAGGAGAGTCCAGAGGATGGTGATGAGCGTGACGCCCGTGTCGGCGAAGACCGCGGCCCAGAGTGTGGCTATGCCGCAGGCCCCGAGTGTCATCACCAATGCCTTGACGCCCAGTGCGAAAGATACATTCTCGATCACCGTGAGGCGTACCCGCTTCGACAGCCGTATTCCCCTTTCTATCAGCCGCAGATTGTCGCCGGATATTATCACGTCGGCGGTATCCATGGCCATGCCGGTGCCCATGGTGCCCATGGCCACGCCCACATCCGAGGCCGCTATCGCCGGTGCATCGTTGATGCCGTCGCCCACAAAGGCCACAGGCTCCTTGTCGTGAAGCTCTTTGACTATCCGCTGCTTATCTTCCGGCAGCAATTCGGCCTTCCAGCCGTCGGCGCCCAGGGACTCCGCAACCCGGCGTACGGCCGGTGCCCTGTCGCCACTAAGTATCATCACCTTGACGCCCTCCTTGTGCAGCGCATCGAATACTGATCTGGCTTCATTCTTGATGGTGTCTACAAGGTATACCGATCCTATATAACGACCGTCGGCGGCCACACATATGCGTGAGCCTGACGCATCGCCGGCAGGTATGGCAATCTGGTTGGCAGCCATAAGCTTCTCGGAACCGGCAAGTATCCTTTTGCCGTCGGCAACGCCGGTAATGCCGTGACGGACTGTCTTCACATCCTTAGCCTCGGACATTTTTATCCCATGCTCCCGGGCATATCCGCATACGGCCTTTGCGAGCGGGTGGGATGAGTCGGCATCCACGGCGGCCACGGCGGCAACCACCTCTTCGGGAGATATGCCCGGCGCCGGCCTTATGGCCTCGATATGGAAACTCCCTGTGGTGAGGGTGCCCGTCTTGTCGAATACCACCATGCGCAGCTTGCGCATACCGTCAAGGTAACGGGAGCCTTTGAAGAGAAGTCCCAGCCGGGACGCAGTGCCTAACGACACGAAGTAACTCAGCGGGATGCTGACCACCAGCGCACAGGGACAAGAGCATACAAGGAACACCAGCGAACGTTTGAACCAGTCGGCCCATACAAAGTCGCCGTGACCACCCAGGGCATACCAGCACCATGGTATGACGAAAATGGCAAGAGCCAGCGCGAACACCACCGGCGTATACCAGCGCGTGATGCGGCGAAGCATGGTTTCGGTATGGGATTTGCCTGCCTGGGCATCCTCTATCATTCGGAGGATACGCGTCATGGAGGAATCGTTGAAGGGGCGCGTAGTCACGGCCTCTATGGGGGTGTCTACGGGAATTATGCCTGAAGGAAGGTCGTCGCCGGGGTTGAAAGCGCGGGGCACCGACTCGCCCGTAATGGCGGCAGTGTCGAAGTCGGCAGCCTCTTTACCCTCATAGCGGGCATCGATGGGAACCCTCTCGCCGGGCATAACCAGGATTCTGGTGCCTACAGGTAGACTCTCGGGGCTGACGATATGTCGCGCCCCCGTCGGGTCTATCACCGTGGCCCGGTCGGGAATGCGGCCCAACAGCGACTTTATGCGCCGCCTCACATCGTCGGACGCCGAATCCTCCAGCTTCTCACCGAAAGAATAGAAGAGAAGCACGGCCACGGCTTCTGGGTATTCGCCGATGATGAAGGCACCCGCCGACGCCGCCACCATCAGCGTGAACTCATTCATCACGCTGCCATGGCGCCATGACATCAGCATCTCCCTGATCACCGGCAACCCCACAGGCAACAGCGACACCGCATATATGGCGAAGAGCCACCAGTTGCGGTGAACACCCTCATTGCCTCCAGGAAAGTTTACCGTATGCTGTACCACAAGAGATGCTGCCAGCAATGCCGCGCTGGCTATCTCGAGAGAATAATTCCGCCACCCGTTTTCATGACCGCCGCCATGACTGTGGCTGTGTTCATGGCTATGAGTATGTCCATTGCCACCATGGCATTCTTTACAGTGCTTGCTCATAATCTTTGTTTTTATAACACAAAATTACCGCAAAAAAGTTGCACACCCTGTGCAGATAATTTTGAATTTGTGAATGTTGAATTTTGAATTGCGTGCCGGCGCTTTGATAATTTTGAATTTGTGAATGTTGAATTTTGAATTGCGTGCCGACGCTTTGATAATTTTGAATTTGTAAATGAATTTTGAATTGCGTGCCGACTCTATGACTGTTCTGTACTGTGCTTACGCCGCCTGCCTCGTAGAGGCAAGACATGGTTAACCCCACCTTTACGAGCTGGGGCGGCGGTACAACCGCGATAGCAGCTTGTACCGCCGACACTGCGAGTTAGGTGGGGACCAGACTGCATATAGACAGTAGAGTCGGAGACTCTGCACTAAGTTTCCTTTATCGCAATAATTTTGGTGAATCAAATAACGTTTTATATGAAACCGATTTAATTTTATTTACCGGGCACAATGTCTAACGAGGATTTTGCGTTGCTGAAAGAATTGCTGACGGATGAGTGTAAGATGACGCTTGACACGGCGGAACTCGAGAAACTCGTGTCGCATGCTGAAATCATAGAGCTAAGGCGCGGCGAGGCTATTTGCAAATATGGGATGACCGACCGCAATATGTATATATTGCTCGAGGGTATTCTGGCACGTTTCCTTTTTCAAGGCGACAAGGAGATTGTGGATGCTTTCGCGCAGCCCGGTACATTTGTATGCTCCTGGCATTCTTTTTACCGCGACATGCCTTCTATTACCAACATTGAGGCTTGTTGCGACTGCCGCCTTCTGAAAATCCACAAATCCTCCATTGAGAAAATATTGAATACTTCTCCTGTGTTCTGTCGCTGGTTTTGCGATCTCATGATGTCGACCAATTACTATTTCGAGATGAAAAACCGGGAGATAGGAGGCTCCATACAGGAACGATATATAGCGTTGGCCACCAAACGACCGGCTATCATACAGCTGGTGCCGCTCAAGACCATAGCGGCTTATCTCGGAGTCACACCGCGCTATCTCAGCGCACTCAGGGCTAAACTCGTTAAGGAATAGCTACCCTGAAAGGAATAAAAATGCTGTCCGATTCCGCGAGGAATCGGACAGCTCTGCCTTATGTTCTTATGTTCTTATCTTGCTATGAATGTCCTGGTTGTGCCGTTGCCGTAAACCATGATATATATACGGCCTTTTTGCAACGACTTCATATCCGTGCGTATGCCGGCGGCATCATATACCGCAGCCTCTACGGCATAATCCTCAACGGTCAATCTCATTCCGCTTGCCAACGCGTTCGTGACATTCCATTCACGTTTGTACTTGCCCATGGTGGCGGTAAGTACAACCGGCGTCACATTGTTGAGCTCCACAAGTTTGCCGCTGTTGCCGCTGATGCTTATCACGTCGTTTGCCGAAGAGGTCCATACCACATTTTCGCACATGCCGAGGGTCACGTCAGAGGTCAGTGAGTTGAATTTCTCATTGTTCTGGGGAATCACGGCGACAGTGGCAACTGTCACTGCGTCAACATTTTTGAAAGCCTCCGGAACGGGCAGACATCCTTTGCCGGCGCTATACCATCCCTCGCCCGGCTGCTGGGCTGTCATCTCCGCCATACTCAGAGCCGTGCCCGGCTGATTTACTGCCGTTGTCAGGAAATTCGATACATAACGGCAACCCTCTGTCTTGTTGGTTTCCGCATCCCAATATGTGGAAGTCGCGATGTCAACGCCCACTATCGGGCCACCCATGCCTTCGTTATACTTCACGACGCCCGCGTTATAGCAGTTTATAAACGATGTCTTTCCTTTGGTGGGGGAGCCGACAATGCCGCCTATCGTGGAATAGCCTTCTACATTGCCTAAATTCACGCAATTTGTGAATATGGAGGCTCCCGAACCAGCTATGCCACCCATATCTTTGGCCTTGTCGGCAGAAAGGGAAGTGATATTACCGGTATTTACGCAGCCGGTAATCTCGCATTGCGTGGCATTGCTGGGGATGATGCCGGCGGCGGATCCTTCAGAAACGGTGACATTGCCGCTGTTGCGACAGTTGAGAATCTTGCTGCCGGTAGCCATGATGCCGACTATTCCGCCGATGGTGGATTTGCCGGTTATCTCTCCTTCGTTGTAGCAGCCGTTGAACGTCACCGACTTGTGGGCTTGTCCCATTATGCCGGCACCTGTACCCTTGGAAGCGATTATCTTGCCCATGTTGTAGCACTTTTCTATAATGGTCTCCTTCGGATTCATGTCGGCAATCACTTTGTATCTGCCTACGATGCCTCCCACATAAGGATTGTTGTCCGACTGCAGGATACCCGAGTTGCTGCAACCTGTGAAGGTGGAGGTGGGAGAGTAATAGCACGAGATGCCTCCCATGGCAATATTCGACTTCTGGGCGCCGCTGCTTATTATATTGCCCTCGTTGACGCAATCCGTGAACTCAAGCACGAGCGCTATCGTCCTTGAATAGTTTATGTCGGCCAGGATGCCGGCCACGTTATAGGCGGCATTGATATAGGATGTGTTGCGGCATTTCCTGAAGCTGAACAGCGTTTTTTCTGCATTCGCTACATTGTTGGCGTATGCGAGAATACCGGCCACGAGTGTTCCGAATTTGGGAGAGTCGATTATGATCTCGCCATCGTTGACGCAGTCGGTGAATGTTGAGGGCAACGCCCGGGCTGCTATGCCGCCTACATATACGTCGCGAACCCCGGTCAATGACGTGGTGTTGTGCACAATGCCTTTGTTGACGCAGCCGTTCACTGTGACACCGCTGCCGCAGTCGGCAACAATACCGCCAAGGTAGTATTTGCCCGACTGGAGTTCGCCTTCATATGTGCATTGGCTGATTGTCGAGTTGTTGTCGGCCTTGCCAAGCACGCCTCCGATATAGCCGACTGTAGATGTGATGTTTACTGCACTTTTGCAATTATCGATCTTTCCCTTAAGGAGCCCGGCTATGCCTCCTGTATACTCGAATCCGGTAGATATGGTTCCGGCTACAGTAAGGTTCTTGACGGTGGCGTCAGCCTCGACAGTGCCGAACACTCCCTGATATGTTGCCGTGGTGGTATATTCCACATTGCGCATCGCGTGCGAGGCTCCGTCGAATGTGCCTCCGAATCCGCTGACCGGTGTGAATGCCACCGTTTTGAAATCGAGGTCGGCAGTCATCGAAACATGTTTGCCGGCAAAGTTGTCGCCATTGGTCTTGATATACTCAGCCATGGCATTCCAGTCGGCCACCGATCTCACCAGATATGGACTGTCAGCTGTGCCGTTGCCGGTCAGAGGCACTTCCCCCGCGGCATTCATGCTTACGGCAAATGTGAGTATTGTCGTTGCGACAATGCCCGTGATTCCCTTTTTTCTCATGTTATCTTTATTTTACGATTACTTTAATATTTTCTTCGCCCTGGGTGATTATATATATTCCCCCGGCCTGCGGATTGAACGCCGCGTGATTCCCCGCCGGCATTATTTCGGCGATTCGGGTCCCGTCGATGCTGAAAATCCTTACAGGTATGCCGTCACTGCACGTTATATCCAGTATCCCCCCGTGGCAGTATGCGCAGAGTCGCTTCGATGATGAATCCGGTAGGGCGGCAGAGTCGATTCCTGTGGTGATGTCTCTTTTTAAATAGATTCCCACATTGTCGACGGAGGATTCCTTGTTGCCGGTGGTCTGCAGCACTCTGAATCTCCCCGGACTCTCGAAACCGCATGAAAATATGGGTTGTTCCGTTTTCTTGGCTTTCACCGAGCATTCGGTCATGCCGTCGAGAGTCGAAAGAGCGTGCCATACCGTCGACCCTTCAGGCTGATATTCACAACGGAACACAGAGGTATAGTTGGTGGGATTTTTCAGCTCCATACGGATGAATTCCATCTTCGTGCTTATGACCGGCGACACTATCGAACTGCCCATTACTGTCGACACATGCTTGTTTGACGCCGTGTCGGATGCTGCAACCGCTATTCTTGCCTTGCCGTTAAGTTGCCACCCTTTTATTATGCCGTCAACGTATGTGTCGGCTCCGTCGGTTTCCGAGCAAGTCTCGAAGTCCTCCAGGATGATGTAGGGTTCATCTCTGACGATGTGGAACATTATTCTGCCGTCTGACGATTCTGTGATGTCGCGGATAGCCCAGCATGTCTCCATGCCGGTCCACGACCTCAATGCCGGAGCCGTGAGGCTTGAAAGCGTATGAATGTTGCCGGTGCCCGGAAGTGGATCGCCAGGTCCATCTATGGCTTCTCCCTTGACGTTATAGCTTATCTCTCCGCGCAGCAGCTCGTAATAATTGTGGCGTGGGTCGCAATTTATTTTGTTTCTCTCCCATACCTGCGGATTCGTCTTGTCCACGCGGAATACGAGCAGTCCATGACCCGGCAGATATTTGTCCCATCCTTCCTGCTGCCTGTTTTCAAGCAGAAAATACTCATCTTTTATAGGAGTGTCGATACGGTAGCCTGTATTCGACGTGGCTATGTGGGGGAGTTCCACTTCCATTTCCCTGTCTACATTTACAGCTGTCGCAAAACCGGATTCAATTCTCTCGAACAGGGAATAACCGCATGGCGTGCGGGCGTTGTCGAGGTAGTTGCCGGATGCCATCACGCTCCAGTCCAGAGGCGTAAGACTTAACCCTGATGTCTCATAGTCGGTGTCGTAAATGTCATACAGACCCAGACAATGGCTGAACTCGTGACATATCGTGCCTATGCCATCGATTATTCCATCGGTCTCTATGCCGTAAAGTTCGGTGGAGCAGGCATATCTGCCGAATTTCACGCCGTCAAGCGATTTTGACCATGGCACATTTGCCGCATGTGGCCATACATAGCCACGATTGTTGCCCGAATAATTCGCGCCGGCTCCCGCATATATGAAATATACCATATCCACAATCCCGTCCTTGTCGATGTCGTATCGGGAATAGTCCACCAGCGAATCCGCCGCTATCAGGGATTCCGGTATGTACATGTTCCTGTTGTCCGACCCTTGAGGATAGGTCTGCGACCGGTTTATTTTCACGGGTCCAACCACGTCGAACGAGGGTATGAATTTCCCGCACGAGTTATCGCGGAAATAATCTTTTACGCTGCCTCTGTATTCCTCTTTTTTTCCGGATGAGGAAATGAAACCTCTGTATTCTTCCTGATTTATCATGTCGTGGAATATCCGGTCGGCATTCGGTTCGGAAAACTCGCGGTCGTTGAATTCCACAAGAATCACAAGGCCTCGGAAATTGTCGTAATCAAATCCCGAATTTGGAAGGGTGGCCATGTTACTGTCTCTCATGTCGCGCTCTTTTCTGGCGGCATTCACTGAGTTTGCCGGCTTGCACATCTTGGGAAGTGTGTTCAGAAAGCGTTTTTCAGCCTTGCTCCTGTCGGCTTCATTGTGGGCTATCATTGCGCTTGGGGTCAGTTTCCCCTCCGTCGCTATGGCATATTTATAGAATCCGTCGGTATCTTTTACAATCGTATACATGTCAACGGTAGTCTCATATGAGAAAAACTCGTCGCCGAGCAGCCGCACATCAATACGGGAGCTGTCGGGCTGCACCACTGTGGCGATGCCCGGGTGTGCCATTACTCCGTGAGCGGCAAATCCTACCATCATTATGCCGAGGAATAAAAGAGCCTGTTTCATGTTATTGTTTTTAATGCAGAGTATATGTTTACGAGAGGTATATATCAATTCTTCAGTGGATATATTTACCATGGAAGTTGTTTCGACTAATTTACGTTTTATAATAAACAATAAAAAGTATGAACTTTATGGCAATCTTCATTAATATTTTGGGCATCTTCGGCCGCTTTAATCGGGACCAACCGAGAGGTTGCTCCCTCATAAAGCGGCCAAATCTGCTCCAAAATATTAATAAATCTTACCATAAAAATTAGTCGAAACAACTTCCTGAGCAAAATTAATTTTATTAAACGCAGAATAAAACAATATTATTCCTTGCATATTCCGAAAATTTTATTATAGATTTTTTTGACGGGAGAACGGGAGAACAGGAGAGTCAGGTAGCTTTTTTTTACCCGACTCTCCTGTTCTCCCGTTCTCCCGTCAAAAAAGGGTCAGTTCTCCTGTCGGGCGAGCCAGGCGGTGATGTTGCGCGTATCGGTGCTGAAGGTGATGCCCAGGTCGATAATCGGGCGCGGGTCGCCGGCAAACTGCCGGGCGTAGTCTTTCTTGCGGATCTGCTCCAGCGCCTCCTCCGGCGTGCCGTCGCGCTTCAGCTCTATGATGTAGATATAGTTGCGCATGCTCAGCAGCATGTCGATGCGGCCGTCCGACGTGTGCCATTCCGGACGCGCGTCGACTCCTATCAGCATGAAGATGATGAAGAGATTGTTCTCGTAATGCAGCTCCACAGCCTTCTCGGCGAACTCATATGGAATCCCGGCCATGAACGACCGCAGCCGCTCCATGGCCTCGTCGATTTTCCTCTCCTCCAGCAGCCTGCGCACCTCGCGCACGTGCTTCGGAATGGTCCCGTCGTCATCGACCATATAATGCTCAGCGAGATTTTCGAAAAGGCCTTTGCGCACCTCCATATTGGGGATGCCCAGATGATAAAGGTCGTAATCCTCATATCCCTTGATGGTCAGGTAACCCGTCTGGTAGAGCAATGCCACAGGCTTGGTACGGGAGATGTCGCTTGCCGACAAAGTCCTTCCTTCCACTGTCTCCTGGAACATCTCGGGCAGGAAACCGCCGCCGCTCTGAATGCGGCGTATCAGGAACTCCGGTGTGCCGCTCTGGAACCAGTAGGCTCCGATTTCACGATTGTTGAATGCCCACAGCAGACTGAAGGGATTATATATGTCGGGACTCTGTCTGGTGAAATGATAACCGTCGTAATTGGCTTTGAGCAGAGCCATCGCTCCCTCATGGTCGGTATCATACTCCCGGGCCAGCAACTCTATCCCCTCCTCGAAGTTGGAGGCAAGCTCAGCCTCGGTGATGCCGCAGAGTGCCGAATAATCACGATGAAGCGATATATCGTGCAGGTTGTTGAGACCGCTGAATATGGTCATCTTGCTGAAGCGGCTCACGCCAGTAA
>CAJUAT010000017.1 GCA_910584525.1 uncultured Muribaculaceae bacterium | reverse complement strand
TGCCGTTTTGCCCCGGCTGACGCAGAGGGCAAAATACCCTCGGTTCTATATGCCAACTGGCGTAAGTGCGTCTCGTCGCGGGCCGATATTGAGGTCATTGACCTTCTCGACCCGTCCGCGCCTTGGCGAGATCTGCAAGGCAAGCTCGCCAAGAAAACACGTTGCCGAAAGTTCGCCATCGTGTCGCGCATCCCGACGGTCGACTCCACTTATTACCCCATACCTTACTACGCTGCGCTCTTTAAGGGTAAGTGGTACAACATCAAGCAGCTCATTGGCATAGCCAAAGAAGCCAAGCTGAAAAATTCAGCCCCGATTAAGTACCACATCGAGGTCGGTGCAAAATACTGGGAGAGTATTTTCCGTGCCGAGGGCATCACCGACCGCCGCAAGCAACAGGCGCGTATCGTCGCCGAGAAACAGCAGATTCTCGACTTCCTCACCGGGGCCGAGAACAGCGGTAAAGCCTGGTTCTCGACGTTCTACGTCACGCCCGACGGCAAGGAACAGCACGACGTTGTCATCAACAAGATTGATGACAGCAAGGAGGGCGGCGACTGGGAGACAGACATTCAGGAAGCAATCAATATGATATGCTTTACTATGCGAGTGCATAGTAATCTTGTCGGCTCCGTGCCGGGCAAGGCGCAGTCTAACAACAGCGGCTCGGACAAGCGCGAGCTTTACACCATAGCCCAAGCCCTCCAAAAGCCGTATCACGACCTGCTCTTTACCGTTCACCGCATCATAATCCGGATGAACGGATGGGAGAACGTCACGGTAGACGTGCCGTTCATTCAGCTTACCACATTAGACGAACATAAAGACGCTAAACAAGTTACCGCCAATGAAACTGATAACAACTGACGAGCAGTTGCGCTCTAATATCCCCAACATCATCGCCTCGGTCAAGGGCGAGGTGCCCTTTATCGAAAGGCTCGCGCTCTTTCTCGACCTCGCCGAGGACTGGGTAAAAACTACTTTCACTTCGGAAAGTACGTTTAACACTATCTGCGGTTACACCGACAGCAACAATATCAAGATATTGTGCTCGCGGCTCGTTGTCGCCGACGCTTTGCGCCGGGCAATTCCCTCGCTCGACATCGTGCTTACGCCCAATGGCTTCGGCGTTGTCAGCACTCAGAATCTCGCTCCGGCATCCAAGCCGCGAGTGGACCGGCTCGTCGGCTCGATGCTCGCTCACCGCGACGACTGCATCGCCGCGCTGCTCCCCGAACTTGTCGGAGCAAGCAAGTGGCTCACATCGCCACAGGCCGACTTCTTTGGCTCAACACTTTTCCCTGACCTCGGCATCGTGGATGCTGTCGGCGGAGCCACTGGCTCCAAGTGGGAAAAGTATCTCGAACTTCGCCCGCAGGTCATAGACCTTGAAGCATCGTTGGCCGAAGAATGGCTCTCGCCGGAACTGCTGTCAGCGCTCCGCTCGCAGAACCTGCGCGGAGATTTGACAGAAAAGCGGAATGTTATTGTCCGACAAGTCAAAGCCCAGATTCTCGGCTACCTCAAATCGGGGTCGTTCAATTCCCGTAGGCTCGCGGATATTGTGAACTATATCCGACTCAATGAGGAATCTTTCAAGGAATGGCATCGGTCGGAAACCGCGAAGCTGTTTGCGCCCCCTGTATTCCGCAATGAAAAGAAAGCGAAAGGATATTGGTTTTAGCGCCCCCGGTGCAGTTCGGCAGTCTGTGAAGCTCCGTCGCATGGGTCGCTTATCGGTCATATCTGATTGGAGTTACGGCACGAGGCACTGATTTTCCATTAGCAAAGGTAGGACTGACCGCTCAACGCAAAACAAGCCTCCGGATTTCTTCGCAAATTTTTATAAATCTCCACCTTGCAGGTAGTATTTAACGCCACCGGCTTAAAATTTTGCTTGAAATTTTTGCTTCGCTCGCTTTCTCAGTTCTCCCAATCATTGCACTGTAAAATCAAAAGTGCTTCGGCACATAACTCTTAAATCAATCAGATATGATACTCCCCGACAAACGACCCGTTCAGAGCGACTTCGCAAACCTCACAGACTACTCGCTCGAATGCCCCAAGGGCGCAAGAAAGTTCTTCGCTTTCATCCATTTTACGGATGACTCCACGTGTCTGTGGTCTAACATCTTCACGTTCAACCGCACATACGCGCTGATGCTCGCCATCGAAAAATTCGGCGACTGCCTCGAATACGTCAGCAGCATCAATATCCACGAACAGGATTATTGAACGACCCGCACACCTTCGGCGGCTCCCAATCCGGGAGCCGCCTTTGCTGTCTCATAATTATTTAGTAACTTTGCATTTACTAAACGTCATATATCATGAATGAAGAAAACACAACTGAACAAACGGCAGAGCGCCTCAGAGAGTTCCATGAACAATCCAAACGTCAGCCCAAAGAGCCTATTCACAGCGATAAAATTCTCGCTATTTGTGCATGGATTATAACCGTAGGCGGTATAATCGGCTCATTTGTCACATTCAATGGCATTGAAGCCATGGTAAGTGCATTTTTATCATTCACAACCGGAGTATTTCTTTATACAATCGCTCGCATTTATACAACGTTGCGAGAAATCAGAGACAACCAGGATTAAGGGCTATCGTTCAATCCCTGTCTTTTCCCCATAGAGTGCTTTACCGTACTTTTGCACAGTACGATAAAGCACTTTTTATATGCAGACAATCTTCATCAATTTCATTGTTCCCGGCTCGTGGGAAGAAATGTCCGATAAACAGCTCCGCTATGTTTATCAGCTTCTCGCCGATAACTTCGGCACGGACGAAATCAAGACCTTGTTCCTACTCAAATGGAGTGGAACAAAGGTAATAGGCCGTCAGGAATCCGGCTCTTACCTTGTCAAACTCGGTAAGAATCTGTTCGAGCTTACACCTCTCACTCTCACCGAGCTGCTTGTCAATCTCGACTGGCTCGGCGCCACGCCGACCTCGCCCGTGCGTCCGTCGAAGATGAATCGCCGTCAGGCTCTCGCCGCAGACTTTCAGGGTGTGCCCTTTGAAACGTTCATTGTCTGCGACAATTACTTTCAGGGCTACTTGCAGACGCAACAGGACTATCTGCTCGACGAGATTGGCCGCGTTGTATATCAGGACGAGAAACTGAAATTTCTGCCATGGCAGCGCATCGCAATCTTCTACTGGATGGTCGCGCTCAAAGACCTTTTCGCGCGTCAGTTCCCCGAATTTTTCCAACCTGCAGGATCCGCCTCCGACGGAAACCTGCTCGGTACGACCCCGTCATCGGTCGAGGCGTCGATGAACGCTCAAATCCGTGCCCTCACTAAGGGCGACGTTACCAAAGAAGCCGAGGTGCTTGCCCTCGACACTTGGAGAGCGCTCACCGAACTTAACGCACAGGCGCGTGAGTACAAGGAGTTGAACGCCAAAATGCAATCCAAATGACAGCGCAGCTCAATGGTCGATGGGACGCGGCCAGCTTCTTCGAGGAACTGACCGCAACCAACCGCCTCGCTAAGGCCGAAGGCTTCACCTTCTGCCGCGTGTCGGGGCTTGACGGCTTCGAGGAAGCGGTCAACGAGGCGCAGACTCAATCTGCTTTCGTCTGCGTCAGCGATATAGCCGACGGCTATACCGATTTGAACAACACGCCGCGCACCCGCCGCGTCAAAACGGTGTTTTTCGCTATGCGCCATGCCGCCGAGGATATGGCGGCCCGCGCCGAGTGTATGGAAACGATGCGCGAACTGTTCCGTCAGTTCATGTCGCGGCTTCTCCCTGAAAAGGTCAGGTTGGAGCAGAACTGCATCTACCTTGACCCCCGAATAACGTTCAACGAGATTGACCGATATTTTTTCAGCGGAGCCGCCGGAGCATATTTTCAGATAGCCGTCGATGTGTTCACAGATTTAAGATACAACCCCGATGAGTGGAGCGAATGATAAAGAGCAGCTTGAAGCCCGACGTAAATACGTCAACGCCTTCAACAGCACAATGGTTAAGATATGGCGCGAGCAAATCGCCCTTCTCGGTGTCATAGACACGGGGGCGCTTTACCGCTCAACTATCGGTGTGTCGCTGACTGCCGACGGCAAGTTCATCGACATAACGCTCTCGCAATCGTTCAACACCTACGGTCTGTTCGTTGACTATGGCACGGGGCGCAATACTCCGCGAGGAAACCCCGGCGACATTGGCAAAGCCAACGGTCGCAAACGCAAACGTTGGTTCTCTCGCAAGTATTTTGCCTCGGTTATGAATATTCAGGAGTTCTATGCCGATTCCCTCGGCCAGGAATTTTGTCGGGCAGTTTCCAACGCACTCAATCCCGATGTTATGCGCCGTGCTGTAACTTTATAGCGAACATAAGCGTTCACTATATACCTGTGGTTCTGGAAATCACCTTGAAGGATTAAATCGAGGATGGCTCGCCTCCAAGTGGGGCGAGCTTTTCGTGTCTTTTCAGACCCTTACAGGTAGCCATAACTTTGCTGAAAAATCAGCACCGTTATGGCTATCGACGTTAAATCCATTACTCAACTCATATCTGAGTTTCGCAAGTTGCAGACCAAAGACTCCATCACGCCGGAGTCATTAGGCTACATTCTGCAACGGCTTGCCGACCTGCTCGCTACCGCAGGTACTTCAGAGACTATCACAAAGATTCAGGAATTGCTTGAGGGCTTCAAACTCGCAGGGTCAGCGGTCGTGAGCATAAAGCAAAGCACTCCCGACCGCAATCACATCTACGCCCATCAAGTGTTGCTCAATCTCGAACGAGGCACGACCTATGATAAAAACGAGATTTTCATCCAACAGGCGACTACCGAACGAGCCGGTGCCATGAGAGCGCAGCAGGTCATAGACCTTAATAACGCTCGCAAGGCCGTCGCCGAGATTGAAAAAATACTCGAAGTCGTGCAAGCCAAACTTGGCTTGACTGCCGGAAACAAGGGCTTGTATAACAATGCTCAGATTTCAGTTGCCGTCGTTAACGGTCAACTGAAGATATATGGTGCGCAGCAGCTTATGGCGGACGGCTATGTGCCATATCTCTTTCGCCTGACGCGCAAGCGCAACCAGTGGGGCGACAAAGTCGCTCTCGAAGCCGGTGCTTCTCCTAAAAAATATTGCGACAAGCGCAAAGGGTGGAATCTATACGGCTCGGTTTACACAGTCCAAATCACCGGTACTACAATCACGTTCTCAACCAACGCTAAATCGCATCTTTCCGAAAAGGCTATCGCTTATTCTCCGCTACCTGATACTCTTGTCAGCCACCACACCCGAAAGGACGGCACACCGACCTTTGGCTGGGGGCGTTCATCGGTCAAGCTCATTGACCGCAAGAGTTCAACCAAGAAGCATCGCATGATCCGACTGCGCTTCGCTATCGGATTTGCCAAGAAGATTATGCCGGGCCGCTCGCTCATTACTACGGCTAACCTTGTAAGCTCGCTCGCCGAGTTCGCCCTGATATACAACCCATCCAAGAAAACATGGCACTTCGGAAAATGACACCCCCCATAAAAAAGATAGCCCTCGTGGTGAAAACCACAAGGGGAATGCTATCCATTCAACATCTTCCTGATAGCCCGGAGTGAAACTGCGGGGAGTGCTATCACACATACTTCGACACAGATAGCCCGAAACCGGGGAGTGCTATCTCGCATCTGACAGAGGTACACGGTTCACTTAGCTTGGTTTCACATCGTTGAGAGGTATCCGGGTTATATTAGCTTGTTTTTACTTGGTTGCAGAGGTATTCGGGTTCATTAGCGTGGCTTTACATCGTTGAGAGGTGTCCGGTTTTGGTAGCGTGAAATAAACTTATCTTTCACTGCAAAGTTACAAATAATTCTCCACATAGACAACACTTTAACCCACTTTATATATGGAAATTCGCAAACACTCATCGTCCTCTGGACGCTTGCTTAGCAAGAAACCAACTGTCCAGTTGATTGCCGCTGTCCTCCTTATTGTCGTTGGCTGCGGTCTGCTCATTGCAGGTTTTATCGTGCCGCCCCCAGGCGAAATCCATAATTCAGTCCTTATCGCCTTCGGCGAGATTCTGACTTTCGCGGGGGCGGTATTCGGCATGAAATATCATTATCAATACGGCAAAAGCCGTGATAATGATATTCGGGACGATGAAAAAGGGCATGTCGGCTGAAAGCCGGTGCCCGGTCGTGAAACGATTTTCACTCGGCTCAACTATCACTATCAGTACGGGCACCGCCCGTCTGACAGTTCCAATCAATCACATAATCCCCAAGACCATGACAACCATTAAGAAAGGCAGTAGGGGCAACGACGTTGCAACCCTACAACGTATGCTCAACCTCATTCCCGACGCTATCTTCGGCCCGATTACCGATGAAGCCGTGAGGGCTTATCAGGCAAGCCACAACCTGACGGTCGATGGCGTTGTCGGCCCGAAGACCTGGGCTTCTCTCGGCGTAACTCCGTTGCCGAACGCCCGACGCATCGACAAGATAATCCTCCATTGCTCGGCTACGCCTGAGGGCAAGGATTATACGGTCGACCAAATCCGTCAGTGGCATCTCGCCCGTGGCTTCTCCGACATCGGCTATCACTTCGTTATTTATCGCGATGGTACGGTGCATCGAGGCCGTCCTGAAAGCCAGGTCGGCGCTCACACCACGGGGCAGAACAGCCACTCAATCGGCATCTGCCTGATTGGTGGCTGTGAAGCAGACGGCAAGACGCCCAAGGACACACGCATCGAGGCACAGCGCATCGCGCTCGTCGCACTCGTGACCGAGATGCGGCAGAAGTACCCCGGTGCCACAGTCCACGGACACAATGAGTTCGCAAACAAGGCTTGCCCTTCGTTCAACGTCCAAAAAGAGCCGGAACTATGCGGTCGCTGATTCTTCTCCTTGCGCTGGCACTCATTACTTCGTGCCGCTCACACAAGGAACTGCAACAGGATAAAACCCTCGCAGTCGATTCAGTCGCCCGATCGGAGCATCATCGCACAATCGCCACGATTGATTCGATGATGCGCTCCACATCTTTCGACTTCGATACCCTCGAAGTCCAGGTGGAGCGTCCGACGGCATACGCCGAGGCCCCGGAGGTTATTCGGCTGAAAGCCGTTAAGGGGCGCGTGATAGATAACCGGCGTGTTCAGAGAAATCAAGTCGAAGCCTACAATCAGCTCGATACGGTGGCCTATAAGAAATCGGCTGCCGAGGCTTCGACGGAACACACCGCTACGACGCGCCTCTATAATCCGCCTAACGGCACTGCGGTAGCCATCATCACAATAATTGTGATAGGCTGCTTAATCTACGTTTTCTATCGAAAACGCTAATCATTCCATACTCCGAGAGTAGAAGTTTTTTTCATAAATTGCAAGGCGAGTTGCCCGTGAGGGTAACTCGTTTTGTTTATAGCGTTCATCTTTTCAGACCCGCCCGGCTGGTGGCGAATGTCGGCCATACTGACCTCAATACGTCCTCCGATTGATGCCTAAATCCTCCCAAGTCAGAGCATTTTTGGTCGAAGCTCTGCGTTGCGTCGCATTCGACTAAAAACCGCTGCGGTTTTCGGGTCGATAGATTGCGCCCTCCGCTTCCATTCCGCTTTTTCCCCGACACCTCCACGCCGCTACGGTTGCCGCTCCACAAGTTACGCGACACCTCCGCTCTGTTACGGCTCGTTGAGCTACATTGCATCTACGGTCACAAACTATCTTTGACGGCTACGTTCTCGCTTTCCGCCGCCACCCCTCCTGCGTCAGGGTGTTGGCCCGCTTCACTCCGCTGTCAACCCGAAACCTCCGATTGCTTTTCCGACTTGTAAGGACAGGCATCTGCACTCCGGCCTCCAATCGGTACACTGCCGCCATTCGCCACCATCCTCCCACCCATAGAGGACTGATGAACGCACGGTGTTCAGCCCGTGGCACTCGCCATTGTTCGCCCCGATGGGGCAGAGAGGATTTATCGCCGACAGCCCAATGGCAAGGGTATTGTTATTGACCCCACCCGGAATGTGGAGATTGCCGTCTTAACGAACACTCCCTCCGTCAGTCGTTTGCGTCTCCAGTCATCGCCAACCCCGAGCATCTTTGTTCACGGCTACGTTGCTCTCCGCTGTGAATAAAGACCGCTTCGGCCTTCGGGTCGATAGATTGCGCTCTCCGTCTCCATTCCGCTTTTTCCCCGACACCTCCACGCCGCTACGGTTGCTGCTCCACAAGTTACGCGACACCTCCGCTCTGTTGCGGCTCGTGGAGCTACATTGCATCTACGGTTACAAACTATCTTTGACGGCTACACTCTCGCTATCCCCGACACCTCCGGCAAGCCTACGGTGTCGGCCCGCTTCCGTTCCGCTGTCAACCCGAAACCTCCGCTTGCTTTTCCGGGTCGTCGATGCCGTTCCGCTGATCTCCCTCCTCCGGTCGGCGCGAGCCGTCAATCTCCATGTTCCTCCCACCCATAGAGGATGATACCCTTGCCATTCAGTCAATCGGCTACATCTGTATGTCGCGACGAGCGCAGTGCCAGGTAATCGCCGGTGGCAATTTGTTCAACGCCCTGATAGGGCAGAGAGGATTTTTCGCCGAGAGCGGAATATTGACGGCTGATGTTTCGACCCCACCCGGAATGTGGCTCACGCAATGGCATTTGACCGCTCATTACGTCAGTCGCTTGCATCTCCACACATCGTCAACTCCGAGCATCTTTGTTCACGGCTGCGTTTCTCTCCGCTGTGAATAAAGACCGCTTCGGTTTTCCGGGGCGATAGATTGCGCCCTCCCGTCGCTCAAACCCTCCGTGGCTTCCCTCGCTCGCTGCGGGTCCACTACGGGATCGCTCCTTACAGTTACAAACTATCTTTGCCAATTCCACGCCGCTTGCCTCACCGACACCTCCGGCAAGCCTACGGTGTCGGTGCGCTCCGTTCCATTGTCAACCCGGAAACCTCCGCTTGCTTTTCCGAGCCGCCGATGCGGTGCTGCTGCGTTCCCTCCTTCAATCGCCCTGATGCCATACTCCGAGCCTCATTCCTCCCTCCCATAGGGGAAGCAGCCGTCAACATTCTGACGCCCTCGGCTACCGTGGTCTATCGTCTGCGACGCCGATGTTACGCCCAAGGGCAGAGTGGATTTTACGCCGTCGGCCGATGACAAGGGCAAGATTGTTTTCCCCACCCGGAATGTGGAGATTGCCGTCTTTACGAACACTCCCTCCGTCAGTCCTTTGCGTCCTCAACCTCTCCAACCCCGAGCATCGCTGTTCACGGGTCGTACCTCCCTGTGAATAGCGACCGCTTCGGCCTTCGGGTCGATAGATTGCGCCCTCCGCTTCCATTTCGCTTTTTCCCCGACACCTCCACGCCGCTTCGGTTGTCGCTCCGTGCCTCCGCGACACCTCCGCTCTGTTACGGCTCGTGGAGCTACATTACATCTACGGTTACAAACTATCTTTGACGGCTACGTTCTCGCTTTCCGCCGCCACCCCTCCTGCGTCGGGGTGTTGGCCCGCTTCACTCCGCTGTCAACCCGAAACCTCCGCTTGCTTTTCCGGCTTGGAGAAGTCAGGCCGCTGCTCTCCCTTCTACGGTCGGCGCGAGCCGTCAATCTCCACGTTCCTCCCACCCATAGAGGAAGTTGCCCTTGTCATCCAGTCCGTCGGCTACCGTTCATTGTTCGCGACGAGCGCATCGAGGTAATCGCCGGTGGCACGTTGGTAATCGCCTTTACAGGCAGAGAGGATTGTTCGCTTCGGGCGCGTCGTCATACTTCGGCTCTCCATTACGCCCCCGTCAACTCCGTTGCGCTCAACCCACGAATCCCTTTCAGGGCCGGTCAATGTGTCGGGTTCGGAGAGTGTGTCAAGGCTACTTCGCAACCCCTCACGAGGGGACGCTGCGCTGGCGAAGCTCAACGCCGTTGCCACACACTCCCGAAGCAAGTTCGCCCGGCACGTCTCCCTTTCGTCGGTATCGCTCCACTGCGTCGCCTGTGTCTCCACTACGAGCCGAGCAATGCCGACACAACGCCCTGCGCACATTGATTATACGCCCGCCCCAGGCCCCAAAGCACGGTGCGCCGCTCCACAAACTCCACTCCGGCGACGTGGCCGACCGCTTCACTCACTCCGAGCAGCCTCCGGCGCACGGCGCAGAGGGGACGGCTGACTCTCAAACCGCAAGCGGATTTTAGAGACAGCCTGTCGCTCCACAAGTTACGCGACACCCCTTTGCGCTGTTTGCTCCGAGTTCCCTGCGCTCCTTCGGCTACGTCCACCTCCGTTACGCGCAAGAGCGTCATCACCGCACTTTGCCATCATAATTCGTGTAAACACATTGTTATAGTCAGTCGCCGCCCCGTTGGGGTAAACGTAGCTGCGCTCATCGGCTTGGTGACGGAAGTCTGCGACGCAATGATGCCAAAGTCGCCCTTCGGGTAAACATCGCTGCGCTCCTCGACTTAGGCAGGGGCACAGCCCCCCGCAAGCGGTTCCCCCCAATGATACCTAAGTCGCCCCTACGGGGTAAACATCGCTATCGCTCCTCGACTTAGGCAGGGGCTTCGCCCCCCCACAAGTGGTTCCCCCAAGGGTCGGTCGTACCTCCCTCCAATTAAATAGGTGCTGTCGTACTCGTGAAAATCCGCGAGCGTAATTTTCACGCGCACGGCAGCGATTTTACCGCGCAATGGTCTGCATATAGCGGTGGGGCGAGATGGGGGCGAGAGAAATGCAAATCAGCGCGGTGGGGGGTGTGCAAAGCCCCTACGGGGGCAAGCCCCCGTAACCCCCAACTCCCTCATTCTTCAGTCGTTACATCTCGCAACCCACTACAAATCAAAGGATTTTGTAGAATGGGACCCGCGCGAGATGTCAAATTTGCCTGAAAGTCAAATTTTTAAGGCTTGATTTTAATGGGTCCCGACGGCATAGTACCGCCCATCAAAATCAAGGTCGGTTCGTTCCTTCCCGACACCCTCCCGTCGAGGCAGTTCCTCCTACGACAGTACGCCCTTTTCGTCTTTTCTCGACCGAAAAGACGTGGCGATATTTGCAGGGAACACCTACAAATATCGTATTCAACAACAAGGAATTATGGCTAATTATACATCTACCGCCAATGTCGTTCTCTCCGTGAACGGCAAACAGGCTCAGCAGATGCTTTCCTCCCTCGAAAAGGATGCGAAACGTCTGGAGAAGCAGATTGCTGCCGCAGCCAAGGCCGGAGATAAGGCAACGATGAGGAAGTTACAGCGTGAACTGAACCAAACTCAACGCCTCATGGACCAACTCAAAGGGGCTTCTGCTTCTACCGAGAGGATTTTGAGCCGCCTTGATAAAGCGACACCGAAGGAGCTTAACAAAGCCCTCCGTCAACTCAAAAATGAGTTGAATGGCATCGAGCGCGGCACAGCCGCGTGGGATGCGCACGTCGCTAAAATCAAGGCGGTGAAAGCGGAAATTGACCGTGTCAATGACTCTATGCGCGAACAGCGCTCTCTTTCCGACCGCGTTATGGATTGGATTAACAAGTGGCAGATGGCTCTGCTCGCGGTCGGCGCCGCCATTACAGGTCTCGTAATGGCAGGGCGTAAGGCTGTCAACGCATACGCCGAGATGGAACAGGAGATGGCAAATGTCCGCAAGTTCACAGGTATGACCGCCGAGGAAGTCGAAGCGCTTAATGTGGAATTTAAGAAGATGGACACCCGCACTTCGAGGGAGGAACTTAACCAACTCGCCCAGGAAGCCGGTCGACTTGGCAAGACCTCGCAAGAAGATGTCCTCGGCTTCGTCCGTGCCGCAGATAAAATCAATGTCGCCCTCGATGACCTCGGTAGTGGCGCAACTCTGACTCTGTCTAAGTTGACCGGTATCTTCGGCAACGAAAAGCGGCTCGGCACGGAAAAGGCTCTACTTTCGGTCGGCTCTGTGATTAACGAGTTATCACAAAACTGCTCTGCTTCCGCACCCTATATCGCTGAGTTCGCCTCCCGAATGGGTGGCGTGGGTGCGCAAGCCGGTCTGACCGTGCAGCAGATTATGGGCTTCGCTGCCGTACTTGACTCCAACAACCAAAAGCTCGAAGCGTCTTCGACCGCTCTCTCGCAGGTTATTGTCCGCATCTATCAGGACCCGGCCAAGTACGCCCGCGTAGCAGGTATGGACGTGCAGAAGTTTGCCGACCTTGTCAAGACCGATATGAATGCCGCGCTGATCGAGTTTCTTTCGACCCTCAAACAGGCGGGCAATATGGAGGTGCTTTCTCCGATGTTCAAGGACATGGGAGAAAACGGGTCCCGTGCCATTTCGGCACTTTCGACCCTCGCCAATCATATCGACCAAGTCAAGGCACAGCAGCTTGTCGCAAATGAAGCCTTCGAGGAAGCCACATCTATCGACAAGGAGTTCGAGGTTCAGAACAACACCGTTATGGCCGGACTTGAAAAGGCGAAGAAGCGCGTCAATGAGATTGCCGTCGAGCTTGGAGAGAAATTACAACCCGTTATGCGTCTTGTCATTTCTTCCTCCACCATCGCGCTCAAAGCACTTTCGACAATGGTGGACTTCTTCATCAAGTACCGCAAAGAGATTGCCGCAGGTGTTATCGCCATCGCCGCCTATAATGCCATTATGCTCGTTTACAACTATCATACGGCTATGGCAACCAAAGCGACGGCTCTTTTTCACGGCGTGATGAAGCTCGTCCGGGGAATTATCCCTGCCGTCCGGCTTCTCTTTACTCCGCTCGTGAATGCCGTGCAGTATTTCACCAACGGCTTGCAGGTGAACTATGCCATGCAGGAGCGGTGGCGCAAGTCGATGGCGGCAATGAAATTCTCCAACTGGGTTGGGCTAATCCTCGCCGTTGGTGCGGCTGTCTATGCGCTTGCAAACCGCTGGAAAACCGCCGCAGAGGAAGCCGAGAAAGCCCGTAAGGAAGCGGAGGAATACAAGAAGTCGCTCACCGACCTTGATGCTGCTTCATCCGAATATTGTTCTAAGGAGGTCGGACGCCTCGATGCGCTTTACAATGCGGCAACCGACGAGGCGAAATCCACCGACGAGCGCAAAGCCGCCGCAGAGCGTCTGCAAGCTCTTTATCCCGACTATTTCAAGAATATGTCGGTCGAGGAAATCATGCTCGGCAAGACAAAGACTGCCTACGACCAACTCCGCAACTCCATCATCGAAGTGGCGAGGGCCAGGGCCGCTGCCGCCAAGATTGAGGAAAACGAGAAGGAGTTGCTTACTCTCGAACAGCAGGCGCCGGGGCTGAAAGCCACCCGCGACCGCGACAAGGCCACGCACGATGCCGCTGTCCGTGAGTGGGAGAACGCCCGCGAGATGGAAAGCTACAACTCCTATACTAACTCGACCGATGCCGCTACAGGTCAGATGGTGAATGTAGCACCATACGCCCGTAAGGTCGCGTCATCCGGTCAGACCTACAACGCTTCCGAGGCGGCTTATCAGGCTAACCTGACAAAGCAGCGCCAACTCAATGAGGCAAACGAATTTCTCCGCAATAAATACCAGATTTCTGCCGATGCTCTTATGGAGCCGGAGACTCCGGATTTGCCTACCGACTTCGGCGGTGGAGGCGGTGGAGACGGAGGCGGTGGCTCCACTGCGACCACAGACAAATTTGCCGCTGAAAAGGAGTGGCGCGAGCAACAGGAAGCCTCAGCCCGCATCAGTTACGCCACCGGCGAAACTGACTATCTCGCCCACACAAGACGTATGAACGAGATTGCGGTCGAGTTCTGCGAGAAGCAGTTGCTTCATACTGACCTCACAGAAACGGAGCGGTTGAAAATTACCGCTGAATGGCGCGAGGCTCAGAAGAAGCAACAGGAGCAGTTCACCGCCGAGTCCATCGAGGCCGAGGACAAACGATATACTGAGGCTATGGCTTCGCTCAAACAGCAGTATATCGACGGTGAAATCTCCAAGGAAACCTACGACCTCAAAACCGAGGAAGCCGAAATCGAGCATCAGCAAAAACTCGTGTCGGTTACTAAGGCCGGGACCAAGGAGAGGCTTCAAGCCGAGCAACAGTTACAGTCCTTGCTAATCGCGCAGATGCAGCGCAAGCAGCAAGAACGGGAACAGCTCGAAGCCAAGTATGCCTCCATGAAAAAGGACTTTTTCGGCGACAATCCCCAGGAGGCACAAGCCAAATACGATGCCGATTTGGCTCTCTTGCAGGTTGTCTATGACCGCGAAATCCAAGCAGCCGGAGAGAACGCCGCAGAAAAACTCCGCATCGAGGAAGCCTTCGAGAAAGCGAAGCTCGCCCTCAAAAAGAAGTACGGGCTTCTCTCCGAGGAAGATACTCGCAACGCTATGGAGAAAGGTATCGCTGATTCTATCGAATGGCTCAACTCCGACGGCGGCAAGGCTCTTACTGGCACTCTCGACACGCTCGTTTCGGGTATGTCGGCGGTATTCTCGCAGTTATCTTCGCTCATGCAGGCAGAGCTTGATATTCAGACCGCTGCCATAAACAAGCGGTATGATGCCGAGATTAGCCGTGCAGAGGGCAATTCCTACAAGGTCAAGAAGTTGGAGAAGCAGAAAGAAAAGGAGATTGCCAAAGCCAAGAGCGAAGCCAACCGCAAGATGTTCGCGATGCAGGTTATTCAAGCCGTGGCGCAGACCGCAACCAACGCCTTGAACGCCTACGGCTCGGCTGCTGCCGTGCCAGTGGTCGGCTATATCCTCGCGCCCATCGCGGCGGCTATGGCGGTTGCCGCAGGTGCTATCCAAATCGCCGCCATCAAGAAACAGCAACAGGCTTCCGAGGCGCAGGGATACATGACAGGCGGCTTTACCCCAGAGGGTAAGGCTGATGAAGTGGCAGGTGTTGTTCACAAAGGGGAGTGGGTCGCCTCGCAGCGACTTGTCAACAATCCCCGAACCCGCCCATTGTTGGAGGCTCTGGACTATGCGCAGCGCACCAACACAATCGGCTCTATCACTGCCGCCGATGTGTCGCGCACGATTACTGCTCCCGCAGTCCTGGCGGCACAGCCTCAGGCCCCAACCGTGGTGAACAACACCTACAATTCCACTTCATCTGCCGACAACTCCGAATTGACTTCGACAATCCGGGAGTTGAAAGACCGCCTGAATGAACCCTTTGTTACCGTGAACACCGTCTCCGGCGATCACGGCATACAACAGGCACAGGACGAGTACGACAGACTGATGAAAAACAAATCCCCTAAATCCAAGAAATAATGCATATCTACGTCAACAATAAACTCGCGGCCCTGAAGAAGGGCACATCGTTTGAGTATGTCAGCGAGAACCGGATGTTTTCGGGCAGTGACGGCTACACCCTCACTATCACCTTTCCGCTGAAAGGTTGCCCGGAAAACATCGCTATCTTCGGCCACATCAATCGTGCCGATGTCGTGGCGCAAAAGGTTATCTTCGACTGCGAGATAAGAGACAAGGGCTTCTACAAATTCGGCTCTATCACCATCACCGAAATTTCCGAAACTGAGGTCAAGACCCAGTTTTTGGAGGGCAGAAGCGAGCAGAATTTTGACAAGACCTTCGACAAGGTCTATATCAACGAGCTTGACCTTGGGGCACCGCCCACAACTTCAACCTCGGCGATTAAGCCTCGCACTGCCTGGTACCCGGAAAGTTCGGGGTGCAAGTATGTCGCCCTGCCGTGGGTCAACGACTATTCGGGCAATATTCAGAATCTTGCCGAATATGTTGTCGATGACGCCGTGCAGAACAGGGGGCACTTTGAATGGAACAAGGAGATGTGTACCGGCCTGTCGTGGCAGCCTTATCTTCTCCACATCACCCGGAAGATTTGTGAGGCTGTCGGCTATGCCGCCGACTTCTCCAAATGGGAGGAAGTGGAGGAATACAAGTATCTTCTCATCTGCAACACTCTCCCTCATGCGTGGTATATGCCCGCTTTTGCCAATGCTCTGCCGCATTGGACAGTCGAGGAATACTTCGAGAAACTTGAACTGTTCCTCGGCGGTGAGTTCGACTTCGACCATCGAGGCAAGCGCATCACGTTTGCCTTCACCCAAGCCACTCTTGCCGATAAACGCCCGGTGTGTCTTGAAGACGTGGTCGAGGAACACTCTACCGAGGTCAAACTTGATGAAGAAAACTGCGAGTATCTGGAATCGAAGAATCTTGTCTATAAGGACTGCGACCACGAAATGTGGAAGTTCTACTCGTGCGACTGGTTCATCAAGGGTTGGCAGAATCGTGTTGTGCGCTACAAATCCCTGACAGAGCTTTTAGAGGCGAATAAGGGTTATGCCTCGTGGAATGGTCAACACCACCGCAACAACAATATCGACAAGTTGCTCTATGCCGAGGACTGCGACTCTTACTTCGTTATCCGTGCCGTCAGTCGTAGAATACAGATAGAGCAGCGTGTCGGACGTCTCTATGTTTACTACCTCTATAAATGCCGACTACAACCTGTTAATCTCTTTGGCGGTCGCATCGCTAAAGACGATGAAGATGCCGACCAAGTCGAGATTGAGTTTGTCCCTGCATGGATAGACGACACGGAAGAAAAATATGGTCGAGTGCTTTTTCTTTCCTTCTCAGGCTACGATGAAGACAACAACACAACGAGCGAGAACGACAGCGACCACCCGTTTATGCAGACGCACACGGTTTCCTCGCTCGCCGCAGGGGAGAAGGAGAAAAAGGCTGAATACTACGACCGCATTTATGTCGGTTGGTTCGATGGATCCAACCATTTTGTTGGCAACCATCTCCCTTATCCCAATGTCGAGGACATCGCGATAGCCGACGACTGGAGTAACTTCGCTTATGTTCACTTCTCAATGCGCATTAACGACCGCAAAATCAAGCGAGGCCAGATTATGCACAACATAGAGCCAAAGATGAAAACTACCTTTAAGTTCATCGCAGACAATATTCCCGATGTGCGTTCTGTTTTCCTCATTCGAGGCAAACGCTACATCTGTGAAAAAATAACTGCGACATTCACAGAGAATGGAATGTCGCAGCTACTTAAAGGCGTTTTCTACCCGATTGTAGAGGACTAAAAGCCTTTGCCTTTTGTCCGCTCATAGACTGCCTCTCGTCCCGAATCCACGTTTTTGATACGGAACTGAACAGCAGCACGGGTCGGGATAGTCTCAGGCAGTTTTTCGACCAATGCCGAAATTACTGCGTCAACGGTTCCGAATCCTATGTCGGTGATCTCAGCAAGGACTTCACCCTTGTAGTAAGCACGGGCATAGACCATCATCTTAGGAGAGAGTCGGAAGAGTTTATCTTCCGGCTCGTCTATATCTTTTGCTATACCTTGCTTGCTACGTTTTTTGCTGAACAGGATAAAGTCGATGACTTTAGCGTTCAGTTCCCAAGCGGGGGTGAAGTCGATTTTCAGATAGCCTCTGGTCACAGTATGGCCGTGGCTATGGTTCATTGCGAAGCCCACCTCGGCTATTGTGGCTCCACAATCGTTCTGCGCCACCGTTCCCCATGTATGGCGGAACGTATAGACGCAGTAGTAGTTTTCCTTCTTCATGCCCATGCTCTTACACATTTGCTTTATGCCTGTATTGGCATTTGCATTAAGGCTATCCGATGTAGAGAAGCGATTATGGAAGTTGAACAGATACGGGTCATCATCTTCCGTTTTATACTTCTCGAACAAGGGGAGCAATACAGGCTCAACACGCATTTCTATATATGCGTGGTCTCTGCGGCTTCCCTTTGTTTTGGCTCTATTATAGCAGATACAGCCATTCCGGTAGTCCTCCTTTTTGAGGTTGTAGAGGTCAACGGTATTGATGCCACCAAGGCATAATACCAACATGGCAACATCTCTACCAAGTTCGGACAGTGGCTCTACCTGCTTCGTTTCTGGAAGTGGAGCCGCAAAAAACTCACGGCAAGCCTCAGGGGAGATTGCGCGTTTTGTTGTGCTGTCTGCTCCGGGTATCTTCACCTTTATCCAAGGGTTTGTCTTGATGCGAAGAACACCAGTATCGTAGTCGTTGAACTCCTCGATGGCAGCTCTGAATACCTGCCGCAGACACACAGGGTACTGCTCCTTTGCTCTTTTGGTGCCGGACAAGGTCTTAATCCAGTTATTGACCACAGCCGAGGTGAGCTGTGAAAACATCACTTGATTGGTACCGAGATAAAGTTCGAGGCTACCGATTGCGTACTTGTAGTTGCGAGAGTTGCGCTCCTGACCGCGATTCTTCATGCGGTCAATGTGGATTCTCGCATAATCACTGAAACAGATGTCATCGCTTTCTGTGGTCAGATAGTCGATAACTTGATTGACGGTCCATCCGTGATACTCCTTAGTATTGAGCAAGGAGTTGTATCGGATAATGAGGTCTGCGCAGTGTCTCTGCACAAACGGGTCCTTAATCTCGTTCTCCTTGGTCAGCTCTTTTTTCGTGACCATCTTGTCTGTCTTGATGAATCCGACACTTCGTCTATGGGTCACTCTGATATAGACCTGCCAAAATCCATCCTTACGGGGGCGGCGTACACACGCCTTAAAGTTTGCCATATTGATGTTTATTTAATGGTTAATATTCCTCTGATTCTCACTAACTTGCGATGGTAAACATTTGGTCAACACTTGGTAAACAGGCCTCTGAAATATGGTCAACTATTGGTCAACAATACCGTTCATTTGGCTCAATTTGTGCGGTCAAGTGTACGAACCCCCTAATCGCAAGTTAGGCTGTAACCACCTTTTTATCGGTGAGTTACAGCCTAACTGACTGAATGTCTTGTATGTCGGATTAACTATCTTTAATCCTCAATCGCAGCCTGCGCCGCGGCTACGCGGGCGATGGGCACGCGGAAGGGTGAGCAGCTCACGTAGTCCATGCCCAGTCGGGCGCAGAACTTGACGCTGCTCGGCTCGCCGCCGTGCTCGCCGCAGATGCCTACCTTAAGTTCTGGCTTCGTGCTGCGCCCTTTCTTGACGCCCATCTCTACCAGCTGGCCTACACCTTCCTGGTCGAGCACCTCGAACGGGTCTACCTTGATGATGCCCTTCTCCTTGTAGTACTTCAGGAATTTGGGTGCATCGTCACGCGAGTAGCCGAAGGTCATCTGCGTAAGGTCGTTTGTGCCGAATGAGAAGAAGTCGGCAACCTCAGCGATCTGGTCGGCTGTCAAGGCGGCTCTCGGCACCTCGATCATCGTGCCTACCTTATAGGGAAGGGAAGCGCCTCTCTCCTCGAACACGCGTGCTGCCGTCACGTTGATTACGTTGGCCTGGTGCTGTATCTCCTTCAGAGTGCCTACCAGAGGTATCATGATTTCGGGATGTACATCCACACCTTGTTCCTTGCAGATGAGGGCAGCCTCGATGATGGCGCGTGTCTGCATCTCGGTGATTTCGGGATAGGTGATGCCCAGACGGCAGCCACGGTGACCGAGCATCGGGTTGAACTCGCTGAGTTCGTCAACCTTGGCCTTGACCTCCTGGAGGGTGAGACCCATCTCGTCGGCGAGCTCCTTCTGGGTTGCTGTCTGATGAGGTACGAACTCATGCAACGGGGGGTCGAGCAGACGGATGGTTACGCCACAGCCGTCCATAGCCTTGAAGATACCCTCGAAGTCCATGCGCTGCATGGGGAGGAGTTTGGCGAGAGCGGCACGGCGTCCTTCCTCGTCGCTGCTGAGAATCATCTCGCGCACGGCCTTGATGCGGTCGCCTTCGAAGAACATATGCTCCGTACGGCAGAGGCCGATACCCTTGGCACCGAAGCGGCGGCCTGTCTCGGCATCGCGGGGTGTGTCGGCGTTGCAGCGTACATATGTCTTGGTGAATTTCTCGGCAAGGTTCATGATGGCTGCGAAGTCACCGTCGAGCTCGGGCTCGGTGGTGGGCACCTGGCCTTCGTATACATCGCCCGTGGAGCCGTTGAGCGATATCCAGTCGCCCTCCTTGAAGGTGATGCCGCCCATGGTCACGGTTTTCTCCTTATAATCCACCTGTATTTCGCCGGCACCCGACACGCAGCATTTGCCCATGCCACGAGCCACTACTGCTGCATGGCTGGTCATACCGCCACGCATCGTGAGGATACCCTGGGCCACGGCCATGCCGCGAAGATCCTCGGGGCTCGTCTCTATGCGCACCAGTATCACTTTCTTTTTCTTCTCTGCCCAAGCCTCGGCATCGTCGGCCTGGAACACAATCTGGCCGGCGGCAGCACCGGGAGAGGCGGGGAGACCCTTGGCCACTACTTTGGCGCGTTTCAGTCCTGCCTTGTCGAACACGGGGTGCAGCAGCTCGTCGAGCTTCTGGGGCTCCATGCGCAGAAGGGCTGTCTTCTCGTCGATCATATTCTCGCGGAGCAGGTCCATGGCAATCTTGACCATGGCGGCGCCTGTGCGCTTGCCGTTGCGGGTCTGGAGCATCCACAGCTTGCCGTCCTGGATGGTGAACTCCATATCCTGCATGTCGCGATAGTGGTCCTCAAGCTTGTGGGCTATGTCGATGAGCTGGGCGGCGCAGTCGGGCATCGATTCCTCGAGAGCCGGATATTTGGCGGCACGCTCTTCTTCAGAGATACCCTGGAGGGCAGCCCAGCGGCGTGAACCCTCGATGGTGATCTGCTGCGGCGTGCGTACGCCGGCCACTACATCCTCGCCCTGGGCGTTGATGAGGTATTCGCCGTTGAATATGTTCTCGCCGGTAGCGGCGTCGCGGCTGAATGCCACGCCGGTGGCGGAATTGTTGCCCATGTTGCCGTAGACCATGGCCTGTACGTTGACGGCCGTACCCCATTCCTCGGGTATCTGGTTCATGCGGCGGTAGATGATGGCACGCTCGTTCATCCAGCTGTCAAACACGGCGCAGATGCCGCCCCACAGCTGTTCCCATGCCGACTCGGGGAAGTCCTTGCCCGTATATTCCTTAACGGCTGCCTTGAAGCGCTTAACGAGTTCCTTGAGGTCGTCAACGTCGAGCTCGTTGTCGAATTTCACGCCTTTCTCTTCTTTCACCTTGTCCATGATGGCCTCGAAGGGGTCGATGTCGGTTTTCGACTGAGGCTTCATGCCCAGTACCACATCGCCGTACATCTGCACGAAACGGCGGTAGCTGTCCCATGCGAAGCGGGGGTTGCCGCTCTTTTCGGCCAATGCGTCAACGGTGGCGTCGTTCATGCCGAGGTTAAGCACCGTGTCCATCATGCCGGGCATCGATGCGCGGGCTCCCGAACGTACCGATACCAACAACGGGTTGGCCGGGTCGTTGAACTTCTTGCCTGTAAGGCTCTCAACGTGTGCTATGGCTTTCTCCACATCGGCCTTGATGTCGTTGACCACTGCATCACGGCCCATCTGGGTATACTCTGTACATACTTCTGTGGTGATGGTGAAACCGGGAGGTACAGGCATTCCGAGCAGATTCATCTCTGCAAGGTTGGCACCCTTGCCGCCCAATAGGTTTCTCATGTCTGCTGTCCCTTCGGCTTTCCCGTCGCCGAATGTATAAATTTTCTTAGACATAGAATCTTGTTGATTTATTATGTATTTGTTTTGTTCCTTTTCGTGTCAATGGCATCCGGCTGATAGTGCCAAAGGCATTGAACCTTCCCTGTCATCTCTTTGACGGGCACTCGGTTAACGTGTCTTAACGAGCTGACTATCAGCTCGTTAAGACTCCTATGCTGTTGGCGGGCTCTTATTGAATAACCTTCAAGGCGCCACTTCTGTTTGCAAATTTAATAAAAGTTACGCTAACTTTTAGTATTTTTGCACTAAAATTAATGGAGAGAGTCAAATCAAAGGAATAGATATAATTCGATATGGGAAGGAAGAAGAAGGCGTTGCCGGTGATTGAGGATGTTGAGATTACGGGCATAGCCGCCGAGGGGAAGGCGCTGGCGCGGATACGCTGGCGTCCGGAGGATGAGGGGAACATAGTGCTTTTTGTGCCCTATGCAGCCGTGGGCGATGTGGCCGACATTCAGGTTGACCGTAAGAAACACAGTTATGCCGAGGGGCATATTTTGAGGCTTAAAAAGGCGTCGCCCACGCGTTGCGCGCCTTTCTGCCGTCATTTCGGCATATGCGGCGGTTGCAAATGGCAGCATATAGGCTATGACGAGCAGCTGGTGTGGAAACGCCGTCAGGTGGAGGATGCTCTGACCCGTATCGCCAAAATCGACATTCCGGAGGTAAAGCCGGTGCTCGGCTCCGAATCGGTCACGGAATACCGCAACAAGATGGAGTATACCTTCTCTTCAAAGCGTTGGCGCACATGGGAGGAGGTCAAGTCGGGCGTGGAGTTCGAAGGACGTCCCGAGGCTCTGGGATTCCATATTCCGGGTGCTTTCGACAAGGTGTTGCACATAGACCACTGCAGTCTGCAGGAGAATTTCGGCAACGAAGTGCGCAATTATATATATGAGCAGGCCGGCTCATATGGCTGGAGCTTCTATGACATACGCAACAACAGCGGACTTCTGCGTACGCTGATGATACGCACATCGTCGACCGGCGAGAAGATGGTGCTGGTAAGCTTCGGCGCCGACGAGCCGGATCGCATAGCCGAGGTCATGGGATGCATAGATGCCCGTTTCCCCGAACTTACATCATTGCTCTACGTGGTGAACCTCAAGGCCAACGATACCATCGCCGACCAGGAGGTGAGGCTGTGGAAAGGCAGAGAGTATATAGAGGAGGAGATGGAAGGACTGCGTTTCCGCGTCAATGCCAAATCCTTCTACCAGACCAACTCCCGGCAGGCATATGAGCTCTACAAGGTGGCTCGGCGGTTTGCCGGCCTTGAGGGTGAAGGGGAGGCGCGGCCCTTGGTATACGACTTGTATACCGGCGCCGGTACCATTGCGAATTTCGTGGCACGCAATGCCTCGAAAGTGATAGGCGTTGAATATGTGGAGGCGGCTATAGAGGATGCGAAAGTCAATTCGCGTGCCAACGGCATCGACAATACCGAATTTTTTGCCGGCGACATGAAGGATGTGCTTGATGATGCCTTTATACGGCGCCATGGCGTGCCCGATGTGATGATAGTGGATCCTCCGCGTGCCGGAATGCATGAGGATGTGGTCAAGACCATTCTCCGGGCCGGCCCGCAGGTGCTCGTATACGTGAGCTGCAATCCTGCCACGCAGGCCCGCGACCTCGCATTGCTCGACGCCCGTTACAAGGTTACAGACGTGCAGCCCGTCGACATGTTCCCGCATACTCATCATGTCGAGAATGTATGTCGCCTCGAACTGAGAAAAGACTCCGAGAATACTGAAAGACAGGATATATGATGAATATTATTTGCAGGATAGCCGCCGCATTGTTTGTGCAGAGCGGCGACGTGCCGGTGGTGCCTATGCCCGACCTGGAGAAAGAGGAGGCATTCTGGAAGAGTTTCAAGGGCCTTAGCTTCGACCAGGTGGTGACCAAGTTGTCGAACACGCTGATCAGTTTCGCATTCAAGGTGGCCATAGCCCTTCTGGTGTTCTATGTGGGCCGTTTCGTGATCAGGAAGGTATACAAATGGATTTACCGGATGATGACTCACCGGCATATGGATCCGTCGCTGACCACGTTCGTGCTGTCGCTGGTGAAGATGGTGCTTTATTTCATACTTATCATCTCTATCATCGGCATTCTGGGACTTGAGACGAGCAGTTTCCTGGCCATTTTCGCATCGGCAGGTGTGGCCATGGGTATGGCCCTCAGCGGCACCTTGCAGAATTTCGCCGGGGGAGTGCTGATTCTCTTGCTCAAGCCCTATAAGGTGGGAGATTTCATAGAGGTCTCCGGTTATCAGGGCACCGTGAAGTCGATACAGCTTTTCAATACCGTAATCAATACCATCGACAACAAGGCGATAATACTACCCAATGGAGTGCTGTCGACCAGTTCCATCAATAATTACAGCCTCGAGGCCTACCGGCGTGTAGACTGGACAGTATGTCTGGCATACGGAACGGATCTCGCTTCGGCAAAAGAGGCCATCATGGACATTCTTCTGAGCGACGAGCGGGTGGTGCGCCGGTATGTGGAGGACGACAAGCTTTATCATGCGGAACGGAGCAAGGACAATATGGAGGTATCGATACCCATCAAGGTGGAGCGTCCTCCCTTTGTCGGCCTCAACGAGATGGCCGACAGCTCCATAAATTTTGTGGTGAGGGCATGGACGCATGCCTCCAACTACTGGGGACTTTATTTCGACCTCAACGAACGGTTCTATACCGAACTGCAGCAGAAAGGATTCTCGTTCCCCTTCCCGCAGATGGATGTGCATCTCGACACCCAGCAGGGTTGACTAACGGACAGCAAAAAAAACTACGGCGACGCTCCCCCGGAGGGGCGTCGCCGTGATTTTTCGTAGGGCTGCAGGTCAGAGCAGCGGAAGAAGTTTCTCCTCCAGGTCGGAAAGCTTCACCAGACCTACACTGCGGTCCTTGAGCTCGCCATCCTTGAAGAAGAGCACCGTCGGGATGTTGCGTACCCGGTATTCCGTCACCAGCTCTGTTTCCTCCTCGATGTTGATTTTGCCTATCACGGCTTTGTCGCCATATTTCTCGGCGAGTTCCTCAACCACGGGTCCCAGCTTTATGCATGGACCGCACCATGTGGCCCAGAAATCGATTACCACTGCCTTACCGGCCTTGATGGCCTCCTGTGCCGTGGCGTCGTCAAGTTTTAATGCCATTGTTATTATTTTTATTATGTGTGTTTGTGTGTCAGCTTACCTTGAATTTCACGTCGTTGGCCTCCAGAAGGTCTACCAGAGCCATGTCGATGCCATACTTCTTCCTTGACCGTATCGACACTTTCTGACCCTGTTTGACATCGATAATCTCCACGATGAGTTCGCCGGAATGGTTGTGGCCGGCGTGATGCTCGAGTTCCCGGAAGAAATCGGCGTTGTTGAAGGCCGGGTCGAGATATATGGTCAGGCTGTTGGCTATCTTCCCCTTCAGACTCTCGAGAGGTGCCAGCTTGTTGATGTTCATGTCCACGCGCTCGGGGTTGTAACGTCCCGGTTGATACGACAGTTCGAGGAATATGGCCTCGCCCTCCCGGAACTTGTCGCGGTAGTTGGTGTGGTTCTTGCCGAAAAGCCTTACCTCCGCCTTGCCCGAGAAGTCCTCAAGCTCCACTATCGAGAACTCTGTGCCCTTGCGCGATATGCGGTTGGTCACTTTGGTCACGAGGCCGCCAAGAGTCACGACACCCGGTTTTTCTTCACGGACTGCAAACTCGTCGCAGGTGGTGTTGCAGGCGAAACGCAGCTCCATGGCGTAAGGGTCAAGGGGATGGGCCGAGAGATACATCGTCACCAGCTCCTTCTCCTTGTTGAGCAGCGCCATCTGGCTCCATTTGTCATAGTCAGGATAGGGTGGACGGTTGGTCTCTATGGGCTCGAGGTCGCCGAAGAGGCTCATCTGCATGGAATTGCGGTCGTTCTGTACGCTCTGGCCATACTTCACGAGCATGTCGGAATATGTGGAGTTGAACATCGGCTGCACGTATATCTCGCGGGCCTTCCCGAAACTGTCGAATGCGCCCGCCATGGCCAGGTTCTCTATGGCGCTGCGGTTGCACGCCGAAAGATTCACCCGCTCCACAAAGTCATAGATGTCCTTGAAAGCGCCATTGGCGTTGCGCTCGTCGATAATGGCTTTCACGGCGGCAAGCCCTACACCTTTCACGGCGGCGAGTCCGAAGCGGATGTGTCCCTTCTTGTTGACACCGAACTTCTCTATCGACTCGTTGACATCCGGGCCGAGCACCTTCAGTCCCATCCTGCGGCATTCAGCCATGACCTTGGCCATCTTGTCGGTGGCCGTGAGGTTGCGGCTCAGCACGCCCGCCATATATTCCGCGGGGTAGTGCGCCTTGAGATAGGCTGTCTGGTAGGCAACCCATGTGTAGCAGGTGGCGTGGCTCTTGTTGAAGGCATAAGAGGCGAATTTCTCCCAGTCCTCCCATATCTTGGTAAGCGCCGCCTCCGGATGGCCGTTGCCCATGCCCTGTTCCATGAACTTCTTGTGAAGCTTCTGCATCTTGTCGATCTGCTTCTTTCCCATGGCTTTGCGCAGCATGTCCGATTCGCCGCGGGTGAAGCCGGCCAGCAATCGCGACAACAACATCACCTGCTCCTGATATACCGTGACGCCGTATGTCTCCTCAAGATACTGCTTCATGCAGGGGATGTCGTAGACAATCTCCTCCTCGCCATGCTTGCGGCGTATGAAGGTGGGTATGTAGTCCATAGGCCCCGGACGGTACAGGGCGTTCATGGCTATCAGGTCCTCGAACTTCGACGGCTGAAGGCTCCGCAAGGAGTTCTGCATGCCGGCCGACTCGAACTGGAACGTCGACGTTGTGGCTCCCTTGCAGTAGAGGTCGAACGTGGCCTTGTCGTCAAGCGGTATGTGGTCGATGTCAAGGTCTATGCCATGACGCATCTTGATGTTGTAGAGAGCCTCCTTGATGATGGAGAGTGTCTTCAGTCCAAGGAAGTCCATCTTGATAAGGCCAGTGTCCTCGATGATGGAGCCTTCATACTGGGTCGACACGATTTTGGAGCCGTCGGCATCCTTGACCATCGATACAGGCACCCAGTCGGTTATGTCGTCGCGGCTGATGATCACGCCGCATGCATGTATGCCTGTGTTGCGGATGTTGCCCTCAAGCTGCTCGGCATATTTGAGGGTCTCACGCACCCTTTCATCGGGATTGCTCTGCTCGGCCTGAAACTCCTTGCTGTATTTGAGGCAGTTCTTGATGTTGATTTTCGGCGACTTGCCGTCCACCTCCGGCAGACGGTCAGGCACCAGGCGTGCCAGACGGTTGGCCTCCGGCAAGGGCACCTCCAGCACCTTCGCCACATCCTTGATGGCCATCTTTGTGGCCATGGTGCCGAATGTGATGATGTGGGCCACCTTCTCCGCGCCATAGCGCTCCGTGACGTATTTCAGCACTTCGTAGCGCCCGTCGTCATCAAAGTCAACGTCGATATCGGGAAGCGATATTCGGTCGGGATTCAGAAAACGCTCGAAGAGCAGGTCGTACTTTATAGGGTCAATCTGGGTTATGCCCAGACAGTATGCCGCAGCCGAACCGGCAGCCGAACCACGACCCGGGCCTATGCTGACTCCCAGCTTCTTGCGGCCCGTGTTGATGAAATCCTGCACGATAAGGAAGTAACCGGGAAATCCCATCGTCTTCATTATATACAGCTCGAACTTCAGACGTTCCTCCACATCGGGGGGAACAGGGTCGCCATATCGTTCTTTGGCACCTTCCATGGTGAGTTTGGCAAGATAGTCAGCCTCGAACTTTATACGGTAGAGCTTGTCGTAGCCTCCCAGACGGTCTATCTTCTTCTGCGCCTCTTCCGGGCTTAGCACCACATTGCCGTTTTCATCCTGCGTGAACTCGTCGAAGAGTTCCTTCTCGGTGATACGGCTGCGGTATTCCTCCTCGGAGCCGAACTCCTTGGGAATGTCGTAGAAGGGCATGATGGGGGCGTGGTTAATGGAATAGAACTCCACCTTGTCAAGAATCTCCTGGGTGTTGGCCAGGGCCTCGGGATGATCTTTGAAAATTTCGGCCATCTCCGCGGGGCTCTTGAGCCACTCCTGCTTGGTGTAATGCAGTCGAGGCTCGTTGAAGGTCTTCTGCATCGACACGCATATCAGGCGGTCGTGGGCCTCCGCATCATTTTCATACGTGAAATGCACATCGTTGGTGCATACCGTCTTTATATTATATTTTGCCGCCATGCGCAGAAGCTCGTCATTGACCCTGCACTGTTCCGTATATACTTCACGGTTGGCATTCTCCTTGAATGTCTGATGGCGCTGCAGCTCAAGATAATAGTCATCGCCAAACACCTCCTTGAACCATCTCACCCTTTCCTCGGCGCCCTCGATGTCGCCTTTGAGAATAAGCTGAGGAATCTCGCCGCCAAGACATGCCGAGCATACAATGAGCCCCTCGCGGTGAGCCTCAAGCTCATAGCGGTCGGTACGGGCGTTATGGTAGAAGCCCTCGGTCCAGGCCTTGCTCACAAGCTTCACAAGATTATGATACCCCTTGAGGTTCTTGGCAAGCACTATGAGATGATAGCGTCGGTCGGTCTTGTCCTTGTTCTCGGTAAGACGCCCCTTGGTCATGTACATCTCGCAGCCCAATATGGGCTTGAACTTCTGGTCGTCGGGAAGGCCGGAGTTCTTTTTCTCCACGTAATTCCAGAATTCCTTGATGCCGAACATGTTTCCATGATCGGTAAGTGCTATGCCGCGCATACCGTCGGCGATAGCCTTGTCCACAAGCTCCGGAATGGTGGCCTTACCATCCAGAAGACTATATTGCGAATGCACATGCAGATGAGTGAACGACATTTCTTTCTCCTTGTATTTACACACAAAATTAATCCATTGCCCCGACATTCACAAACGCCCGGAAAATAATGAAAAAATATCTGCGGGCATATAACACTGAAACTCAGCAGCTTATCAAATCCCGATACTTTGGCACAGCAAAAAAATCACAAATAAATCGTAGAAAATTTTGCAGATTCAGAAAAAAGCAGTAATTTTGCATCGTCAAAAGGGAAGCGACCCTGGTAAGACACAAAAATACGATGCCTTGTGGTGTAATGGTAGCACACCGGATTCTGGTTCCGTTTGTGAGAGTTCGAGTCTTTCCAAGGCAACAACCGATTAAGACGCCTGATCATTCTATAAAATGATTAGGCGTTTTAAGTAGTTGATAATCAGCAAGATATAAATAGATGCGAGGGATTTTCCCGGAAAAATCCCTCGACCTTATAAACAGCGTGGCCAAAAACGTGGCCAAAAACGTGGCCAATTACAAATATATTTCAGAAGTTCTGTAGTTCTTTGTAGAGCTGGTGGACGGGGAGGCCCATGACGTTGTAGAATGAGCCGTCGATGGATTCCACGGCTACGCAGCCTATCCATTCCTGTATGCCGTAGGCACCGGCCTTGTCGAAGGGTAGATAGTTCTCCACATAATAGCGGGCTTCCTCTTCTGTGATATTTCCGAATTTCACACTCGTCACCGTGGAGAACATGGTGCGTCGCCGCTTGTTCATGATGCATACGCCGCTGACTACCTTGTGCGTCTTGCCGGAGAGTGCCAGAAGCATCTCTATGGCCTCGTCGGCATCCTTGGGCTTGCCCATTATTCTATCGTCAAGAACAACCACTGTATCGGCCGTGATTATGAGCTCGTTGCTCCGCAGCATGTTGAGATAGGCGTCGGCTTTCTTGCCGGCGATATATACAGGTACCTCCATCGGGGGGATGTCGGCAGGGTATGACTCGTCAATACCCCCTATGGTCACCACATTGAAAGGTACGCGAAGCTGCGTGAGCAACTCTCTCCGGCGCGGCGACTTGCTCGCCAGAAGCACATGATATTCTTTTAAATTCTCAAGCATTATTTTCTTGTTTACCAATGGAGAGCATCCGAGGATGCCTTCTATTCTTGATTACCAATGGAAAGCATCGTCGGATGCCATCCATAATGATTGGGCTTTTAGTATTTGTTCTATTATATCTCGCACACATCCGTAACCGCCGTTGAAACGCGATATGTAGCGGCAGGTGTTCACCACTTCCGAGGCGGCGTCGTGCGGACAGCATGACAGACCGGCATGACGCAGACACCGCAGGTCGGGAATGTCGTCGCCCATGTAGAGCGCCTCGTCAGCATTTATTCCCCGGCTGTCAAGCCAACTTTGCAACGCAGTAAGCTTGTTGCCGCAGTTCATGAATATATCCTTTATGCCGAGTCTTGCGAGGTATATAGCCACGCCTTCCGACGCGCCACCAGAAATCACGGCTATCGGGATACCGCATTTAGCGGCGAGCTGAAGCGCATAGCTGTCCTTGACGTTAATGGTTCGCGTGAGCTGACCGTCATTTCTGACAGCGACCGAGGATGCCGACAGTACGCCATCCATGTCGAACACCATGCCGCGTATACGGCTGAGGTCATAGTTGATACCGCTCATAAGGGATACATTTTTTCTATCGACTGCGACAGTGCCGCGTACAGGTTCTGCAATTCCGGAGCCTCATGAAGCATGGAGAGGTGAGCGTCGATGGTTCTGGAGTCGTGTCTTACCGCGGGTCCGGTCTGGGTGCGGCCCGGTCCGGAGGTAACAGCCTTCCGGAGAGTCTCCCGGATAAGAGGATGAAGCATGTCGAAGCTCAGTCCATTCTCTGTAAGATATTTCTCCGACAAGGCCCACAGATGATTCACGAAATTGCACGACAGCACGGATGCTATATGCAGCTGACGCCGTTTGTCGGAGTCTGCCTCGTAAACATGGTTGCTAATCATGGAGGCCAGCCGGGTCAGAATGTCAACGGAAAGCCTGCCGTTTCCTTCAATGAAGAATGGGATGCTCTGATAATCGAGGGCCACCTCCTTGCTGAATGTCTGCAAAGGGTAGAACACGCCGTAACTGTCGGCTATGCCCCGCAGCGCCTCCATTGGAGTAGTGCCTGAGGTATGGGCCACAATCTTTCCCGACAGATCTGTCATAGACTGGAGTCGCTCTGCAGTCGAGGCTATGGCATTGTCGGAAACCGATATAATCGCCACATCGCAATCATGAGGAAAATTCTCCAATGTCCTGGAGTTTACCATACGGCAATCCGCATAGGGCGCAAGTGCCTTTTGAAGGTGGGTTGCCACATTTCCGCGGCCGATGATTGCTACTTTTATCGGTGATTTCATATTGACAGGGATTTGTCTGACGGGTCGATGAGAATTGACCCCATGGTGTTTCTGAAATTTATCTCCACGCATGGATGAACGGCGCCGTTGTGGAGCACGAGCATGTCGATGCCTACAGGCCCGGAGTAAGATCCGGCAGCCACCGACTGCAGCACATCCCTTTGAGCCTCGATTAACGAAGAGTCGAGCACTCCGATACGATTCCACAGATCCATTTGCGAACCCTGAAGGTTATGGTGATACTTTCCGCGTCGAGAGGCTTCGAACAGGGAGACGCCGGTAAAGGAAGCGGAGCCGTCTGGAGCTACAAACCATTCTGTGGCGCAGTCGAGATGCTTTGGATAGAAAGGCTCGGCCATGACGGATCCCTGTTTTGCAATTACGCCGTGTACCCATTGCCTCACGAGGTCAGACGCTATGTCGTCGGCAAAGAGAATACCCCGTCCGGAACTGCTCCATGGTGCCTTGAAGAAGGCTTTCCCGTGCTCCATGAAATACTCCATGGCATCCTGCTCGTCGGTCAGCTCCTCGGGCAACGCGATATCCAGCGCTACATTCCGCATGTGAAGCATCGACAGAAAGCGTCGTGAAGTGCGGCGGTGGGAAAGAAGCCGGAGCCTTTCAAGGGAGGCGTCGTCGGGAATCCCTTTGATGCCGGGGCAGTTCTTGCGCAAATAGCGGGCTATCGTCACATTCCATCCCCAGGGGTTGGCGGTGAAGCGAGACCAGTCGGTCAAGGATCCCGGAGCAAGTATGCGGGCATCATTATTGCCGTCAAGGGGTGCATCGGCATCCATCACGAGAAGAGCGTCGTCGGCGCCCATATAGCTCAGAGGGAGCAGGGCATTGCGGGCACGCATCCTCCTTATGGCCTCGGGAGGAGTATAGTTATGGCTACCGGCCGCCAGGGCGTAGTCGGTATCAGGATTGTATACGTGCAGCAGCGGCATATCATAAAAACACCGCTGGTCGTGGAGGCCGGCGGTGTTTATGAGAGGTTATTCCTTTTCAGTCGTTGAGAAGATTGCGGTCTCTGAGAGGATTGGAGAAATAGAGCTTGTGCTCGAGGTACTCCTGCGTGGCTATCAGTGTAGGTTTAGGCATCTTCTCGTAGAACCGTGATATCTCTATCTGTTCGCGGTTTTCCGATACCTCCTCCAGATTGTCGGTAGAGGCGAACTCCTGGAGCTTCTTCTCCAGTTCCTTCTTGAGTTCGGTTGCAATCTGGTTTGAGCGCTTGCCGATGATGCAAACGGTCTCATATACGTTGCCCGTCTGCTCGGCCATTGCTATCATGTCGCGGGTCACCGTGTTCAGCGGCGCATTCGTTTTCTTATAATCCATAAGTGCTATTATGATTTATATAAGTATTTTCATATTATTTGGAGGCGTGTTTTTCAGCTATCCGCAGTATGGTCTCCGCCTCCTTGAGGTTTTTCGACTCCGGGTTGTTGTTGACAAATGAGTAATATTCGTCAACTACATCACGGTATCTTTCGGGCATTTTTTCGCTTACGCTCTGGCGAGCCTCCTGGAATTTCGATTTGAGAATCAGGAATTCGAACTCCTCCTTGTATTTGGAGAAGGGGTATGTTTTGAGGGCGTTCTCGCATACGATAATCGCGGATCGGTAGTTGTTGCCCATGAAATTGCCGAGGTTATAGTAAAGCTGAGCGTTTTGCAGCTCTTTGAGGGTCAGTTTGTCCTGGAGCTGGAAAATGGCCTCGCGTGCCTCCGGCACTTTCTCGCTCTTGGGGAAGAACTCTATGAAGTCCTTGAGTTCCTCGATACCCTTGATGGTATACGACTGGTCGAGCTGAGGGTCGGGAGAGTCGAGGTAATAGCCATAGCCGGAATAGAAGCGTGCCAGCTCCGCGAATTTTCCCTTGGGGTATCGGTTGTAGTACGTCTTGAAATATAGGGCGGAGCTGTCATATTCCTTATTGGAATAATAAGCCATGGCGAGCATGAACAGGGCTTCCTCGCCATTGGCCGACCCTCGCAGCGGAGTGTAAATCTCCTGGAGAATCTGCTGAACCTGAAGATATTTTTTCTGCTCGTAAGCTTTCTTGGCATACTCGAACTTATAGTCGAGATCCTTGCTTTTCATGACTTTGGTGAATTCCGTACAGGACACCATCATCAGACAAGCAGCCACAATGGGTAGTATCTTATATAGTATGCGCATTTCCTATAAGTCGCTTTGAACCGCAAAATTACAAAAAAAATCGGAGATAACCGCGGGGGAACGCTCCTTTTTTAATAATTTTTTATAATCGGGATAATCCGACGGAGTGATTGGAGATGCCGGAATTATTGGGGGGAATTGGATTTTTTTGGGAAAATTGTTAAATTTGTGCTGTCAAAAAATAGGAATTGAAGTTGAGACGTAACGAAGAAGACCATTCATACAGTTGGGGTAGCGGCTTTGCCAACCGCCATCCGGTGATAGCCAATATTCTGATAATCAGCGTCATAGCCTTGTTGGGGCTGTATGCTGCGTATTTGAGCGCGGCATTGTTCACCAAGCATGGGCGCACGCTGACGGTGCCGGGTGTGGAGAATCTTACATACACGGAGGCCGTGGAGAAGCTGCATGCCGCAGGCCTGAAGGTGGATATACGCGACTCCATTTATCGCGACGACCTGCGTCCCGGTATCGTCATCGAGCAGTTCCCCAAAGCTCGGTCGGTGGTAAAGCCGGGCCGTAAGATTTTTCTGTATATCAATTCGGTTCACCCCAAGGAGGTGATTCTCGACGACGACAACCATCCGTCGGAATATGCGTTGAAAGGGGAGTCCTACCGTTCGGCGCTCGCCAAGCTGGAGGAACTGGGCTTCAAGAATATCAAGATGGTGAAGGTGCTGGGCGTGTCGGACAGAGTGGTGAAGATTATCGCCAACGGGCGTCCCGTGCGCAAGATGCAGAAGGTTCCGGTAAATGTGTCGATAGTCGTGGAAGTGTCAGACGGACGCCTCAACGACCTGCAGGACTCCTTGCAGAATGCGGAGCTGCTGCGGCAATATGAGGATAACCCGGCGTCGTTCGCCGGAGAGCCTGCCGAAGGATATGGCGAAAGCTACGGCAATTATGAGTTGCCGGAAGAGAAACCCAAGGAGCAGGTGGAGAAGGTGCCGCTCAACAACGAGGAGGAGAACAGCCAGTATTTCTAATCAGACAAGCGTAAGGATTTCGTATGATGCAGGATGAAGAGTCAGTTTCATTACGGGAGGAGATAGACGATTCGAAGATATTCATAGACGACAACGGAAGAGAGCTATACGAGCATTTCCGGTTTGTTGCCGACAAAGGTCAGCAGCTTCTCCGTGTTGACAAATTCCTTACCGACAGGCTTGAGCGCACATCGCGCAACAGAGTTCAGCAGGCAGCCGACGCGGGGTGTGTGATAGTCAACGGAGTGGCTGTGAAGTCGAGCTATAAGGTAAAGCCCGACGATGTGGTGTCGGTGGTTATGGACCGGCCGCGCTACGACTTTGAGATAGTAGCCGAAGATATACCCCTTGACATAGTATATGAGGACGCATGGGTGATGGTAGTCAACAAGCCTGCAGGTCTTGTGGTGCATCCGGGTCACGGCAACTGGACAGGTACGCTTGTCAACGCCCTGGCGTGGCATTTCCGCGACACACCCGACTACGATGTCAACGACCCGAGGCTGGGACTTGTGCACCGTATCGACAAGGATACGTCGGGGCTTCTGGTAGTGGCCAAGACTCCTGAGGCCAAGACTATGCTCGGCCGTCAGTTTTTCGAGAAGACCACGCGCCGCGAATACGTGGCCATGATATGGGGAAGCATGCCTGAGCGTGCAGGCACCATCATCGGCAATATCGCCCGCAATCCGCGCAATCCTTTGCAGATGGCCGTGATGAAGGACCCGAATGTGGGCAAACATGCCGTTACCCATTATGAGGTTCTCGAGGATTTCGGATATGTGAGCATAGTGAAGTGTGTGCTCGAGACGGGGCGTACGCATCAGATAAGAGTGCATTTCCAGAGCCAGGGGCATCCATTGTTCAACGATGCCCGTTATGGCGGCGACAACATACTCAAAGGGACACCCACGGCCAGGTACCGTCAGTTTGTGGAGAATTGTTTCGCCCTCTGTCCGCGCCAGGCCTTACATGCGCGTACACTCGGCTTCCGGCACCCCCATACAGGCAAGGAGATGGACTTCGAGGCTCCGGTTCCTCCCGACATGACGGCAATGTTCGACAAATGGCGAGTCTTCCGCTCATCCCAATAGAAGCCTTCCTTAATCTTTAATCGTTTATCTTTAATCTTTTATCGTTTATCGTTTATCGTTAATATTATGAAACTCGACACACTTCTGACGGATTTGCCTGAATATGACAGGTTGAGTGCAAGGTCGAAAAACGTATGTATACAGTCGGGCATCAACACACTATCCGACCTCTTTGCGATACCCAATGAAAGATTGATGCGTTTGAAGAACTGCGGCACCCGTTCTGTCGACGAGCTGCAGAATATAAAGATGCAGTATGCGGAAATAGAAACTGATGGAGATCAATGGCAACGGAATCTTATAGAGGAAGATGGCGTTGACCCCCGTTTCATCGATTATTTCAGGGAGAGCTTCAACAATCTCCGGCAGAAGCTCGACGATGTTTCCTTTGCGGCATTGCGGAAACTGATGACAGATCCGGAGAACTTCACCAGACTGATATGCAGTTCCGATCCGGCCGATGGAATAAGGGACAGAAAACTGGGATGGCAGGATTACATGAATCTTCGCGACGCGCTGCCACGGCTGGTCGACGTATTCCTCAGCTGCATACGGGCTTGCTTTTACGATTACGCCGAATACCGGCGGAAAGCCGACAACTTTGTAAAGGAGCTTCCCATGGAGGTGTTCCGCGAGATAATATCAGGCTGCCCGAATGTGGTTATGGTCAACATCGGCACTGATTATTCCCTACGCTTCGGCAAGCTTACCACGCATACGGGCAATGTGTTCGCACGCTTGGGCGACATAGATAATGCATTGCCTTACATAATAGGGAGCCGTAAACTGGTAAGGGAAGAGTTTCACAAATGCGGTGTAAAGTCGTACCGGGAGTTCCGCGACTTCCTGAGTGAGATATCGGCGGCGCTTGACGAGCATCTTTCGGGTCTTTCAGGCAATAAGGGACTCGAATATTATCTGAAGGACTTCTGCCGGAAATATACGTATCTGTATCCTTTTCTGACTTATGAGGAGCAGGCGCGTCTTGCGTTGAGCGAGATAATGGGGGAGCCTATGCCTACCTTTGCAGTGTGGGAGAAGTATCTGCGGTGGACCGACAAGCTTCATGTATGCATCAAGCGCGATTACATGGGCATCAACGAGGAGGGGCGTCGCATAGGGCTTGACGGGCTTGTGGAGAAATATGGCATGAACCGCGAGCGGCTGCGTCAGATATGCCTTAACGATATCGCGGAGAATCCGCAGATATGGGCGGTGCAGGTCAGTGTACGCGGTTGTTTCGACGAGTCGGTGATCGCTTCCGACGACTCCCGTTGGAACGATATAATCCGTGAGCAGGACCTCCGTATGGACAGAAACATGGTTATGGCATTGTTTGTGATGTCGAATGCCGATTATGGGATGGCGTCGGTCGACGATGACAACCGCATACAGTTCGTGATAAAGCGGTCGTTGCTCAGGCGTATTCATCTGCGCAGCATCCTCAACAATATAGAGAAGGAGTATAGCCGTCGTCGCTACGACGACGAGACGCTGGATGTCAGAGGCGTGTTGCGCAGGAATATAGGGGATGTCGTTCAGAACCGGGAGGCCATGGTGTTGGGCAGGATGATATGCCTCCGTTTCGCGGAATATCCTGGTGTGGAGGTAACAGGCGACACCACGCTCGTGTTCCATAAGAATGCCCTCAACAAATCGGAAGCTGTGGCCGATATATTGCGTGACGCAGGGAATCCCATGACCATCGACGAGATATATCTGCGCTATAACGAGGAATATCCCGACGATCCGTTGCGCAACAAAATGTCGGTGCATTCCTATCTGATGCGCAACCCCGACATAGTGTCGCTGGGGAAGCGTGGCCTGTATGCGTTGCGCAAGTGGCCCGATTTCTATCACGGCACTCTCAAGGATTATATCTCCGAAGTGTTGGCCGACAGCGGGATGCCGTTGAAGCTCGAAGAGATCAGCCGGCGTGTGCGCAGGCATTTCCCCGGCACCAACCAGAAAAGCATAACCCAGCTGATATACCTCGAGGGTCCCGGCAAGTATACCTATTATAAAGATGGCAGCATTGGACTTACGGGCCGGGAGTATGCCGAATGGGAATCGCTTGAGTCGGTAAAGGTGAAGCGTGTGTCGTTTGACCGTCGTTTCGAGATGTTCCGGGATTTTGTAGAGAGCAACCGGCGGTTGCCGTACACCAACAAGGATGAGGCGGAGAGCGCATTGAGCCGGTGGTACAAGAATATCGTGAGCGGCAAGGTTGATGTAGGAGCCGACCAGCGAGCAGAGCTTGCTGCATATCTTGAAAGCGTGAGCGAATTGCCCCAGAACGGCCAGGAACACATCTTCAGGCAGAAGTGCGAGAAAGTGGAGGCCGTACTCCGTGAGACGGGACGGCTTCCGCACAACAGCCGGGATGCCGGACTCTATATATGGCTGAGGAAGACAATAAAGGCCGAGACTCCGTGGCACGACAACCGCGACAAATACGCCGCCGACCTCAAGCGTCTCATCCAGTCGCGTCCCGCCGATACCCTTCCTGAATGGGCCAAGGCAATCTCTCTCGACATGCATCCATCCGACTCATAGAGCACGGGCTTTTATCTGACGGCGGCTGCTGAAGTCGGTGTCGAGGAGTTTGGCGTAGGCACGCAGGTACTTGCGCAGAGCCGACACCATTTCCTGCGTCTCCTGAAGGACATTGAGGTATACATACATCACGGCCATCTTCTCGGGGTCGCCGTCGCGAAGCTGCGTGAGAAGCTTGTGGTATACGTCAGAGACGGTATCTTTTATTCCGTCGCAATGGCGGCGCAGCAGCGGTATCACATCCGTGTCGTTGCGCTGAAGCATCTCCAGAGTGTCGTTGAAAAGAATGTGTATGCGCGTGCGTATGAGTTCCAGATCATGGCTATCCGCTTCGGGAAGAAGGTGGAAATTATTCTCCACATGTTCCTTGCATACCTCGTTGATACGTCGCAGGTTGTAGAGGATGTTCATGCAGGAATTGTTGGCGAGATGGAACCAGGCGCTTTTCTCCATGGCCGTCTGAGGGGATACCTGTCTGAGACATAGCGTCTCCTTGCGGCGGTAGTTTTTGAGAATGTTTTTCTGGGCGAAAAGAGTTTTATCGGCTTTCGACAGCATGCGGGCATTGTTGTTGATGAATGCGTCCGTGACGTTGATGTAGTTTTCCCCGGCCAGAGTCAGGAATGCCGACTGGTGCTCATTGATGTATAGGAGGAGCAGATTCCATGCCTCTGTCCTGTCGGTAGTGGCGAGAATGGTCTGGAAGAGGGTGTCGCCGGTTTCCTCCTGTTGTTTTTTTCTGAAGCGGCGGTTGCTGCGTATGATGAGGAAAACGGTAAGCAAAACGAGTGCGAACATAGCCCACTGGCCGCCGAAATGCATTACGGTCACAATTATTCCGGCTCCAATGAAAGCGACACCGGCAGTGAGGAACCACCCTCCTATGACGGATATCACGCCGGTGATACGGAACACGGCGCTTTCACGGCCCCATGCCTTGTCGGCCAGCGAGGTGCCCATGGCCACCATGAAGGTCACGAAGGTGGTGGAGAGGGGGAGCTTCAGGGAGGTGCCGAAAGCTATGAGCACACCGGCAAGCACGAGATTCACCGACCCACGGACAAGGTCGAAGGCTGCGCCATGGTCCATTATGGTTTCGTCCACGTTGAAGCGTCGGTTGAACCATGCGCGGACCTTAGGGGGTGTCACGCGGCGTACCCATCCCAATACCGACAGCGACCACCTCACCAGACTGCGAGCGATACGCGAGGAACCGAACATCTCGTCGCCACCCTGCTGCGAACCGAGTGCGATGGATGTCCTGGTGACATTGCGGGCTTTCTTCGACGTGGCCAGCGACACCACCATGATGAGGCCCGCGCCTATCAGAAAATATATTGGTGTGTCGGCCGGACCGTTGAGGGAATCCATCATAAAGCTCTTCGCGTCTCCTCCGCCATTGGCGGTATAGTCCTGATAGGATGCCAGACCGCTCAGAGGTATGCCGATAAAGTTCACCAGGTCATTGCCGGCGAATGCCATGGCCAGCGCGAATGTGCCCATCAGCACCACAACTTTCAGTACGTTGACTTTGAGCACGTGAAGCACCTGCATCAGCAGAGTGAAGAATGCCATGCATCCCGCAAGAATCAATGCCGTGTTGCGGCTGATGAATCCCTTGACTTCGGGCGTCATGAAGGCAAGGTCCTTGGTGCCTTTCAGCAGCAGAAAGTAAATGATGGCCGTGCTGCACAGACCGCCGAATATGCCTATTTTCCATTTGAGGTTGGTCTTGTAATTGAAAGAGAAAATAGTACGGGCAAGTAATTGTACAACAGTGCCGAATATGAAAGCTATGGCCACGGAGAGGAATATTCCGATGATAACCGAGAGGGCTTTTTCGGTGTTTAGTAGGTCGTTGAACCCGAGGTCTAGGCCGCCGGCCATCTTGATGAGAGACACCACGAAAGTGGCGCCGAGAAGCTCGAAAACCATCGATACCGTGGTGGAGGTAGGCATCCCGAGGGTATTGAATATGTCCAGAAGAATGATGTCGGTGACCATCACGGCCATGAAGATGCATATGAGGTCGTAGAAAGAGAAGTTTTCAGGCCGGAAGATGCCGTGACGTGCAATGTCCATCATTCCGTTGCTCATGGCGGCTCCTATGAATACGCCTATCGACGCCACGATAAGAATGCGTTTGAACGAGGCCGCCTTCGACCCTACAGCCGAAGTCAGGAAGTTGACCGCATCGTTGCTGACTCCTATCGAAAGGTCAAAGACAGCCAGCACGAACAGGAAAACCACCACACATAGAAAGATTATATCCATCGGTATTTTGAATTATTTCCGATGCAAAGATACCACTCGGATATTTCAAAAATATTAAGCGGAGGTTAAGAAACTGTTTAAGGAACGCGCTCTAAACAGTTTCTAAGAAAATATTATTTGGAACAGGAGGCCGCCGGCGGGGAGATTTTGGGCGGTGATAGATCCGTTGTGGATAATTACGGCGTTCTTGACAATAGCGAGGCCGAGGCCGGTGCCTCCGGCTGCGCGGCTGCGTCCTTTGTCGATACGGTAGAAACGCTCGAAGAGATGGGGAAGGTGTTCCTCGGCAACGCCGCTGCCATTGTCCTCCACCGTCAACAATATCCTTCCGGCTTCATCTTTAGAGCCGGATACGATTATACGGCTGCCTCCGGAATATGCTATGGCGTTGGCCACAAGATTGTAGAATATTGATGTCAACAGAGATTCGTTACCCACAATCCATAAGGGCGAGGAGGTGTCGTTGATGATGCTTATACCTTTGTCGGCAGCCTGGTCGGCAAGGTCGTCGCAAACCGCCGATATGACGCGATGTAAGTCGGTATCCTCTTTAATGATAGACTGGGTGCCGTCCTCCATACGTGTTATGAGAGCCACGTCGGAGAGCATCCGACCAAGGCGCTCAGTGGCGGCGAGACCGCGGTCGACAAACTCCATTCTTTTAGCCGCGGGCAAGTCGGGATAGTTGTGCAGAGTCTCCAGGCATCCGCGTATCGACGCCACAGGCGTCTTTAGCTCATGGTTGATGTTGTTGGTAAGCTGTTTCTTGATGCGCTCTTTCTCACGTTGTTCGAAGAGAGCGTTGCGGTGTTCACGGTCGCGGTCAGTGTAAGCCTTCTGCAGTCGGGCGTACAGACGTACTATATGGTTGGAGATTTTGCCCAGCTCGTCATTGGGAAATGGTTCGTTATCGGATATTCTGTTGCCTTGTTCCACGCTTCGGGCGAAATCATGCAGTCTCGTCACGTTCTGGCCGAGCCGCCTGGTAAGGAAGAACCCCGCCACACCCATCATTACGATAATGGCGCACATAACCCACAGGAACCCATAGTCGGCGCGTAACAGATGGTCAAGACGCACGTCATAAGGCACGGCGGTGCGTACAATCATGCCGTCGTTGCCTTTCAGTGCCGAATAGAAATAAGTCTGGCCGGTACTCTGACTGTGACGGCGCACGGTGTAGCCGCTTCCCTTGGATATGGCCTCGGCTATCTCCCTGCGGTCGAGATGAAGCCGGTCGGGGAGATGGTCGAGGGTATTGTCGTATATCACCTTGCCGCCTGAGTCAATCACGCTTACGCGCAGGTCGTCGAAAGGATGATAGGCATCTTTGATGACATTCCCCATATTCCTGCCGTCGGCAAGCGACGACATGATATAACTGTTCACAATCTGCAGTCGCGCGTTGAGTTCCTCGGCCTTGAACTCCCGTTCCCGTTGGTATTGGTATCCTAAGAATAAGATGGCCAGTACGGCAGTGTAACCCAGCAGCCACAAAAAGAGAGTGCGGTGGTAAGAAAGCTTATTCAATGAAAGCATACCCATATCCGGAGCGTGTTACGATATTATGGGCATAATGCCCCAGCTTCTGGCGTATGCGTGTGATGTTGACATCCACCACGCGGTCCACTACCACCACATCGTCGGTCCATATGCGCTTGAGGAGTTCGTCGCGGGAGAACACCTTCCCGGGATGGGTCATCAGCGTGAGGAGAATCTCGAACTCCTTTTTTGGGAGTCGGGTCTCTACACCGTCGACGCGGCATATTTTGCTTTGGGGAAGAAGTACCAGGTCTTTGTATCGCACGGTATCCGCGTCGGCTTCCGACTGACGATGGTTGTCAACACGACGGAGCACCGCTTCCACACGCGCCAGCACATTGCGTATCGAATAAGGTTTGGTGATATAATCGTCGGCACCGAGCCGTAGACCCTTCACCATATCCTCTTCCTCGTCCTTGGCGGTGCAGAAGATTATGGCCACATGCTTAGTAGCCTCACCGTTGCGGAGTATCGAGGCCAGCTGTGTGCCGCTGATGTCACCCATCATTATGTCCAGAAGTATCAGGGAATACCCGCTCAACGGCATAGTCAGAGCCTCCTCGGCACTATGGGCAACGTCAACCTCGTAGCCGGCTTCCTCAAGATTGAAACGCAACACCTCGCACAACGTATCTTCGTCGTCTACTACCAATATCCTTGTCTTCATCCACGGTTTTACTTTCTCCTCACAAAATTAATTATTTATCGGATTAGACATCTCCTAAACTGCTTTATTTAATAAAAGTTTAACAAGACTAATCCTGATATTACAACAAACACGGCCATGCGGTGTTTTAATAATGTAATTTAAGTTTCGCAAGTATGTAATTTCAGAGATACGGGCATAAAAAAACGACA
>CAJUAT010000016.1 GCA_910584525.1 uncultured Muribaculaceae bacterium | reverse complement strand
TCTGCTCGAAAAGAGCCGCCCCTACGGCCTCGAAATTTTAAGGAACGCGCTCTTACGGTACTGTTCGGGCGTGCAGCCGGCAAATTTGCTGAACACGCGGTGGAACGACTGTCGGGAGCTGAAGCCCGACTGTTCGGCAATCACCTCGATGCGTTCTGAGGTGCTTTGCAGGAGTTGCTTGGCATAGCGCACGCGGTAGTCGTTGACGAACTCAAAGAAAGTTTTCCCGTGACTGGTGTTAAAGAACCGGCTCACGTATGTCCTGTTGGAATTTGCCATGGCGGCCACATCCGAGAGTTTCAGCTGAGGATTGAGAAATATGCGTTCGTTTTCAAACAGCGTCATGATTCTTTCAGTAAGGTCGTCGACACCGTCGACAGACGCCTCTGGATCTTCAGCGTTTCCGGCAAGCGCAGGGTTCACCGGTTCGGAGAGTTCGTTGATGACCGATTCATGACGGTAGATGAAATAGCAGATGAACATCCATATCACGAGCGACCCAAGCATGTAGACACCTTCTATATCGATGTTGATAATAAGGCATCCCGCTATCCATAGCGACAGAATCACGAAGAAGGAGAAAAGAATAATCCTCAGCCAGTTGAGATTGATATTTTCGGTGTAAGAGAATCTTTGTTTCAGCAAACGATGATAACGCGGTATAGCCACGACGGTCCATACGGCATATCCCGTGCCGTATATTCCGGCCCATATCACATCTGCGTAGTAGAATATAGAGAGCCTTGTGAAGAGGTACAAGATGGGCAGGAGAAGAAAAGGAATCTCGTGGACCGCCATTTTTCTTAACGACAGAGTGCCGGGACGGCACAGCTCGATAAGGACAAACGCGTAAAAGGGCACGGCGGTCATGTCGGTGGTGGATATAAACATCCATTTGAAATTGTCGGCATCCATATCGCCGGTTATGAATGCCAGTTCCCCCAGACATTGCATGCCGATAAGAATCATGAGCGCGGCCACAAGACGTGACAGCATCTCTCGGTTCTTGCGTATGAAAAACCATCCCATCATGAAATAGAACATCACGCTCAAGCCGTAGATGAAATATATGGCCGGTAAACTCATAATCCCTTGTCTCTTAGTTTTGCGCAAAGTTGATACAATGCGCAAAGTTAATACAAAGGGAGCGTATTCTCAAAAGAGGGAAGTATGTTTCGCGGTGAAAATCAGATTATTAGTGAATGCTTAAGCTATGAAATTCAATTATATGCGGCAGAATCGAGGGCGGCATATTTGGTTATTGCGATATTTTGATTAATTTTGGAATCTAAGAAAGCCAAAGGGTGTGGTGTGCACCTGTGTGAAGACTCTGGCGAACAAGAGAAAGAATAAAGAATTATGAAATACAACAGGATATTATTGAAACTGTCGGGAGAGAGTCTGGCGGCGGGAGCCGGCCAGGGTATAGACACGGATCGTCTTAACTCATATGCCCGACAGATAATGGCGGCGGCTCGGAGCGGCGTGCAGATAGGCATAGTGATAGGCGGCGGAAATATCTTCCGTGGTCTTAAAGGTATTGACCGAGGTTTTGACCGTGTCAAGGGCGACCAGATGGGAATGTTGGCCACAGTGATCAACTCGCTGGCGTTAAGTTCGGCGCTTGAGGCGATAGGGCAACCGTCGCAGGTGTTCACGGCCATCCGCATGGAGCCTATAGGACTCGCCTATTCCAAATGGGCGGCAATCGGCGCCATGGAGAAAGGCACCGTGGCCATAATCGCCGGCGGTACCGGCAACCCCTATTTCACCACCGACACAGGCGCCGCCCTGAGGACCATCGAAATCGAGGCTGATGTGATGTTCAAGGGTACACGCGTCGACGGCGTTTACACCGCCGACCCCGAAAAAGACCCCGACGCCGTAAAATACGACACTATAACCTTCGACGAGATGCTGGCCAAGAATCTCAAGGTGATGGACCTTACCGCCACCGTGATGTGCAAGGAAAACAATATGCCCGTGGCCGTCTTCAACATGGATGTGGAAGGAAACCTCGCCAGAATTCTCGAGGGCGAAAATATCGGAACAGTACTCAAATAACCGGAATAACCAAAAACAATAAATATGAAAGAGGTAAAAGAATATCTTCAGGAAGCTGAGGAGTCGATGGAGATGGCCGTTGACTATCTTGACGAGACGTTGCAGCACATCCGGGCCGGCAAGGCATCGACGAAGCTGCTCGACGGCATCCGCGTGGACTACTACGGCACACAGTCGCCGATATCGAATGTGGCCAACGTAAGCGTACCCGACGCACGCACCATAGCCATCACACCGTGGGAAAAATCGATGTTCCGCGAGATAGAGAAGGCAATCATCAACTCAGAGCTGGGCATCACTCCCGAGAACAACGGCGAAGTTATCCGACTGAGCATACCGCCGCTTACGGAGGAGCGCCGCAAGCAGCTCGTGAAGCAGTCGAAGGGAGAGGCCGAGAATGCCAAGGTGTCGGTGCGCAACGCCCGCCGCGAGGCTATCGAAGGTCTTAAGAAGGAAATAAAGAACGGCCTCAGCGAGGACGTGGAGAAAGATGCCGAGAACGACGTCCAGAAGCTCCACGACAAATATGTCAAGAAAATCGACAGCATCTTCGCCGAAAAGGAGAAGGAGATACTGACCGTATAGAAACCGGAGACGATTTACCGGATTCATCGTCATGGGGCTAAAAAAGACAGGTATGGTAAGCGTGGTTGTGCCGGCATATAATGTGGAGTCGTACGTCGGAGAGGCGGTGGCGAGCGTAATGGCCCAGACCGTCAAGGACTGGGAGCTGATACTCGTAGACGACGGGAGCACCGACCGCACGGCGGAGATATGCGACGCCATGGCGCAGGCCGACAGCCGCATACACGTGGTGCACACACCCAACGGAGGGCTCTCCGTGGCGCGCAACCGTGGTCTGGCCCTCTGTAAAGGCGAATGGATTACCTTCCTCGACGCCGACGATCTCCTGCATCCGCGGTTCCTTGAGATAATGCTCAAGGCAGCTGCCGACACGGATGCGGAGATTGTCGACGGCGAAGCGATGTGCTTCCGGGGACCGCGATGCGCCTTCTCCGGTCTTGACGGCTCGATTGATACCGAGACATATGCCTCGGCGGAAGCCCTGGAAAAAGGCCTCTACCAGCGAAACGGCATATTGACGGCGGCATGGTGCAAGATATACGCTCGCGGACTCTGGGACGATGTAGCTTTTACGCCGGGGATTCTGTATGAGGATCTTGATGTGGTGTGCCGGCTGTGGCCCAAGGCACGGCGGCTGGCGCATGTTCCCGCGCCCCTTTATGGCTATCGTCAGCGTGGAGGAAGCATCCTCAACACATTCAGTATGCGGCGTGCCGACGTGCTCGCCATCACGGCGCAAATCGAGGATTATGCCCTTGCGGAGGCACCCGGACTGCTGGACGCCGCGAGGGACAGGCGACTCAGCGCCAATTTCAACATGTTTCTGACCGTGGAGCTGGCCAGGCGTGCCGGCCAATGCGGGGCTGAAGAGGCAGCCCGGCTGCAACAGCAATGCTGGACGCAGATAAAGCGTCTGCGTGCCGCTTCTGTCAGAAATCCCAAAGTAAGACTCAAAAACCGTATCGGCGCACTCCTCTCCTGGCTCGGCCCCGGATTTATAAGGCGCCTTGCTCCACTAACAGCGCCACCCTCTCTATGATGGCGTCCTCCTTGTTTTTCTCGGGATGGAATCCCGAACGGAGATTCATGCCGAAGAAACGGCCGAAAGTCTGCCAGAAACCGGCGCGGAAACTCCCCAGGAAAGCCTTCACTATGGCGTAGCTCGTCTGGTCAGTCTCCCTGTTGATGAGCTTCAGGAGCATTTTCCCCTGGCTCTTGGTCATGTTCTTTATGGCAGGCTTGTATTGCTCGAAAATGTCATGTTCCAGACGTTTGAGATGCTTTTCTCGCTCCTTGGGGTCAGGGATGGTCTGGATGTATTCATAGGTTTCGCAAAGAGTGGCGAAAGCCATCTTGGCGTAAGGGAGCGTCTTGCGGACATCGCGCACCGTGCGCCAGTAAAACTGTTCCTGCTTCTTGTTCTTGAATTTCAGCGGAGGAAACACGTATATGTCGCGAATGAAAGTATAGCGGCAGGTGTCGCCGTATTCGTCAACGATATGTGTGAAACCCTTGTAAGCCTTGACCTTCAGACGCAGGTCGGGCACATCTTCATTCTGGGCGGAGGCGGCAAGAAAGGCTGTCAGACACAGCGACACCGCCAGTATCCGAAAGAATGCCGGCGACATCGCTCTGAGTATTTTCGCGTGGAAAGTCATGACATGCAAGGAGAAGAGTGGTGTCTTTACCAAAACGGAAAATCGGGTCTAAAATTGATAAAGAATCGTTAACAAATGTTCCGAGTTTTCTGCCGAGGTCTGAGGCGGCCCAGTTTGTGAGAGCCTCGTCAGCGGCCTCTATGTCAATCCATGGCGTGACGGCTTCATGCAGGCGCCGGTTGAGCTCAGGGAGGCTCTCAGGAGTATCTCTGAGGATATCGCGGAGACTGTCGATGATATGTGGATAGAATGGAGTGCGCCCGTAGATGGCTTCCAAAGCTCCCAGATGACGGTGTGGCCAGTTGCCGTGGGCCGAAAGAAGGAGCCCCGGTCCCTTGCTCACCGATACCGACAGTACAAGTTCCCCAGCCCCTGACACTCGCCCTTTGGGCGATGAGCCGCAGATGAGGGTGCGCCGCAGGCTCTTGCCCGGATCTATTTCCCGGGTGGCCATCCCGCATGCTGTGGCGTCGTCGTGACCCTGCATACGGTAATGGAGCCACCGGCTGTACCAGGCTGTCGACCCCAGGTAGGGAATCACCACAGGCCGGCCTTCTTGTCGGGATTCGGATTGCTCAGGATGCGGTTCCATCTTATCTTCCCTTCCGACAGAGAGCGTTCCTTGTCGAGCGACAGGAGTATGGCCACAGGTGTGCCGACGATATGGTCTTCGGGCACGAAACCCCAATATCGGGAGTCGGCGCTGCGGTCGCGGTTGTCGCCCATCATCCAGTAGTAGTCCATCTTGAAGGTGTAATAATTCTGCTCCTTGCCGTTGATGAAGAATTTGCCGTTGCGTTTCTCGAGGCTGTTGCCTTCGTATGTGCGTATAACGCGCTCATACAGCGGATAATTGGCTTCGGTGAGATGCAGGGTGCTCCCCCTTTTCGGGATCCATATCTCCCCCATGTTGTCGCGTTTCCAGTTATATGGCGCGTTGTAGGGGAATACGCCGCTGAGATCGAAAAGGCCTGTTTCGCTTTCGCGCATCGGCGGCTGAACAAGTTCCGGCCATTTATCAACAATCCCTTTCATCTCATACGTCAGAGGCACGTCGTAGTACCAGATACCGGCCTCCTTGTCCTGGCCCGCATTCTGGGTGAAATCCTCGCCTCGTACGCCAAGGTCCATCAACCGCGACGCATCTATGGGCGTACGGCTCGCTATCACATAGTTGTACTGCACGTTGGTAGGCTCCTTGATGGGTTTGCCGTCGATGAATATGGTGTCGTTGACAATCCTGAGTCGTTCACCGGGAAGTCCTATGGTGCGTTTCACATAATTCTCGCGGCGATCCACGGGACGCCATACAACTTCGCCGAAGCGGTCGGGATTCTTGCGTATGTATTCCGCGGGGTCGGCGATGCCGTTACGTCGCAGCTCGTTGCTGATCTGGTAATAGTCGGGGTTCTGTATCTTAAGGGCCACGGTGTCGCCTTGCGGATAGTTGAACACCACGATATCGCCGCGTTTTATGCTGCTCCATCCCGGCATACGGTGGTATTTGAGCTGCGGGTTCTCCACATAGCTCTTGGTGTTGAGAATGGGCAGGGTATGCTGTGCGAGCGGGAAATGAATCGGCGTCTGGGGCACCCGCGAGCCATATCTTGTCTTGTCTACCCATAGGCGGTCGCCGACGAGCAGCGACTTCTCGAGGCTCGACGAAGGAATCTCATACTGCTGGCCCACGAAGCCGAAGATGAAGTAGATGAGCACCAGAGCGTAGACGATGGCGTCGACCCAGGCCATGACGGCGCGTGTGACACCTTTCTTGTCGCGCCACCATCCCCAGGGCACGAAGGCCGTGATGTAGAGGTCGATGATGATGAGCCATCCGAAAAGTAGCCATGGATTGCCCATAAGCACCACCCACAGCAGGTATATCGCCGAGACGATGCCGAAGCGCACCCAGCGCGAGGGCTTTATCTCGCGGAGCCGTTCCTTGAGCGGTTTGCGCCCGGAGTTCTGATGGCCGGAGGAAGAGAATGATGTGTTGCTGCGATTATCGGAAGTCATAACCTGAAATATCGGAGAGGACATCCTGCATGGAATGGATGCCATGGTTATTTACGAGCCATTCGGCGGCGATGACGGCGCCGGTGGCGAAGCCCGAGCGGTTTTTGGCGCTATGGGTGATGGTAATGTCGTCGGCGGGAGAGTCCCAGGTGATGGTATGTATTCCGGGCACCTCGCCGCTGCGAATGTGGTCTATGGGCAGGACACCGTCGGGGGTGCACTCCCCTGCCGTGGGTTCGGCCCACGAGCTGATGCGGTCGGTGGCGGCCACTATCTGCTCGGCCAGGGTCACGGCCGTGCCCGACGGATGGTCGAGTTTATGCACATGGTGTGTCTCCACCATGCGTGGCCGGTATTCGGGGAAGGCATTCATGATGCGTGCCAGCTGACGGTTGACGGCCATGAATATGTTGACGCCCACAGAGAAGTTGGAGGCCCATATCATGGAGCCGTCGAGCTCGCGGCATATCTTTTGGGCCTCGGGCAGACGGTCGTTCCAGCCAGTGGTGCCGCTCACCACAGGGACACCCTCACGCAGACAGCGCACCACGTTATCGAAGCCTGTTGCCGGCGTGCTGAACTCTATGGCCACATCCGACAAGCGGAAAGCCTCGCTGTCGAAGTCATCGCGGTTATCCTTGTCGATGCGTACGCTGACCTCGTGGCCGCGGCCTGCGGCTATCTCTTCGATGATATGGCCCATCTTGCCATATCCTATCAATGCTATCTTCATTTTAGAAACCGAACGCTATGTTGTCGATGTACATGGTGATACCCTCGGTGCCCACGAAAGGCTCGCCGCAGGATGTGGAGGCCATCACGAGCACGTGTGTGGGCTTGGTGCCCACCGGTGCCCATCCCACTTCCTTGACAGGCACAAGCTTCCCTTTGGAATTGTAGCCGTAATATGCTTTCTCGCCGTTAAGAAGACCCATCCATGGCTTGTAGAAAGGCTGGCGGGTTATGTCGCCGTAATGGATAGGAAGCTGATGACCTTTAGTCCAGGCCACGGAACGGGAGTAACGTTCGCGACCTGTACCCACGCGCTGGGCGTAGACGTTGCCGTTCTTGTCTTCCCAGCGTTTCTGCAGCAGACAGTACACCTCGGCCTGGTCGCGGCCGCTGATGGTCTTCTTGCGGCTCATGCCGGTGCTGCGCACACGCGTGTTGACCGACGGCATGTCTATGCGGAAATCATATACCAGAGCCTTGGGGCTCTTGTTGTAGGGTATGCCCATCGACATCTTGGAGAAAGGGGCGCTCGTGGAGGATATCGGCTCGTTGACACGGCCGAGATAGATAGTGCCCGCCACCATCACATCCATATTGATGACGCCGAGCACTTTCACGTGTTCCATCTTGGTCTGCAGCTTGGCCACTTTGCTGCCGCCTATAGTGGCCGGCTCCACGGTGTTGCTGGCCTTGACGATGCCCGACACCTTGGCATAGACGTTGCTGGTAGCCCATGGTGTGCCACCCTCCGGCCGGTAGGCCACATTCCCCTTGATGTGTTTGGTTGGACCTATGGCATAGACACGCTTCGTGTCGCCGCCAAGGACTTTCGACTCTTCGATATCGCGGCTTACCCACTGAGAGAAGTCCGCGTAATTGATTTTCTCAAGACGAAGGGCCTGAGCCCCGGTGGCTGTCACTAATGCCATGACAGCCAGCGAAAGTAGTTTATTCTTTGCAAACATGCTGCAAAGTTACGAAAACTTTTTTATTTCTTGAGAAAAACAGGCCGGTGTGCGGTCAATGTTTGAAAGAATCGATGAAATGTCTGGCCCACTCGGAGCGTTCGGGAGTGGCCATGACCACGGTGGTCACCTGCTGGTCGTCGAGAGGAAGGATAAGGATAGTCACATCCATGTTCTCCAGTTTGCCTGTAGCCTTGGCGCCTGCCACACCGGCAATCTTCACTTTCTCGGTCTTAGCGTCGGTGAGCTTGTAGTTGGTGGCATAGCTGCGCACCTTCTCGAAGGCTATCTTCTGGTTGAGTCCCACGGCCTCATTCTCCATCGAAACCCCGAAGCTGGCGTCGGGATACGTGACAAGAAGCTTGGAATCCTTCTTTACCACGGAGCCTGCGGGAATCTCGAACTCGAAGCCGCCGTAATCGAGGGGTATGTACCAGTGGGCCGACTCGAGAGCCGAGTCCTTGTCGTTGTCTTTGATGCCGGAGGTCTGGCTCTGTGCCAGTGCCGGAAGGGCCAGTATGAGGGCCATGGCCAGTGTTATCAGCTTTTTCATATCCTTGGTGTTTTATGTTTCGTAACCTGTGTGTATCTCCGATTATTGACGTATATGTCTCTGATTATAATATATGTCTCTGATTATAAATGGAAAAAATGGTTTAATTGTTCAAGTGTGTCACAGAAGCGGCGTTGGCGGCGATGATATCCGTGAGGTCTTTGTTTCTGACGTTCGAGAGGTTTTGGATCACCTGCTGAATGTCGAGCGACGAGTCGTCGGTTTCTGCAAGCAGACGGTCGTCGGGAATCTCGCGGAGGGTGTCGGGGTTGAAAAGTGGGCCCAGCGATAGCCAGCATCCGGCTCTGAGGAGTTGTTGGGCAGTAGCCGGTTTCTTGCGGAATCCATGTATTATCCATGGCTGCGTGGGTCGGAGGTCGCGTATCAGGCCGCAGATGATGTCCTCGGCTTTCACGCAATGAACAATCAGAGGCTTGGCAAGCGACTCGGAAAGTTCTATAAGGCGTTTGAACACCTGCAGCTGCCGGAAGAGCATTCCTCCACGCCCCGAGAGGTCCACTCCCCCCTCGCCTACTGCCGCGAAACAAGGGAGTCGCAGAAGTTCTTCCACACGCTTCCATGATTCCTCCGGCACCGGGTCGACAGTGTTCCAGGGATGTATCCCCACGCTGTAGAGCTGACCGTCGGCAGGAACAAACGTGCCGAGGTCGGATTGCGACACATCGATGATGCCTAAGGGCTGCGGCGCCGCATGATGGGTGTGTATGTCAAGAATCATAAGCAATAGTTCAGTTTCAGTCAGCTTTTGTTTTTTGCGGAAGTGGTATCGGCTTTTGGCGGCACGGGGTCATAACCGGAGCCACCCCACGGGTGGCAGCGCATGATCCTTTTCAGAGCCAGCCAGCCTCCGGATATAATGCCGTGCGTCATCACGGCCTCCACGGCATAGCGGGAGCATGTGGGAGTATAGCGGCACGACGGCGGCAGCATCGGCGATATGGCTGCGCGATAGAAGTATACGGGCAGCAGCGCTATATGCCGGATGATGATGCGCACGTTCATAACTTCTTCATGAGCCGGGACATTATCCCCTGCATTTTTGTCGCCACCTCGTCAAAGGGCAGTGTGTCGTTGTGGAGATATACGAAGGCCATCAGGATACGGGAACCCTTGTCGTCGGCGGCCACGGTCTTTAGAAGCGGCAGACGGTTCAGCCGGTAAGCCTCGCGTATTCTGCGGCGCATCAGCACCCTGTCGACGGCATGGCGCAGCTTCTTCTTTGGCACCGTGACCATCATCTGCACAGGGCCTATGCGGTCGGGCACCTCGTCGCGGAACGAGGCCGACAGCTCCTCGGAGCTTATCTTGCGCCATACGCATCGCAACGGATATTCATAGATGCTCTTGCCCCCGGCGAAAAGTCCTTCCACAAGGGTGCGGTGCCGCAGGCGCTCACCTTTCCGGAACCGCAGCTCGTGTGGCCTGTCCGTCTTGACAATATCCGTTTCCTCTGCATTCATCCTGCAAAGTTAATAATTTCCCGACGGATAACGAAAGGGGAACGCTAAATCGCCGCGCACCAAGAATCAATCCTGCCTGTCAAGCTGGTTGTTCTTAGGGTCGGGCTCTTTGTCGGAGTCAGCGTAGGGGTTATTGTTCAGCTGGCTCACGTCCTCGCGTGTCTGCACCTCGCGTTTCAGACGCTTCTCGATCTCGTGCGCGCTTTTGTCGTCGAGCATGGGATAATTCTCATAGAGCACCTCCTCGCCGGGAGTGACTTTGGATATGCTCGCCTCAGAGAAGTAGCTCAGATTGGAGAGAGAGGGGAATTTCTCGCGAAGATAGTCGTGGATGTCCTCGGAAACACGGTCGATGTGGCCGTCATAATAGCACCGGTAACTGTCGGAGCCGCCGAAGCTTACGATATACAGCTCTTTCATAATTCAGTCCTTTCTTTGGTTACAATAATAGAAACAAAAGAATGAGCTGTATGTTTGCGCTTAGGTTGACAGATAAGGATTCCAGGATGTTACATTGCGGAGTCGTCGGTATCGAGTCGCAGATTTCGGAGGAGACCTTTGCGGCGGGCACGTAGGAGGGGAGACCTAGGGTAAAGCTTCCCGAGGAGACGTTCGGAGGAGGGTAGCGGCAGGGGCGGCACGTCAGCCGGAGGAAGGGCGGAGAGAGTGCTGCCGTCGCATAAAGGACATACCGCGAGGCAGCAGTCGCAGCCGAAGAGCGTGTCGCGTCCGCGAGGGGTATTCATGGCCTCTATGGCCGCCGGGTCGGTCCACGGGCCGCGATGCTCTATGGTGAGATATGATATGCAGCGCCGGCAGTCAATGGTTGCATCGGCACACAAGGCTCCCGAAGGACAGGCGCCCAGACAGCGGCCGCAATGAAGGCATTCCATGGATAGGGGAGAGTCGGGAGGATAATCGGCTGTGGTAAGGATTTCTGCGAGGACCACTTCGGGGCCGATTCCGGGGACTATGAAGGCTCCGTTGTCGCCTATGAAACCGATTCCGGCCTTTACGGCCCAGAATCGTTCGGGCAGGGGAGCCGAGTCTATGCATATGCGCCACTGGTATCCGCAAGGCTCTCCGAGGGCTTCAGACACCATCTCCCTCACCGAGAGATGATAGTCCTCGCTGTAAGCGTAACGTGCCACGTAAGGGGCTCTGAGACCTTTGCCGACACCGGGCGAATAGGGATAGGCTATGCTTATGACGGTCTTTACTCCCGGAAGCACATTCTCCGGGTCGCGGCGAAGCTCCCGGTGGCGTTCCATCCATGTCATGCCGTAATGGTACCCTTTGCCAAGCCATTCGCTATATTGACGGTCAACTTCCGCGGGGACTCTCCCGGCCTCGGCGAATCCCACCGCCACCGCGCCGCCGCGCTGCAACCGCATTCGCAGTTCCTCCTTGGAAAGCATTCGTTTTGATTAGAGTAATGGGAAAATCTTCTAAGACTTGCGGCCGAAGTCGGCCGGAATCTCGCCCCAGCGGTCGGTGTCCCATTTCAGGATTTTGGCATCATACCGGTGAGTGTTGAGCCATGCCATGGCGCGTTCCACCATCCTGAAGAGCTGTTCGGTCTCCGCATTGCGCGGAAGCTGTGTCTTTATCCTGCGGTTTCTGACCCATGCCATGCCCGATACCGAGTCGCTGTAGACGGTATGGGTCTCGCCATTGCGGGCCATAAGCGCCAGCGCGTGTACGATGGCCAGAAACTCCCCTATGTTGTTGGTTCCTTTGGGGAAAGGCCCTATGCGGAATAATTCCTTGCCGGTCATCAGTTCGACGCCCCTGTATTCGAGGACTCCAGGATTGCCGAGACAGGATGCGTCGACAGCCCATCCCCGGAGGTCTATTTCGGGAAATGTGAAGTAGTCAGTTTCGCCGGGTTTTCCGGCGCGTCGGCCCTCCTTGGGGGAGTGGTCTTTATGTCGGGAGGCGTTAAGCAGCAGGTTGCCGAGTTCGGAAGCCGATTCGCGCACTGCGCCGCGGCGGTAGGCTTCAGCAGCTTCCTCCGGACTTGCATAACTCTTGAAAACGGCGCCCTCATAGCCATCCACCTGCTCCATGGCGTCGTTGAAGTCGTCGTAAACCCCGGGATGACGCCCCTTGAACACGGCGTAATATCTTTTGGTAAAATTCATCTTAGAGCATTCTTGGCGTTTCGTGACGGTAATTGTAGTTTCGGCGCAGGATGTCGAAATCATCGGGCGCCATCTTTAAAGCCTCGGAGTCGACTCCGGGGTCGTAGCTGTCAAGGATGCGGGCGGCGGAGGGGAGAGGTGCGTCACCGAGAGAGAAGGCCGGTTCGAGGCCCGATTTGTCGACCTCGACGCCGAAGGTCTTCTCAACGGCCTCCAGAATCATCCTTGTGGCTCGCTGCTTCCCTTCCAGCGAGTAGCCGGCGATATGGAAAGTGCCGTAATCTGTCAATGACAGGAGCTCTTTGTCGAGAGCAGGTTCATTCTCCCATACATCTATGGCAGTGCGTGGAGCGTTTCCTCGGCGCAGCCGTTCGAGAAGCGCCCGGTTGTCGACCACCGGCCCCCGCGAGGCGTTCACCAGTATATTGCTGCTGTCAAGAAGCTCAAGCTCCTTCTTGCCCACAAGATGAAAAGTGGCGTCGGGACCTTCGCTCACGAGCGGAGTATGGAAGGTTACAGCCCGGCATTCACGGAGAATGTCCTCGAGCGGGTGATAGTCGTCGGTGATTCCGGCCCGCTCTTTGGGAGGGTCCGACACCCATACTTCAGCGCCGAGATGTCGTGCCCAGGCCTTGACGATGCTCCCTATGTTGCCGCAGCCCACCACGCCGAGGCGCTCTCCAGCCGCCGGGTCGAAGCCAAGACGCAGCAATGCCGACCATACATACTGCGCCACCCCGGGAGCATTGCACCCCGGCGAAGAGTGAACCTCTATGCCATGGCTCTCGCACCAAGGGATGTCAATCTGGTCGGTACCGATGGTGGCCGTGGCCACCATCCTCACTTTCGTGCCTTCGAGCAGTCGGCTGTCGCAACGCGTACGAGTGCGTATCAGCAGCGCGTCGGCATCTCGAACTGTATCCCTGTCGAAACCGAACTGGTCGACGTATGTCACGTCGGCTATCCCTTCAAGGCGTCCACGAAGAAAGGGTATGTTGTCGTCTGCGATTATCTTCATTGTCAGAATAGCGATGCGGAGAAAAATCCTACATATACACAGCAAATGATCAGAGCCCATATCCATTGACGGCGGATATTCCATAAAGCGAACATGTCGGCGAGCTGGAAGGCCGCTGTAAGATAGAACGTCACCACATATGCAGAGAAATTGTTGAAATCCACAATCATTCCCGCCACGGCGAACAGGCCGGTGAAACATATGGCGAGGTTGAAGAGCCGGCGCCGCGTGTTGCCGGCATAGAGCTTTATGCCGTTATACAGGGCGAGAATCATGGCTATCACGGCCGAGAACCCCAGATTGAGCATACATATGAATAGCGACTCCTTGGAGGCCACGCTGTCGAAGATGTACGACAGGGCTGGGAGCCTCAGACTGTCGGGGGAGACCAGACCGAGACCGAGCACAATCCAGTAAGGTGCCATAAGGCCCAGCAGCATGGCGAGAATCTCGCGTATGCGAAGGCACTTGAACAAAGCGGCAATCACTATGGCCGGGACTATCATGAACACGAAGGCATACTGGATCATGGAGCCGAAGGAGAGGAGAGTGGCTACCAGAAAGACCTCCTGTGATGCGTTACGGGATCCATACGCCGAGCAAAGTATCGAGAGCATGGAGAGGGCCACGGGGGTAAGGATTGCTGAGCCGGTGAGCGTGCCTCCTATCCATGGGATGGAGACAGTCATCAGCAGAAATATGGGGGCAAGAATCGCCGAGGGGCCAGGCACCACCGAGAATTGCTTGTTGAAGAGGTAGATACCGGCGGTGGTGCCGAGAAGGAGCGCGAGGTTAAGCACCCAGGATATGAATGGAAGGAGATTCCACTGGCTGGGCGAGGGGAGACATATTCCGGCATCGCCCACAGGTGGCGCCGGAACTTCGGTGAGGAATGCGAGCACGCTCATGGCCACGGCCAGAACCATGACCAGCGCGACTCCCCCTTTGCCCATAGCCTGCTTCATCTCAATCCTTTTCTCCTATCAGTCCTCTTCCTGCGCCTTCGACTTACGGCTGCGCATGTACACGGAGTTTACCACCGTTTCCTTGCTGCGGCTTATCTTGGGACCATTGTCGGTAATCTCGCGAATGCCGGTGTCAGGTTTTCGGAAAGGCTTGCCGTCACGTTTCTCGAATGGTTTGCCGTCGCGCTTGTTGAAAGGCTTCCCTTCGCGTTTCTCGAAGGGTTTGCCGTCGCGCTTGTTGAAAGGCTTCCCTTCCCGCTTCTCGAAAGGTTTACCGTCACGTTTGTTGAAAGGCTTCCCTTCACGTTTCTCGTATGGTTTCTTGTCGCGTTTGTCGGCCGACTTGTTGTCGTGCTTTTCATAGGGCTTCCCCTTGGGCTTATGGTCGCCGAACTTGCGCGTTTCCGATTTCCATTCATCCTCGGAGATACGGCGCATCTTCTTGGGCTCCTTGGCGCGATAGTCGTCGTCGAAGCCTTTCACTGTGCCTCCCTTGGCTCGGAAGTCGTTGTAATAGCCGTCGAAGAGCACATATTCCCGCAGAGAGCATTCCAGCGACCCGTTGAGCAGGGGTATCTTCATCGACGGTTTGAGACCTATGTTGTCGAAGTCCTCGATGTCGGGGCCGATAATCCAGGCGTTCCAGCCGGGGAAATTGCGTTTGAGACAGTTGCCGATGTTGCGGAACATTTCCGTAAGGTCCTCCTGTTTGAGGCGGTGGCCGTAAGGAGGGTTCATCACGAGGCAACCGGGCTCGGGATTGTCGACCCAGTCGGCCATGGGTCGGCATGAGATCTCCACCATATCGTCGACCTGGGCGTTTTTGATATTTTTACGCGCCACGGCCACAGCTTCGGCGTCGATGTCGCCGCCATATATCTTGAAGTCAAAAGGCCGCTCGGCGCTGTCGTCGTTGTATAGCTCCTCGAAGAGCTCATTGTCGAAGTCGGGCCATTTCTCAAAGGCGAATCCTTTGCGGTAGATACCGGGATTGATGTTTGCGGCAATCAGGGCAGCTTCGATGAGGAACGTTCCGCTGCCGCACATGGGGTCGATGAAGTTGGAGTCGCCGCGCCAGCCGGTGGTCATGATAATTCCGGCGGCCAGCACTTCATTGATGGGTGCCTCAGTCGACTCTTCGCGATAACCGCGCTTGCTCAGAGGCTCGCCGCTCGAGTCGAGGGAGATGGTGACGCGCTCGCCGTCGATGTGTACGTTGAAAAGGAAGTCATAACCGCTGACACGTATGGAAGGGCGATCCCCCTCAAGGTCGCGGAAATGGTCGACGATACCATCCTTGACACGGTAGGTCACGAACCGCGAATGGGTGAACTCGCTGCTGTTGACGGTGGCGTCGATGGCGAATGTGGAGTCGGCACTCATGTATTTCTCCCATTCTATATCGCGTACTATATCGTAGAGCTCGTCGGTGTCGCGGGCGGTGAATTTCTCTATCGGCTTGAGAATACGCAGCGCCGTGCGCAGACTCAGATTGGCACGGTACATCAGCTCGAGGTTTCCCTCGAAACTGACCATGCGGTTGCCCATCTCAACGTTTTGAGCCTCAAGGCTCAACAGCTCGTCGCGCAATACCGGTTCCAGACCCTTGAAGGTCTTGGCTACCATTGTAAAAGTATTTTCCATATTCATGCGGTCGTGATGACCTCCGGATGTCTCTTGTGTAGTGTGTTATGTTGTTATAGACGTTGGTTCTTGGCGCTCAGAAAGAGATGATGTCGGATTTGGCGGCGTCATCGTTTTTCCTTGTCTTGTCGGGAGCCGGCACATTGGAGAGATTGTTGAGGTCGTCGTTGAAGTGGGCCGGCCGCTTGTGTATAGGCACTCTTTCGAGGAGGGCGATCACCTCATGGTCGTCGAACTGCGAGGGTTTCAGCACGGCATATTTGAGCTTGGCGGCGAGCTGCTGCTGCTGCTTCACTTTCTCCACGCCGTATACCTGGGCTATCTCTTTCTGTTCCTCTTTCTGTTTCTGGGAGGCTTCGGCGCGTTGTGGTTTGTCGTTCTCGATGACTATCGTCTTCTTCTGGTCGCCTTCCGATATCGTGACATCGAATCCGGATGCGAGCACGGTGATCTTCACCTTGTCGCCCAACGACGGGTCGTCGCCGATACCCCATTTCACGTCGATGCCCGAGAGTTTGGAGGTAAAGCTGGTGATTTCCGCTATTTCCTCGGCGCGTATGGGGTTCTTGCTGTCGCGCGAGCACATGAACTTAAGCAGCAGACGCTTGGAGGTGTTTATGTCGTGGGCTTTCAGAAGAGGGGAGTGGAGCGCGTTCTTTATGGCGTTGGTTATCCGGTGCTCCCCTTCGCCTATGGCCGTGGCTATGATTGCCGACCCGGAATCCTTCAGCGTGGTCTTCACATCCTGGAAGTCCACATTGATGTAGCACGATTCGGAGATTATCTCGGAGATTGACCTGGCGGCGTTTGCCAGCGTATCGTCGGCCTTGTTGAAGGCGTTGAAGAAATTGAGGTCGCTGTATAGCTCTATGAGGTTCTCGTTGTTGATGATCAGCAGCGCGTCCACGTGTTTCTTGAGCTCTTTGGCGCCTTCGAGAGCCTTGAGGATTTTCTTCTCGCCTTCGAAATAGAAAGGTACGGTAACAATTCCGATTGTAAGGATGTCGGCTTCTTTGGCTACGCGGGCCACTACGGGAGCAGCGCCGGTACCGGTACCGCCGCCCATCGTGGCGGTGATGAACACCATCTCCGTGTTGTCGTTGAAGAGGGCTTTGATATCCTCCACGCTTGCCTCGGCGCATTTGCGGCCCACTTCGGGCTTGTTGCCGGCCCCGAGGCCGTGAGTGATCTCGAAGCCCAGAAGCAGCTGGTTGGGTACCGGCGAGCGCTCCAGAGCCTGCTTGTCGGTGTTGCATACCACAAACTGTATGTGCGGTATCTTCTGCTGGTACATATAGTTCACGGCATTGCCGCCGCCGCCGCCAACGCCTATTACCTTGATGATGTCGTCGCCGTTGTCCTCGCTGTGGAAGGTCGACGCATCGCTGATATCGTATATGTCTTGAGTGTCCATTGTGGGAGTATTAAAGCGTTACAGGAGGTCGGAATCATCTTCATTGCTGCCGAAGGCGTTAGCCATGCGGTCGCGCATCTTCTCGTACCATTTGGGCCGTTTCTTGGCCGGTTTGTCGGGGCTGGGTGCCGGATCGTCGGGATGCCCTGTGCCGGTGACAGGCAGATCCTGGTTCTCCACCACCTCAAGGCATTCGTCGGTGGAATTGGTGGCTCCGCCGTAGAGAATGCTTATGGCCTGGAGCACTTCCGATATGGGGGCTCTTGTGTCAGACACGGTGATGTAGGTGGGGAGATTGCCGCGACGTACCGCAAGCCCCGTCTTGTTGGCCAGCAGGTCGAGGATGCCGTTGAGCTTGGCTCCTCCTCCTATGCATACTATTCCACCGGGGAGGTCGCTTTCCTTGAGACCGGCATAGGTGATCTGCTCTATGATGTTGGCCACAATCTCCTCGGCGCGTGCCACTATGATGTTGGAAACCTCCGACATCTTGAGGCCGCCGAAGTTCAGCGACGACTGCGAGTCGTGAGCCATGGCGTTGCCGGAAGTGACCTTTATGTCTTCGGCTTTCTCTTCGAGGACGTTGAGGCTTGTGATGTCGCGTGTGATGTTGCGGCCTCCCATGGGGAGAGTGGCGAAATAGGAGAGATGGCCGTTCTTATAGATGGTCACGGTAGTTGTTTCGGCGCCCATGTCTACGAGCATGCAACCCTGGCGTTTCTCCTCGCTGCTGAGAATCACCTGGGCCGCGCTGAGAGCCGTCACCACAAAACCCTTAATCTCCAGCTGAGCCTTGTCGGTGAGCGTCTTGGTGAGGTTGCGGCGCATTTCCGGACGGCATACTATCAGGTCGTAGGTGGCGGTGATGTCGTTGCCTACCGAACCCTTCGGCGACTGGGTATCATACTTTCCTACGCGGTAGGTGCGCGGTATGGCATCCACTACCGTGAGCGATGAGTCGATGTCGGTGTCGAGGGCCTGGCGGTGCAGCCTGTCGAGTATTTCCTGAGTGATTTCGGTATCGGCGGGGAGAGTCTGCGACACAGTGGTGCAGATGCTTCTCAGGGAGCGACCTGAGAGGCCGACAAAAGCGCTGGTGATGGTGCGCGGGGCTATGGCCGGCTTGCGTTCCAGACGCTCCAGAATGCGAGTGATGCGCATGGAGGTCTCCTCAAGGTTCTGGACGATGCCGTAACGCACCCCCTCCACTCCGCGTTCCTGCTCGGTGGCTATCACTTCTACGTGCCCGTCGTCGTCGGTCACTTTCCCCACGACGGCCATTATTTTGGAACTGCTCACTTCTATGGCAGCGACATATCTTTCTTTGCTCATGGTAGCTGTATGCATTCGATTCTTATTACGCTCCGGAAGGTTGTTTTGTTTGTTGTTCCGGAGTGGAGGTATTGGCGGCGTTGTTAACGGCGGCGGGCGTCACGTCGGGCAGCGTGGCCTCCTCAAGGTCTTCCTCCTCGATGGGTTCGGAGTTGACGTTGAGACGGGTCTTGTCGCGGCGTGTGGCCACCACCTGGCCCCGGAATTTCACTGAGATGGTGTCGTATTCTTCCCATCCCTTGTAAGGCATCACCTTGGAATAGAAGAGTTTCAGGGCGTCGCGTTTCTCGGCGAGCCGCGTGGTGTCGCCGAAATTCACCACATGCCCCGCAATCTTGGGTATCACAAGCAGGTTGCGGCTGTCGTGAGCCTCAATCATAGCCGTAAGCTCTCGCATGTCGGGGTCGCTGACGATAAACCGCACCAGTGGCAATACCATATGAGGCTGGAAACTGTGCGTGAAATGCCCCGTCACCAGCGGTACGTCGTTGTAAAATTCGGCATTGCTCGCTATATGCTTGCCATCCTTGTTGATGTAATACGAATTGTCGCCGAAGAATACGCGCATCACGGGAATCATGGGCACCACGTCGATACGGAGCTCGCCGGAGGCCGATACCATGCTGTTGACGGTCTCGAAAGTGTTGAGCGCCCCCAGGTATCTGTTGATGCTCCGCGTATCTATCTGGTCGATCGGCACGCCCTTGATTTTCCCGGGATATGAGCCGAGTTCCTCGAGCACGCCCTTGCGCACTATGGAGTCAAGAGGGGGAGCGGCGTCCACATAGACGTTGATCTCACGGCATACATGCCGCGAGGCCTCCTGACGGGCCCATACCGTGATTGCAACAACGTAGCCCATCAGTAACGTCAGACAACTCCACTTCAGGAGCTTTTGGAATCCCCTCTTTTTCACTCCGTTATCCTCCGCTTTCCTTTCAAGATATGCGAAATCTCCGGAAGCAACCGGTCAATGTCGGCTGCCCCCAGTGTCATCAAGATGTCAAAATTAATATTTTTTATCAGATTCAGCAAATTTTTCCGCTCGCAGTAGGTTTTGTCAGGTCCCTTCACCTTGTCGAGAATCATGTGCGAGGATACTCCTGGAATCGGCAGTTCGCGTGCGGGATATATCTCGGGCATAATAAGCTGGTCGCAACCCGACAGGGCATCTATGAATCCATCGGCGAAGTCGCGTGTGCGGGTATAGAGGTGAGGCTGGAACACCACCGTGAGCCGGTGACCCGGATATAGTTTTCTGACCGAGGCTATGCTGGCACGGATTTCGTTGGGGGAGTGGGCATAGTCGTCGATAAGTATCGGGGAGCCGTCGGTACCGTCGTTCCATATCTCGAACCTTCTGCGGGCTCCCTTGAAAGAGGCGAGGCCACGGCGAATCTCCTCGTCGGAGGCACCGGCGAGATGAGCCGCCGTCGCAGCAGCCACAGCATTGTCGATATTGATTTCCACCGGTACGCCGGGACTCAGATTCTCGATTCTCACGCCGTCAGGGCCGCAGAGAGTGAAAGAGATACGACCCTCGCCGAAGAGGATGTCGTCGGCATGCCAGTCGGCATCGCCATGGCCGCTATAGGTGGCTATGCTGACCCCCTCGCCTATCCGGGGCTCAAACTCCAATCCCGTATGTACGAGAAGATGGCCGCCGGGCATGATCAGCGATGTGAAATGGCTGAAGGCCTCAAGATAGTGTTCCTTGTCGCCGTAGATGTCCAGATGGTCGGGGTCGGTGCTGGTCACTATCGCGGTCCAGGGATGAAGCCGGTGGAACGACCTGTCGTATTCGTCGGCTTCTATGACGGAATAGCACGATTTCTCGTCGAGCACGAGGTTGGAGCCTGTGTTGCGGAGGATGCCTCCGAGGAAGGCGGTGCAGCCAGGTTTCGCATCCCTGAGGATGTTGGCGATCATCGAGCAGGTGGTGGTCTTGCCGTGAGAGCCGGCCACGCATATACCCTTGGTATGGCTTGTGATGCGGCCCAGAAGCTCCGCACGTTTGATCACCCGGAATCCCTCCTGCCTGAACCATGACAGAATATCATTGTCGGCAGGCACCGCAGGGGTGTACACTACAAGTGTTTCCGCAGGATTGCGGAAAACTTCCGGAATCTCGTTCCGGTCGGCTATGTGGGTGAATACCAGTCCCTCCTTTTCCAGAGTGTCGGTAAGCTCCGACGGTGCCCGGTCGTAACCTCCCACTATGGCTCCGTGCGCAAGATAATATCGCACAAGATTGGCCATACCTATACCCCCGGCTCCTACAAAATAGAGTTTCTTGTCCACTATCCTATTCTTTTGTATAGTTTGTAGAGTTGTCGTTAAGAATGCGAATCACCTCATCCACAATGCGGTTGTCGCTGTCGGGAAGGGCGAGTTTCTTTATATTACGGGTCATCACGGCCTGTCTGTCCTTGTCGGCAAGCAGGTCAATGATACCGGTCACGAGTTTGTCGCGGGCATCGGCGTCGGCGATGAAGACAGCGGCGTCGCGGTCGGAGAGCGCCCGCGCATTCTTTGTCTGATGGTCTTCGGCCACGTTGGGCGAGGGTACGAGTATGCAAGGCTTGCCGAGAGCCTCAAGCTCTGAAATGGAAGATGCTCCGGCACGCGACACCACCACGTCGGCCGCAGCATATGCAGCCGCCATGTCGGAGATGAATTTGGTGACCACGATACCTTTGAGGCCCTGTACGGCCTTCACTCCCCTGTCGCCGAAGTTTTTACCCGTCTGCCATATCACCTGAATACCCTTGTCGGCGAGAGAGGTTATCCCCTTTTCGAGGCTTTCATTGAGGGTAAGGGCGCCGAGACTGCCGCCGATCACGAGCACCGTGGGGCGTTCCGGGTCGAGTCCGAAGCCCTTTCTGGCCTCGCCGGCATCGGGAGCATGCTCCACGAGGTCGCGCCGTATGGGATTTCCCGTCATCACTATCGACTCGGCAGGGAAGAAACGTTCCATGCCGGGATAAGCCACGCATATTGCCTTGGCTTTGGCGGCCAGCAGCTTGTTGGTGACCCCGGCATAGGAGTTCTGTTCCTGGATAAGGGTCGGCACGCCCGCCTTCTGGGCAGCCTTCAGGGTGGGTCCCGAGCAATAGCCTCCCACGCCGACGGCTATGTCGGGACGGAAATCCTTGACGATACCCTTGGCCATGGATAGCGATTTGCGCAGCTTCATGAGCACACTGATGTTGCGCAAGAGATGGCGACGGTCGAAGCCGGCCACGGGAAGCCCCTTGATGTTGTAGCCGGCGGCCGGCACTCGTTCCATCTCCATACGGTTCTCGGCTCCCACAAACAATATTTCCGCATCGAGGCGACGCTTCAATGCGTTGGCTATCGACAGCGCCGGGAAGATGTGTCCTCCCGTGCCGCCGCCGCTTATCAATATTCTCGGTTTTCTCTTTTTCATGTCTGGCAAAGCGGAATATTCCGTCTCAATAACAGTGGAAATCTCAACAGCAGTATAAATACGTTATTTCTCGGCAGCGCTGAAGTTGCTGGCCTGCATGTCCTCGGGTAGAGCGTTAAGCTCGGCCTTTATGGCTTTTCCGTCGGAGGTGAATGAGGCGAACCGGCTTACCGACAGCATGAGTCCCAGCGCGGCCGACATCACCAGCACGGAGGTGCCCCCTTTGGAGATGAAGGGGAGAGGCTGCCCTGACACGGGGAACAGGCCCGTGACTATAGCCATGTGTACCAGAGCCTGGAACACAATCATCACGGCACACCCCAGGATGAGGAATGCGGGGAGGGCCCGCGAGCATTTGAAGGCGATTCTGCCGGCTCTGGCGAGCATCAGCAGGAAGAGCACAAGCACGAGCACGCCGCCCACAAAGCCTGTGTCCTCCACGATGATGGAGTATATGTAGTCGGAGAAGGCGAGTGGCAGGCGGGCGCTTTCGCGAGAATTGCCGGGACCCTGGCCGATCACTCCCCCGTTGGCCTGCGCGAATTTCGCCAGCATCACCTGACGGTTGTCGTCGGTGATGGGGTCGTCGGGATGCACGCCGTGGAAGAAGTTCTTCATGCGTTTAAGACGAGTCTCCGTGCGGTCGATTTTTTCGGAGGCTTTTCCGGAGGCTCCGATGTTGACCGATGCGGTGGCGTGCGTGCCGGCAGAGGCGAGGAACTGTTCCTGCTTCACTTTCTCGAACTCCGAGGAGCCGGCAGGGGAGGCGCTCTTCACGAGATAGACGGCGCCGGCGCCTATGGCATAGGCCATGAGCACGTATACCATCTTCCTGATGGGTATGCCGCCGATAATCATCATGGTCACGCTGACGCCCATGAGCAGAATCATGTTGGTAAGGCCGTTACGGAACAGGCATGCGCCGAACACCACCACGACGATAGCCGCGGTAATGACTCCCTGGTTCGACACGCCGCCGGGGCGCTGGTTGCGTCCCAGGATGTATGCGAGCAGGCATACCACCGAGAGCTTCACGATTTCGGCAGGCTGTATGGTCATGCCGCCGCCCAGGGAGATGGCGCGCTGGGCGCCGTTGATTTCGACACCCATGAACGACGACAACAGCACAAGCCCCAGCGACAGGGCCGCGAAAACCCATGACAGCCGGCATATTATCACGTAGGGGGTGCGCTGGAGCCACAGCACTATCACCAGCCCCATCACCAGAAAGATGCAATGGCGCGTGAGAGGCCCGTATACATCCTCGCCGACAATCTCGGTGCTCGATGCCGAGAACAGCTCCACAACGCTTATGACCAGAAGCATGAGATATATACCCCAGAGATATGGGTCAGGACGGCGCACCTTGGCCATGGGCTTGGGGCTTTTAGGCGCGGCGTTTCCCGATGTTTTGGTATCGCCTGCCGTGAAGGTCGCCCCATCCACAGTCTCCCGGATCTCAAGCGAGTCGTAAAGAGGTTCCGCCATGATTATCCGTGAAGTCTTCTGACAGCCTCCTTGAAGAGGTCGCCGCGGTGTTCGTAACTTTTGAATAGGTCGAAGCTTGCGCAGCATGGGGAGAGGAGCACGGTATCGCCGGGAGCGGCGAGACGGGCGCATTCAGCCACGGCTTCGTCCATGCTGTGGGTGTCGCGTATTTCCGATACCTTGTCGCCGAAGAAGTCGAGCAGCTTGGCATTATCCTTGCCCATGCATACTATGGCTTTGACACGCTTGCGCACGAGCTCCTCGATTTCCGAATAGTCGTTGCCCTTGTCCTTGCCGCCGAGTATGAGCACGGTGGGAGAGGTCATGCTCTCCAGGGCATACCATGTGGAATTGACATTGGTGGCCTTGGAGTCGTTGATGTATCTGACGCCGTTCACGGTATCGACATATTCGAGGCGGTGTTCCACGGCTTCGAAATCGCTGAGGGCCTTGCAGATGCTTTCGTTGCGGATGTTGAACAGCGATGCGCTGAGGCCTGCCGCCATGGAGTTGTAGAGGTTGTGTAGGCCGGGAAGGGCCAGCCTGTCGCGTGGAATCTCGAACACGTCCATGGGGGTGTGGAAATGCACCACATTGTTGTCGTCGACCCACGCGGCGGTTCCCTCCTCGCGCATCTCGCCGAAGGGAAGACGCAGCGCCTCGGCCTGTACGGCGCTGATCTGCGACGTCACAACAGGATCATCCTGCCAGTAGATGAAAAAGTCATCTTTCGTCTGGTTGCGAAGTATGCGGAATTTCGCCGCCACATAGTTCTCCATCTTATGGTCGTAGCGGTCCATATGGTCGGGGGTGATGTTCATGATCACCGCCACGTCAGCCTTGAAATCATACATGTTCTCGAGCTGGAATGAAGAGAGCTCTATCACATATATGTCGTGGTTTTCGCGGGCCACCTGCAGAGCGAGACTCTTGCCTACATTTCCGGCGAGGCCCACGTCAAGCCCCGCTTCCTTGAGGATATGGTAGGTGAGCAGGGTAGTGGTGGTCTTGCCGTTGCTGCCGGTGATGCACACCATTTTTGCGTCGGTGTATCTGCCGGCAAACTCAATCTCCGACAGTATGGGCGTGCCCTTGTCGGCGAGAGCTTTTACGAGGGGTGCCGTGGGAGGAATGCCGGGGCTCTTTATCACCGTGTCGGCGTTCATAATGCGGTCTACACTGTGTCCGCCCTCTTCGTATTCAATGCCCTCTTTTTCAAGGAGTTCCTTGTATTTGGGGGCTATCGTTCCCGAATCGCTCAGCAGCACGTCGTATCCCTTGACTTTGCCGAGCACGGCGGCGCCGGCGCCGCTTTCGCCGCCGCCAAGCACCACTAAGAATCCTGTAGTATGTCGTAATGTTTCGTTCATCGTATCTTAAGAGTTACAAAAGTGAGCACCGCCAGAAGAATGCCTACAATCCAGAATCTTGTCACCAGCTTTGATTCGGGAATGGGCTGTACGGGGGAGTTCCAGAGCACTTTGGCGGCAGGGTCGGCGGCTTTCTGGAAATGATGGTGCAGGGGCGTCATCTTGAACACCCTTCTCCCCTCTCCATAGCGTTTGCGGGTATATCTGTAATATCCCACCTGGATCATCACCGACACATCCTCGAGGAAGAATATGAGGCAAAGGAGCGGAATGAGAAGCTCCTTGCGGATGAGGATAGCGAACACGGCGAGGATTCCGCCGAGGGCCAGGGAGCCGGTGTCGCCCATGAACACCTGTGCCGGAAATGCGTTGTACCACAGGAATCCCACCAGCGCCCCTATGAATGCGGCCGCGTACACCACCAGCTCCTCCGAACCGGGTATGTACATGATGTTGAGATAACTGGAGTATATCACGTTACCGCCGAGGTAAGCCATTATCAGCAGGGCGATGCCTATTATTGCGGAAGTGCCGGCGCAAAGGCCGTCGATGCCGTCGGTGAGGTTGGCGCCGTTGGAGACGGCCGTGACCACTATTATCACCACCAGCACGAATACGAGCCATCCCAGCGTCTGGGCCGCTTCGGCGTCCGACACCCACGATGTGAGCCATTCATAGTTGAAGTTGTTGTTCTTCACGAATGGTATGGTGGTCTGCGGCGACTTTATCTGTTCGGTGGATACCACCACTTCCGTTACGGAGTCGTTTCCGGCACTCACCGTCTCGAAATTCTCGCTCATCACAATGGCCGGCGACAGCCACATGGTGATGCCCACCACAAGGCCGAGGCCTACCTGACCGATCACTTTGTATTTCCCTTTGAGGCCATCCTTGTTATGGAACTTCAGCTTGCGGAAGTCGTCGAGGAAACCTATGCTACCCATCCATAGCGTGGTGATGATCATCAGCAGGAGGTAAATGTTCTCGAGGTTACCCATCAGGAGGCATGGCAGGAGGGTGGCCAGGATTATTATGATACCTCCCATTGTGGGGGTGCCTTTCTTCTGCATCTGCCCTTCGAGGCCGAGGTTGCGCACCTCCTCGCCTATCTGCATGCGTTGCAGACGGCGGATGATGCTGTGGCCGAAGGCCAGAGCCAGTACCAGCGCCAACGCAAAGGATATCCCTGCGCGGAAAGTGATGTATCCCATCAGGTTGCGGCCCGGAAAGTCTATGCCGTCAACTATTTGAAACAACCAGTATAGCATTGCCAGACGTGTTATTTATTGTCAGACGTGTTGTTTTAGGAATCAGCGGTCATACATTTTCCGACTCCTTGAAAGCGGCCATCACCTCCTCGCGGTCGTCGAAATGGTGACGGACGCCTTTAACTTCCTGGTATGGTTCATGGCCTTTGCCGGCTATCAGGATTACGTTTCCTGGTTCGGCGGTCTGTATGGCGGTGCGTATAGCCTGGCGACGGTCTGTTATGCAGAGGGTGCGGCCCATTTCCGGGGCCGACAGGCCCTGGCGCATGTCGTTGATTATGTCGTCGGGATTTTCGTCGCGGGGGTTGTCGCTGGTGAGGATGAGTCTGTCGGAGCGGCATGCCGCCTCGCGGGCCATCATGGGCCGCTTGCCATGGTCGCGGTTGCCGCCGGCCCCCACAACGGTGATGATCTTGCCGCCAGCTCCTACTATCTCACGGATGGTGTCGAGGACATTGATGAGAGCGTCGGGGGTATGGGCGTAGTCAACGATTGCGGTCACTCCCGACTGGCTGCGGAACGTCTGGAAACGCCCTGCTACCGGCACGAGTTTGCTCATGTTCACGAGCACTTCATCCTCGGGAAAACCTGTAAGTATGGAGGCGCCATATACGGCTGTAAGGTTGTAGGCGTTGAAACGGCCTGTGAAGGCCACCTCCACGTCATGGCCGTTGAACGACAGCAGAGTGCCGTCGAGACGTGTCTCCAGAATACGTGTGTGGAAGTCGGCCTGGCTGCGCAGAGAGTAGGTGTAGACCTTGGCCTTCGTGTTCTGTGTCATATAGAGCCCCGACTTGTCGTCGGCGTTCACCAGCGCGAAAGCATCGGCGTCAAGACCGTCGAAGAACATCTTCTTGGCATTGCGGTAATTCTCGACGCTGCCGTGGTAGTCGAGATGGTCGCGGGTGAGGTTGGAGAATACGCCGCCCTTGAATTTGAGGCCGGCGATTCGTTTCTGTTGTGCGGCGTGGCTCGACACTTCCATGAATGCGTAGTCGCAGCCGGCCTCCACCATCTCTGCCAGCAACTCATTGAGGGTCAGCGGGTCGGGCGTGGTGTGTGTGGTGGGTATTGCTCGGCCGTCCACGTAGTTGCAGACTGTGGAGAGCAGGCCGGCCTTGTATCCTTCGAGGCGCGCCATCTCATAGAGGAGGGTGGCGGTGGTGGTCTTGCCGTTGGTGCCCGTGACACCGACGAGCTTCAGCTTCGACGACGGGTGGCCGTACCATGCCGACGCCAGCTTGCCCAGTGCCTCGGCAGAGTCGGATACGCGTATGTAGGTGATGCCGTTGAGGAGCTGTGCCGGAAATTCCTCGCACACGATAGCCCCGACATGCGCCGAGGCCACCATGGGTATATATTTATGGCCGTCGGTGGTCACTCCGCGTACGGCCACGAACATCCCGTCTTTCTCCACGCGCCGGGAATCGCTCTGCAGACTTACTATATTTCTATCCGTATCGCCTATCGTTTCCAGAGGCTTTATATCCTCCAGGAGGCGTGACAGCTTCATTGTCATGACTATGCTATTTTATCTTGGGGTCTTAACTTAAATTCTTAACTTGAGGTTTACGGTCTGGCCACGCCGTATAGCGGAGCCAGGGGGTATCGATTGGGCGTAGACGTAACCGGAGCCGGAAATGCGGGCGTTGATACCCCGCGATTCGAGTATTCTGACAGCCGAGGGGGCGTCGTATCCCGCGAGGTCGGGCATCACGTTGGCGCCTGTCACCTGCTGCGCCTTCAGACGGCGTACCGACGATGCGCCGACAGTGGTCATTACCCGGTGGACATTGTCGGTGGAAGAGGCTGAAACCACCGGCTTGCTCTCTTTGCGCTCCTCCTTGTAGTCGGAGGAATTGTCGAGGAGGCCTCGGCTGTACATCTTGACGGCCATGTTCTTGACCACCTGTCCGGAGGTGCGGTTGGCGGAGGTTCCGGCAGGGGCGAGAATCAGGGCCATGCAGCTGTATTTGGGGTTGGAGTAGGGGAAGAACCCGGCGAAGGCGTAACGGCGCTGCGCATGGTTGTAGACGCCCTTCTCCACGGGATATGCCGTACCTGTCTTGCCGACCACCTCTACCCTGTCGTCGCGTACCATCCGTGCCGTGCCATGTTCGCCCCATACCACCTCGCGGATGCATTCCCGTACCTTGCGGGCTGTCTCCTCGGAGCATATCGTGGGGCGTATGTACTGTATGGGAAGTATGGAGTCGCGGCCGTTCTCGTCGATGAGGCCTTTCACCAGATGAGGCCGCACGTACTTGCCGTCGTTGGCTATGGCATTGTATACCGACAGAGTGAACAGGGGAGGGAGCTCGGTGTTGTAGCCGTAGGCCTGACGGGCAAGGTCGAGGTGACGCGCCGTCATGGTTATGTTGTTGCCGCGGCTGTCCTTGTCGACGAGGCGGCGTATGCGCGGGGTGCATTCGCCGGCGATGCCCGAATGCATAGGCTCGAAGAAGCCGAGACCGGCCAGGCGGTCATACCACTTCTCGGGGTTCTGCGAGTATCCGCGGAAAATTACGCGCGCTATGCCCGTGTTGGAGCTCTGCTCTATCACCTGCTTCATGTTCTTCATGCCAGAGCCATGCGGGTCGCTGGTTCGCATGAATGGCGAACAGTCCACAAGGTCGCCGACGTTCTTTACCAGTCCGTCTTCGAAGGCCACCATCAGCGAGATGGGTTTCATCACCGACCCAGGCTCGAAGGGGAGCACCGCCCTGTTGAGCGCTTCTCCGTAAGTGCCGTTGTCAAGGAGCTCCATGTTGGAGATGGCCTTGATTTCACCCGTCTGCACCTCCATAAGTATGGCCGTGCCCCACAGAGCGTGCGACTCCTCGCAGATTTTCAGCAGCTCTTCCTCGAGCATGTCCTGGAGATCTATGTTGATGGTGGTGATTATGTCGTATCCGCGCTGCGGAGGCGTTGTCACCCAGTTGCCTATCCCTTTCGTCAGAGCCACCCGTTTGGCGAGGCCCGGCTTGCCATAGAGGAGCGAATCGAGGTCTTTCTCCAGCCCGGAATAACCGTGGATCTGCCCGGTGCTCTCTATCTCATGCACGCGGCCGATGCTGCGGTAGGCCATGCGGCCGTAGGGATAGATGCGTTTGTCGCGCGAGGTCTTGTAGAGGGGGGTGCGCCGGCTTTTCAAAAATTGAGCTAAAAAGGGGAAATGTTTTACCCTTTCATAGTCGTCCTGCGAGCCTTTCTGCACCAGACGCAGCGCCCGCGTACGTCGGTCGGGGTCTTTCTTGAACTCCCTGTTGAGGCGAGCGTGCCATGAGTATTTGGCGAATGTGTCGGGATGTACGTTAAGGTCTTTGCGCCGTGGGTAATACTTGTCGAGAGAGTCGGCGAGCATGTCGATGCTGTCCTGCTGTATGGAGGGCAGGTCGGTCACTTTCTTGTGCCGCAGGTCGAGCATTATGTCGTAGGCCTTTAGATTGCAGGCCAGGATGCTGCCGTTGTCGGAGAGCAGGTTGCCGCGTTCAGGCTTGATGGTATCGATGCGCGACATCTCAGCCTTCGAGCGGGCGTTCCAGTCGCTCGCCTCGACAACAGTGGTGCTGAAAAGCTTGAATACTATCCCTATGCCGAATAGGATGAACACCATCACTACCACGGCATAGCGTACCAGAATGTTCTTTTTGTTGTTTTGTTTCACGGCCTATTCGGTTTTGGAAAGATGGTAAGGAGGTTGTTCCTGGAACTGCAGATTAAGCCCGTGTTCGTTGACCATCTTGTTCATCTCGGTTTCGCGTATGAGCGACATGTACTTCGATTTTTCGTCGAGCATATGGCTTTCGGCGCGTTGCAGCTCTACGTTGAGCTTCTTGATCTGGGCCATCTTGGTCTTTGTCTTGTATCGCAGGCCCATCAGGGCCACAACAATCACCACCATCACAAGAATTAGCCATGCGTTGGTCTTGAAGAACTCGAGGCTTATCGACTGGCCGTAGCGGAGTTCAGCCACCCAGCCGGGCGTCTTGCGCTGTTTCTTTTCTTTCTTTTTTTTATTGTCGCTGTCGGTTGCCATAGTTTATTCAGTCATAGACAATTCTGCCACACGCAGTTTAGCGCTGCGGGAGCGTGGATTTCGTTCCACTTCCTCGGGGGAGGGTGTTACGGGCGAGCGCGTTATCAGAGTCCAGGGGGTCAGGATGCGGCCGTAGATGTCCTGTCGCACCTCCCCTTCGATGTTTCCGGAGCGCATGAAATTCTTCACCATGCGGTCTTCGATGCTGTGGTAAGTGATGATTGCGAGCCGTCCCTCCGGTTTCAGTATCGAGAGGGAGTTAGTCAGTAGGTCGCTTAACGAGCGCAGTTCGTTGTTGGTTTCAATTCTGAGTGCCTGGAAGGCTTGCGCGAGGTCTTTTTTGAGACTTTTGGGATTCAGCACCGGCGTTATGGCCTCGGCCAGGCGGAACGTGGTGTCCACGGGTTTCAGGGAGCGTGCTTTGACAATGGCTGCGGCAATGAGACCCGGTTTCTTGAGGTCGCTGTATGTGCGGAAGATGCGGGTTAGCTCTTCGGCGCTGCTGTCGGCCACGATGTCGGCGGCGCTGCGTCCTCCCCTACGGTTCATGCGCATGTCGAGAGGGGCATCCTCGCGGAATGAGAAACCCCGTTCGCCGCTGTCGAAATGATGGAAGGAGACACCCAGGTCGGCAAGGATGCCGTCCACTCGCTCTACGCCGTGGTATTGCAGGAAGTTGGGTATGAAGCGGTAGTCGGAATGTACAAATGTAAACCGAGGGTCATCGGGCACATTGGCCAGAGCGTCGATGTCGCGGTCGAAGCCGAAGAGACGGCCTTCGGGCCCGAGTCTTTCCAGAATGGCACGTGAATGGCCTCCACCCCCGAAGGTGGCGTCTACATATACCCCCGACGGGTTCAGATGTAATAAGTCAAGGGTCTCGGCCAGCAATGCCGGCGTGTGGTAAGTCTCTGTTGCCATTGGTGCTCTTTGAACGGAAAGGACCGATATTCAGTGTGCTTCCTTTCGGACTGTAAAGTTAGTTATTTTTTGTAAACTATTTACAACTCCAAACTGCAAATCTTTCAAAAAAGTTATCAACAGGGATTAAATGAACTCTATCTCTAATGGAACCCGCTCTAAGAAAAAGTCTCGGCAGGCCTGTGTGAAGCCTGCCGAGACGATAAGAAATTGCTGAATATGTTTGCTGTCGAAATTATTTATCTCAGAGCGTTCGTACGATGCCTAAGAAAAGAATAGCACCGGAACTTTTCTCCCTGATTGAGAAGATGAAAGGACGGTCAACGGTAAACGGGTCGCCGGGACCGGGGCAGGTGAGTCCACCGACATATGTTGCAGACACGGCCTCAGTACCCTCTTCATTGACAATCACATAAGACTTTTGTAATACTGTGTTGAAGTACAAGGGGCGTGTGGCGATACGTGAGAAGTCAGCGCGGCTATCATCGAAGGCGTCAGTTACTCCCAATGCCTTTAAGGCACCAACAAAGTCGACTTCGGTTTCAATCTTGAATTTGGGCATGGTGACGGTTATGTTGCTGTCGATGATGTCCTGGGCCTCAGGGTCGGTCTGTCCCGATGCCCGGATTGCTAAAAGCCCCTCGGGGGTAATACCCTCATTCGGCAATGATATCTCCATGTAGAAAGCTCCATTGCCGTAGGGAAGACGAGCTGTCTCCGACCATTTGTCGAAGCTGCGCGACAGCGTTTCATATTCCTGACGCATCATCTCCATACGCTTCTTTCTGCCCGATGCGCATGTGAAAAGTCTTGTGTCATGGTCCTTGAACATATTGGTCCACTGACCCTTGAAATATACCGCGTTCACGAGATTGACGGGCCATTCCGGCGGAAACTCGAGGAAGGGGTTGATGAGCCCCTCAGTTTTATCCGAACACCATTGGTTGATCTTGTCCAAAGCATTCTTGGAACCCAGCTTTATGTTGAAGGCCTCGGCATTATAATAATCCTTCAGAATCTGTTGATATTCGGGGAGGATGGGGTAGTTATTGCCGACCCATAAAGAGTTGGCGATGCTGAGTCTTACTCTGCCGTCGGCTGAAGGGAGACGAGAAGAGAGGATGGAAAAGGTATTGTTCAGTTCATCGAGATTTTCGGCCTCGAGGGCGTCGAGGAGCTGACGCTGCGTTTCTCCTTGAGCACCGTTGGCGAGCATTGCCAGGGCTGTGGTAAGGCTCAGCGGCGACTCGAACACGTTGTCCTCACCCTCTTTACATGTCTTTTCCAACAGTGAATATGCGAGCTTGTTGGTGGTGGCCACAACCTCCTGTTGCGAACGCGTCAGTTCTATCGGCACGTAAGGAGTGTTCTTCCCTCCTCCATTCTCATCCTTGCAGCCGGTAAGCATAGCGAATGCCGCCAGCCCGGCAAGCATCCCTAAAGATGCCTTCGCGATGTTGTCTTTTTTCATAATCGTATTCGTTATTAAGTTATCTTTTCGCTAATCATGTGTGTAATGCAGTTTCTTGTAGAGGAATGTCTTATGCATGTTTTGCCATAGACGATGTATTCATTTCTTGAGATATATTCATCCTAACATTGAGAATGCTCAAATATTACATTTCACATTCGACACATGATTATGCACTTGTTATGTGTTTTATTTTATCGGCTTGATGTCTGTTAGACATTTGAGATGAACGAAAAGGTTTGGTGTTTCCACTGTATTGCCGGTGATTGGATCTCCATCTACTCCCGTTTTGCTGCCAATCCTGTAGTATCCGTTTGATCTACCACCCCAGCCCCATACAAAATGATAATACATTCGAGGTACATAGTCCGTATCATCTACCAAACCAGAATCACTATTATATTTCAGATACATTCTTCCATCGCATACCCATACGTGAGATGCGTCCAGATTGTTAGAATCCTCTTCCCCAAACATCAATGCAGGTGTGTTTTGACGAGCTAAATCAGCAGCTGTACTTTTATTCCAATCCCCACTGTGTGTGAAACCCCATTTATTAAGGACAGGCACAATGTTTCGAAGAGGTGTAGAACTTCCATAAAGTCCGTATGTGGTTTTAAGATTATCGGAATTTCCCAACATAGTTACGAGCGTTGCAATCTCCTCATACGCATATTTGGCATATGATGGTATAAATGTATTTGGATTACCATTGATAATAACCCAATCAAAGCCATGATTTGAAGCTGTCAAAGGCCAATGATGATAAGCCATAACCATTGCCATAGCTAAAGGAACACATCCTGTAAGACAGTTATCATATTGCCCTGTTGCGGAATTATACGCTACAGGACAAAATATGTTATATGGGAACCTTTGACTCCAGTTGGATACATAATTGTTTAAGAATGGCCCATGCTTTACAACTTCATATGTTTCGCTTGTTATTGGAGGCGCAACTATCGTGGAATCCGTTCCTGTGCCGGGGAATGCATTGGCACGTGCTTGCGACAAGTAGAAACGCAATCCCTCGTTGAACGTGGTATCCGTAAACTCCATGGAGTGACTGTCATCTATGGCGTAGAGGTCATAACCGTTTTCTGTTTTCGCCATCAGAACAAATCCGCTTTCATCCTCATAGTTGACCACTGTAAAAAGCGTATCCTGCGAGGCACTTCCTCTTGTAAGAGCGGAAAGCATGTGTCGTACGTTTTTTACCTGCCGGTTTGCTCCCCTTGTCGCAGGATAGACAAGATTCATGAAGTTGTCGGCGGCTCCGATAATGGCCTTATCTACCCGGGCCGTTGTTTCTTGAGGCTCCTGAGATTCAGGAGTATCAAATGATGTACATGCCGGCATCATCACTGTAAGTAGCAGCGCGATTGCCAGATACAGTACTTTGGTAATTCTTGTATTCATACTCATTTAATTAAAGTTTATTACTCTCGTGTCTTTAGGTCGGACTTTAACCGAATTTGATAATTTGCAAATATCTCTAATTCTATATTAAAAAAATCCTACTCTATTCGCTTTTCGGATTTCGCGCCTTTGCAGTATGGTCTGTAGATTGATTTCTATGGAAATTAATACTTCCCTTGATTTTGGACGATATTAATCGCTGCAAATATATATATATAAATTGTAAAATACAATAGCAATTTTGAAAGATATTTAATTTTGGAACAAACAGGCCATTTTTTGGAACAAAATTCATAATATGTAGAGAACTACTTTCGCTGGCCAGGTCAATATTTAGGGATATTGACAAGTGATGTTTCGGCAATTACCGAGTCATGATATCTTAATTTTGGGAATAGTTCAAATCTTCCATGTATAGGGAATATTGAAATATAACTTAAGGGCGCGTTCCTTAAAATTGATTTGCAATAATAGGAAGTAGTTGTTATATTTGTAAAAAATTAGAAGTGTTATGTCGCAGGAGAATATATACATCCGTTTTGACTGGGCTATGAAGCATATGCTCAGGGATAAGAGTAATTTCGGAATACTCGAAGGCTTTATCTCTGTGCTTTTGGGCGAAGATGTGAAGATAGTTGAACTGCTAGAGAGCGAGTCGAACCAGGAAACCGATACAGACAAATTCAACCGCGTGGACATAAAGGCTAAGAATAGCAAGGGTCATCTGATTATTGTCGAGGTTCAGCTCACGCGGCAATTATATTATCTACAGCGAATTCTTTACGGCACGTGCAAAGCTATCACGGAACATATCAACATAGGAGAGAAGTATGACCAGGTAAAAAAGGTATATTCAATAAGCATCCTCTATTGCGATTATGGTCAAGGTGATGACTATGTGTATCATGGCGAGACACGATTCAAAGGTATTCATACAGGAAGTGATCTGCTGGTGAATACTAAAGAGGAAGGCGTGATAGTTCCACACCTTCCACGCGAGGTATTTCCCGAATATTATCTCGTGCGTGTCAATGTATATGACAAAATACCGGAAACGCCGCTCGACGAATGGATGACTTACCTGAAGACGGGAAAAGTCAAGGAGAACACGCGTACGCCGGGACTGCAGGAAGTAAAGAAGAAACTTCAATATTTATCCATGTCGACGAAGGAGCGTAGGGCATATGATGCCCATATGGATACGATAATGGTTCAGAACGATGTGCTTGACACTGCGAGAGACGAGGGACGGGCCGAGGGACGGGCCGAGGGACGAGCCGAGGGACGAGCCGAGGGAGTGGCGCAGGTCGCGAGGAATTTGATTGAGGCCGGGATGGAGGATAAAATGATTTGTGGTGTTACCGGTCTTTCCCAACAGGATCTGGAGTCAATCAGAAGTTCGACAAAATAGGCCGCAGAGCTGTTCTCAGAATGGAATATTTCATGACAAGCGGTCACGAAATGCCGCTCGTGCGAACGTCAGACGGTTAAAAGCTCTGATTAAATGTGTTAATGTGCTGAAAATCAGAATAGTATGTTTGTTGTGAACAGGGTGATGGTTGTTGATGCTTGAGAGTGCACTTTGGCGAGTCTTGATTGTTTCGAGGAAATTTTGTATTTTTGTAGAAGAAAATTGAGCAGATGCTGTCGGGAGCCGCAAGGTCCGGATGGTGTCATGTAGTTGTTGTGAAAATGCGAGCAATGTCAAAAACAGGCAGGATAGATTTCGAGACGCAGGATGTGGCGATGCCCTCGCTTGACCAACCCCTGCTCCGGCAGTGGATTGTGGAGGTGGCCGCAAGCTATGGCTTGACGGTTCGCCGACTTCTGTATGTGTTCATGAGCGACGAGGAGATTCTTAAAGCCAACAACCAGGCCCTCGGCCATGACTATTATACCGACATTATCACGTTTGACTATTCGCGCGACGAATTCATCAGCGGCGAGATGCAGATATCACTCGACACAGTGGCGAGCAATGCCGAATTGTTGAGAGTCCCCTTTTCGCGCGAATTGCTCAGGGTGGTAATCCATGGCGTGCTTCATCTTTGCGGTATCAACGATAAAGGCGAGGGAGAACGAGCCATAATGGAGGCGGCGGAGAACCGTGCTCTGCAGCTATATGATAAACTGACAGCGATGAAAAGCCGAGAGGTATGAGATTCGATTACGATGTTATAGTGGTAGGCGGAGGCCATGCAGGTTGCGAGGCCGCAGTGGCCGCTGCAAAAACAGGTTCAAGAACCCTGCTGGTGACGCTCGACATGAACAGAGTGGCGCAGATGTCATGCAACCCTGCCATCGGCGGCATAGCCAAGGGTCAGATTGTGCGCGAGATTGACGCTCTCGGTGGCCAGATGGGTATCATAGCCGATAAGACAGCCATACAGTTCCGGATGCTCAACAGGTCGAAAGGACCTGCAGTATGGTCACCACGCGTCCAGAGCGACCGCGAAAAATATATTTCGGAATGGCGCCGAACTCTCGAAAAGACCGAGGGTCTCGACATGTTTCAGGATAATGTCACGGACCTTGTCATAGAGGATGAATCTGCCGGCCGCAAGCGCGTAACAGGGGTTGTGACCGCGTTGGGAATACGTTTTAAGGCGCCACGGATTGTGCTGACCAACGGCACCTTCCTGAACGGCATGATGCACTTCGGCCGCACGCAGATAGAAGGAGGAAGAATCTCCGAACAGAGCTCCAGAGGCATTACAGAGCGCCTTCGCGACAATGGTTTCCGGACAGCACGTATGAAGACGGGCACCCCGGCACGCATCGATGGCAGGAGTATCGATTTCTCTCTTGCCGAACGACAGGATGGCGACCCCGACGAATGGGAGAAGTTCTCCTTTCTGCCCGAGATACGGCGCAGGTTGCGGCAGCAGCCATGCTGGATAGTGCGTACAAATCCCGATGTGCATGCGGCTATCACGTCGCACCTCGACGAGTCGCCGATGTATAATGGCCAGATTCAAAGCATAGGTCCACGCTATTGTCCCAGCATAGAGACGAAATTAGTGACCTTCGCCGACAAGGAATCGCATCAACTCTTTCTTGAGCCGGAAGGTGAGGATACGGTGGAATATTACGTCAACGGCTTTTCGAGCTCGATGCCCTGGCAGGTGCAGACGGAGGCATTGGCACATATTCCCGCATTACGCGACGCACAGCTTTACAGGCCAGGATATGCCATAGAATATGACTTTTTCGACCCCACGCAGCTGAAACATACATTGGAGACAAAACTCGTTGACGGCCTATATTTTGCGGGGCAGATCAACGGAACTACCGGCTACGAAGAGGCGGCGGCGCAAGGACTTATGGCAGGCCTTAACGCATCGCTCGAAGGGCAGGGGAAAGAACCGCTTGTGCTTGGCAGAGACCAGGCATATATAGGAGTGCTTATCGACGATCTCGTCACCAAAGGGGTTGATGAGCCATACCGTATGTTTACGTCAAGGGCAGAATACAGGATTCTTCTCCGGCAGGACGACGCCGATTCTCGACTTACGCCGATAGGGTACAGAGTAGGTCTGGCCGATGAGAGGAGGTACGCCAGTCTCCGGCTCAAGGAAAAGGAGACAGAGGCATTGCTCGAGTGGGCGTCAAGTACAAATGTAAAGGCGACTGCGGAAGTGAATGCCTGGCTTGAATCGTTGGGAACGGCACCCTTGACAGCATCCGTGAAAGTTTCGGACCTCGTGAAGCGTCCTCAGCTGAGCTTCGGTATACTTGTCAAAGGAATGCCATGGATAGAGAAAAGGCTTCTCGAGGTGGACAAGGCCGAAGAGGGGATAAGGCGCGAGGAGATAATACAGAGTGCCGAGATACGTATAAAATATGCCGGCTATATCTCCAGAGAGGCCGACATGGCTCAGAAGCAGCAAAGGCTGGAGAATGTCAGAATCCCTGAAGGGTATGACTTCATGACAGTGAAAAGTATCTCCACGGAGGCGAGACAGAAGCTGACGGCCATAAGGCCGGCCACCATCGGACAGGCCTCGCGCATACCGGGAGTAAGCCCTGCCGATATCAGTATCCTTCTTTTGCTGTTGGGTCGCTAACAGGCTCATAATTAGAGAAGTATAGAACAAAAACTTAAAGCGGAATGTAGAAATTGTTCCACGTGGAACATCGGGGTTATCCCGAATTTGCAGGCTGTCTCCTGATAAGAAAAACTTATATAAACAATATGGAACTCGAAGATTTGAAAACCAGCATCCGGACGATTCCGGACTTTCCCAGCAAGGGAATCATCTTCCGCGACCTGACCACTCTTCTGAAAGATGGGGAGGCTCTTCATGTCATGTCGCAGGCGTTGGCCGACCTGTATCGCGAGAAGGGTATCACCAAGGTGGTGGGTATAGAGAGTCGCGGTTTTATCGGCGGCTCCATCCTGGCCTATGAGCTGGGATGCGGTTTTGTGCCGGCCCGCAAGCCGGGCAAACTGCCCGCCGTAACCATCAAGAAGGCATATGCCAAAGAGTATGGCGTCGATACAATCGAACTCCACAGCGATGCCATCAACAGTGATGATGTGGTGCTTCTGCATGACGACCTTCTCGCCACCGGCGGTACCATGCGCGCCTGCTACGACCTCGTAAAGTCGATGAACCCGAAGAAAGTCTACATCAACTTCGTTGTGGAGCTCGCCGACCTCAAAGGCCGCGACAACCTCCCCGCTGAATGCGAGGTTACTTCCCTCCTGACTTTCTGAATTCTCAAGCGTAACGTTGATGACTATATGTCTGAGAACTTCAATTACGATACTGTAGAGAAATACTCCGATGAATCCGCAAAGACTTCATCGGAGGTTTCTTTAGGTGGCATAGGCGAGCTCCTTGCCGCTTCCGGAAGGGATATCGATGAACTCGGCGGTTTCGATGTCGAGATCAAGGAGAAACGTAGCCGGGAGGATGTGGTCAACAATCGCCCCGGCCCTAAGCTCCGCGAGAAGATTCTGAGCCTTCCCGACTTGCCGGGCGTCTATATGTACATAGACGCCACCGGCAAGGTGATATATGTGGGGAAGGCTAAACGGCTTAAACGCCGTGTGTCGAGCTATTTCAATCGCCGTCACGACTCGAACCGTACCAACATGCTCGTCCGCAATATCGCCGACCTCCGTTTTATCGTGGTACATAGCGAGGAGGATGCACTGCACCTTGAGAATGCCATGATCAAGGAGTATCAGCCGCATTATAACGTGCTGCTGAAGGACGACAAGTCATATCCCTGGATTGTGGTGACCAAGGAATTGTACCCCCGGGTTTTTATGACCCGCGAGAAAGGTCTGAACGCACGATATTACGGTCCTTATAGCAACGTGCAGTCAGCAAGGACTGTCCTGGAGCTTATACGCGATACATTCCCGTTGCGCAGTTGCCGCCATGCCATAGATGAATCGGGAATAGGCCATAACAAGTATTCGTTGTGTCTGGATTATCATATCAAGAAATGCGGAGGAGCATGCCGGGGGCTGATAAGTCCCGAGGAATATGGCCAATATATAGGACGTGTACGTCAGGTACTCAACGGCGAGACAGTAGAGCTGGAACGCTCGCTCCTCGATGAGATGAACAGGCTGGCGGAGCAATGGAAGTTTGAGGAGGCGCAGGAGGTAAAGCTCAAATATGAGTCGGTAAAGCAGTATAATGCGAAGAGCACCATAGGGGAGCGCACCACACCGGATGTAGACATGTTCGCATATGTGGAGAATGAGGACAGGGCTTTCGTCAATTTCATGCATCTGCATCGGGGAGCCGTGACGCAGAGTCTCAATCTCGAGTTCCGCAGGAACAGTTCTGCGGAGGTGACGCGCGAGGAGATACTGTCGCGGGCCATTGCGGAGGTGGAAAACAGATTCGGTAGGGAGTTTGAGGAGGTGGTGGTGCCTTTTCTGCCAGATGTGGAGTTCAGGGGTGTCAAGTTCACGATACCGCAGCGTGGCGACAAGAAGCGCATCCTGGAGGTGGGAGAGAAGAATGTGGCCCAGTATATGCGCGACCGGGAAAGGGAGAGAGAGGCACTGAATCCCGACCGCCGCACCGATCTGCTGATGAAACGCATGCAGTCTGACTTCCGGCTGCCGACGGAACCGAGACATATAGAATGTTTCGACAACTCGAATATTCAGGGCACGAATCCGGTGGCGAGCTGTGTGGTTTTTCGCGACGGCAAGCCGTCGAAACGCGACTATCGGCATTTCAATATCAAGACAGTGGTGGGGGCAGATGATTTCGCGTCGATGAAGGAGGTACTTCACCGTCGGTATACGCGGATGATGGCCGAGGGAGAGCCGTTGCCGCAGATGGTGGTTGTGGACGGCGGCAAAGGGCAGCTGAGCGCCGCCGTGGAGGCATTCGACGAGATGGGTATCCGGGGTGAGGTGTCGCTGGTAGGTATTGCCAAACGACTCGAAGAGATATATTATCCTGGCGACCAGTATCCGTTGTACCTCGACAAGAAGTCGCCGAGTCTGAGGGTGATACAGGCATTGCGCGACGAGGCGCACCGTTTCGGCATAACCCATCACCGGAACCGCCGCAGCAAAGGCCAGACAGCGAGCATGCTCGACGGCATAAAAGGTATAGGACCTGCAACCGCCGCCAGGCTCATGAAGGAATTTAAATCGCTAAAACGCCTTAAACAAGCTGATTATCAGGATGTTGTAAAGGTGGTGGGCAAGGCTAAGGCCGATATATTGCAGGAAGCCCTGAAAGATAAATCATAGGCCCTTCCCCGTTGCGTTCCAAACTATTTGATTCCGGTCATGTTTTATAGAACAAAGAGGAACCAAAGAGGAATGCTATGGAGAGACATAAGAAGATAGATGCCCTGATAGAGGCTGAGGACGTGCAGGGAGTGCGCGGAATCATACTTGACCTTATCATCAGCAAAGCCGGCAAGACAAGGACACTGGATACCGTAAGGTATGCGATGGAGAAATCTCCCGGACTGTTTGAGGAAGACAACGGCAATATAGAGATTCGCGGCAAGGAGACATGGACGCAGCCATACGTGCGCGACCTTTATCATGCTTTGGAGGAGAATTTCAGCCGAAAGAAATTGCTGTCGTTTGTAGATGCAGGTTCCGCGTTAGCCTTGGATCCGGCAGCTTATAAGGAGGCTTCGGCGGCAGAAGTGGCCAGACGCGAGGCTGAGGCGGACGCATTGGTTGCCGACAGCAAGGACTCTGAAGAGAAGGTCATGATCTGTGATGAGAATGTCATAATTTACGAAGATTATCCCGCCGGCCGCGAGGAAGCGAATCTCAGTAAGAAGGGAAATCCGGAGAATGTCTTCGGAATCATCCTGATGGTATTGGGCGTGGCCGCTGCGGTTGTGGCGTTGTGTGTGCCGCACATACTGTTCCTTCTGGGCATCGGCATCGGAGTCTTCATGATCGGTTCCTCCGTGGTTTATCTCGGCATGAGCCACACCGGGAGCATGGCCTGATATTTAAGGAACAGAGCCTTAGTGTACTGTGGAAAAATATTACAGGCCATTCCTGGAGGTCCGGGAATGGCCTGTATGGTAATAGTTGGCGCGGCAAGGCGTTATTTCATCTTCTTGGATATCGAGGCGGGAATGACATCCTTGTGGACGCCTACGCCGATGGTCTTGGCCAGAAAATATGGCATTGAGACATAGAGATAACCGTCGTAGAGCTGGTTGGTGTCCCAGGAGTTCTTTACCTTGTAGTATTTGTTGCCTTCCTGGTCTTTTGCAGAGCCCACGATCACCATGCCATGGTCGTCGGTAGTCTCGAAATTGTCGAAGGCGGTCTGGCGGCTTTCCTGCGTAACCTTCTCTTCAGCCACGGGGCCGGTGATTTCGTATTTCTTGTTCTCGCGGTCTTTGTCGCTGAGTTTTACCCAGCGGCTGAGTTCGGTATCGGTCATGTCTTTGTCAGACTTGGCGGCGGGAAGCACTGCATAACCCTTGCGCCATTTGAATCCCCCTTCCGACACATCGGCTGCCCAGCATACGGTATACCCCTTGTCGATGGCATTGTCCACAATCTGTTCCAGCTCCTCCATCGGAACGTTCTGTGAATATGTCCATGCCCAGTTGTCGGGAATTTCGAGAATGAAGTTCTCGTAGAAGGGATGATGAGTGAAGCTCACCACATTCATGAAGTTGTCGGGTTCGAGACCTATGGCCTTGGCGAAGCTTTGCGGAGTGTATGTCTTGCCTTCGTATTCGAACGATTCAGGGGCTTTGCCGAGGTAAGCGTCGAGGATGCCGACGAATCCGGGGAGCCAGGCGGTGCTCAGCTTGGAGTTCTTGGAACCGCGTTTGAGGATAGCCTGCAGATATGCCTCGAGGGCTTCGGCGAGTTCATAATGGGAATGTTTCTCCTCGCCATAGTTCAGGCCAGAGTATACCGACTCGGGAACGGCGCCATATTTCTTGCTCATTTCGAGCACATCGCCGAAGCTTCCGCCCTGGGCAAAGTTCATTTTGCCGTTCATGCGCATCCATTTCTTTGCCTTCTCGATATAGGCGTTGCGGACGATATACATCTCCGAGAGGTCGATGTGCTTGCCGGTCTTGCGCTGAATGTTGTCTTCGAGGGTGGAGAGTCCCGAGAAAGCCCAGCATGTGCCCGACTTGTTCTGGTCGCTCACAGGCCCGTGGGCGTTGATTTTCACATCGGTGAATTTGAATCCCGTGCTGTCGGGATTCTCCACTTCCGGTTCGGATGCCATGGCGTAGCCACAAATGCCGCACACCAGCATCCCCGCGATCAGTCTCTTTTTGCTTAACATATACGCTGTTTTTTCATGATGATTATTCAGCAAACTTAACAAATATTTTTGCCATTACCAAATCCCTGACACCAGTCGGACATAGGCGGAGTCAACTGGCCAGTGCGAAATTACGAAATTTTTCGATTCAAAGCTTGA
>CAJUAT010000015.1 GCA_910584525.1 uncultured Muribaculaceae bacterium | reverse complement strand
CCTCAAATCCCCTTTGTCAAGTATTTGCATGAACAATATCCGTTTAATTTTGTTAGAGGTACCTTAACGAGCTGATTTTCAGCTTAATCAATAAATGTTAAATTCTGTTTAATATTATTGATTATCAGGATTCAAACAGGGTCGCCCTACCCTTTAGACTCTATTTATTTCGCTGCTCGTTGACAATCATCAGCAATTCGTCCCTTACCACAGGGGGTAAATTGATGCGTCGCATGGTAATACTCCGCGCCCAGCCGGGCGCATCTTCGGGACGCAACGTCAGCAGAACATCCTGAAATTCATCAGTCTCCTCGGGTGTATAGCTGTCAGCCTCTCTGCCTATGAAGCGGTCGAGTTCCTCGTCGTCATAATATTCCACCTTCGTCGATACCGGCGAAAGGGAATCTTTTTCGCATACCAAGTGCATGCCGCAACATACACCATTCGATTCATGCCCGCTATCGGCCTCCGCTTCCGGCTGTTCGGGAAGCTCAGCACTCTCCTCTTGCAACGCTTCATCTGACGCCGACTCCGAAGCACCATCCTTTCTGCGGCCGCGCAACTCGAAGAGATACAACACAATGCCCACCACTATGATGAACAACAATATCCACAAAGCTCCTATCATCCTTTATTTCCTTTATAAATTAGACAATCTTTCCCGACCCGGGAATTCTTACATCAAAACCGAGGCGCCGCAGCTGCACGAAGAAGTCGGGAAAGGACTTTGCCACAACCTCGGCATCCTTGATGGCCACATATTTTCTACTGACAGCCAGCATAGCGAGCGCCATAACCATGCGATGGTCGTTCCACGAGCTGAAAGCCTCGTCGTCGGCAACGGGCAAGCGCCGCCCGCTCCATAATAAAGAGTCGCCGTTACCAGCCACGGCATAGCCGGCCTTGTCGAGTTCTGCGGAGAGGGCCGCTATACGGTCGCATTCCTTAAAACGGAGATGCGCTATGCCCGAGAGGTCAAATGGAAGGCCAGCCATACATAAGGCCACGGCAAGAGCCGGCGTAAGGTCGGGCACTTTTCCCAAGTCGAAGCATACGGGCACGTTGAGGCTACGCATGTCGGCGATCCGGGAGGCTATGCCGCATACTTCCGCCGGTCCGTCGGGGTTGCCGTCGAGCCGCCGTGTCTCAACGCCCAGCCAGCCGAACAGCTGCTGGCACATTGCGTCGCCCTGCAGCGACACTTCCGGCAGAGTCAGCGATTCTATCATTATCTCTCTGCCCGGACATGCCATGGCAAGCTCATATAAATAGCTTGCCGCCGACCAGTCGCTCTCTATGACATACTCGGCGGGAGAGCTGTCGAACCGCTCCATCACCTTCCGGGTCATTGTTATATAAGGCGCCGAGACACTGGCGGAGGGAAGAGCGCCTATGGGCGACGACCACAAGGGAGAGGCGAGCATGAGCGCCGACACGAACTGAGAGCTTACCGACGTGTCGGCATTGATATCGCCACCTGCGAGGCGGCGTCCGAACACAGTAAGGGGTGCATACCCCTCCATGCCATGGCAGGAAATTTCAGCGCCGTGAGCCCTCAATTCGTCGATGAGAGGTTTCAAGGGTCGTCGTCGCAAGCCTTCGCCACAGTCAATATGCGCCACCAACCCGGGCATAGAGGCCGCCAAAGCCAGAAAATACCTCAGGGTAGTGGCCCCGTTGCCGAGGTTGAAGCACATCTCGCGCGGAGGCAGCTCACCATACTCGCTAATCAACTCGGCGGCATGTGGATAAGCCTCGGCAAGCGCGGCCACAGCACCGGCGAGCTCACGAGTATCATCGCAGGAGGGAAGATTGACCAGACGCGTGTCGAGTCCGCGCACAAACCGGCTCACCAAAGCCCTGGCGGCTATGCTCTTAGAGCCAGGAAGACACACAAGCTTCCGGACAGCTCTACAGTCATAGCTCACGACAACCGGCACTCCCATAGGCTTTTATCTTGCGGCATGCGTGAAAAAACATGCGTCGCCGTACGACAGGAAACGATAGCCACGGTCGAGCGCCTCGTCGTAATAACGCCTCCATAACGGGCTGTCGCCGGTGTCGTCGCCGAGAAAAGAAGCCACCAGGAGAAGGAGCGTCGACTGAGGTTGATGGAAGTTGGTGACCATAGCGTTGACTACACGCCACCTGAAGCCGGGGGCTATCATGATGGAAGTGGCGGCCGTCAGCGAGCCTACGCCCGACTCCTTCATATATCGCAGCAACGCCCTCAAAGCCTCGGCGGTATCGTAATCGGGTTCTTCATAAGCCTGCCACTGGTCCACGTGCAACGATTCATCGCCCGACATGATGTTGAAGCCGAGACGCGGAAGGGATTCGAGGGTTCTTACGGTGGTAGTGCCCACAGCCGCCACGGGGCGCCCAGCCTCGAGAGCGTCGACAAGCTCCCTGACGGCAGCCTCAGTCACGGTGAAGGTCTCCGTATGCATGGGATGGCCGCCGATAGTGTCGGCCTTGACAGGCTGGAATGTGCCGGCACCCACATGCAGCGTCACCGGCAGCATCGTCACTCCCCGGCCCTTTATTTCCGCTATCAGTCCATCGGTAAAATGCAATCCTGCTGTAGGAGCCGCCACCGACCCCTGCATCCGGGCATATACCGTCTGGTAATCATCCTCATCGCTCTTCTCCGACTCTCTGTTGAGATATGGCGGTATGGGAATCTGCCCGGCAGCCTCGACCACCGATGCCCAGTTGACTTCCGGCACATCCCAAGAGAACTCCACTTCGAAGGCATTGCCGGGAAGTCGACCCACAATCACGGCCGACAGCCTTACAGCAACGCCGTTGACTTCTATCTCCTTTACGAGCTCGCCCTCCTTCCATTTCTTGCGGTTTCCTACCAGACAACTCCAGCGGCAGCTACCCTTGGCCTGGAACATCAACACGTAGTCGACAGGACTTACCGGCTCAAGGAGGAATATCTCGATACGGGAACCGGTAGGCTTATGCATTTCTATACGGGCGTTGATCACTCTGGTATCGTTGCAGGCCAGCAGAGCACCTTCAGGGAGAAGCGCGGGGAGGTCTGAAAAATGGAGATGCCTGAAATTTCCGGCATCATCGGCCGCCAACAGACGACATGAAGCGCGGTCGGCAAGCGGATAACGCGCTATCCGACTGTCGGACAAAGGATAATTATAATCTTCTATTCTGATGTCTCTGACACTCATTATATATAAGAATAAGTAGCCGGAGCAGGTAACTGGGAGAGGATTTCCGGCGAGTCCAATGCAAAATTACGAAAAAAATCACGAAAAAATTTGGAGGAAAGAAAAAAAGGTTGTAATTTTGCACTCGCAATCGGGCGCTTAGCTCAGCTGGTTTAGAGCGTCTGCCTTACAAGCAGAGGGTCTGCGGTTCGAATCCGTAAGCGCCCACCACCGGAGACTGTCCGGACCGATTCAAAAACACACAGTCAGGGGCGCTTAGCTCAGCTGGTTTAGAGCGTCTGCCTTACAAGCAGAGGGTCTGCGGTTCGAATCCGTAAGCGCCCACTCCCCACAAACCCCCGTCCGTCTTTCCTTCCGAGGAGAGGCGGACACCTCTTTTTTGCCGTTTCAACTTTTTTCGCTAATTTTGCGTATACTATGTATGGTGTGCCCAATTAGCCCATTCAGACAAAATGAAATACGATGCAAAGAAGGAGGCCGATCAGGTACTTGACCAGGCCACCAGCTCCGAATATAAATACGGTTTTACCTCCGATATAGATACCGACATAGTGCCGCCCGGTCTTGACGAGGATGTGATACGACATATCTCGGCCATGAAACAGGAACCCGAATGGCTCCTCGAATACCGGCTCAAGGCTTACCGCCACTGGCTTACCCTGTCGCCTCCGTCGTGGGCACACCTCGACATCCCCCCCATCGACTTCCAGGCCATAAGCTATTACGCCGCGCCAAAGCAGAAACCTCTCAAAAAAAGCATGGATGAGGTCGACCCCGAGCTTGTGAAAACCTTCAACAAACTCGGCATAAGCCTCGAAGAACAGAAAAGGCTGTCGGGTGTGGCCGTGGATGCCGTGATGGACTCCGTATCTGTCAAGACCACCCACCGCGAGCATCTCGCTGAGCTGGGCGTGATTTTCTGCTCTTTCTCCGAAGCCGTGAAGGATTACCCCGACCTGGTGAAAAGATACCTGGGAACGGTGGTGCCTTACACCGACAACTACTATGCCGCACTCAACGCGGCGGTATTCTCCGACGGCAGCTTCGTATACATACCCAAAGGGGTAAGGTGTCCGATGGAGCTGAGCACCTATTTCCGCATCAACGCCAGCGGCACGGGACAGTTCGAGCGCACGCTGATAGTGGCCGACGACGACAGCTATGTGTCGTACCTCGAAGGATGCACGGCACCCATGCGCGACGAGAACCAGCTGCATGCCGCCGTGGTGGAAATAATTGTCGAGGAACGCGCCGAAGTGAAGTATTCCACAGTGCAGAACTGGTATGCCGGGGATGCAGAGGGACGCGGAGGCGTCTACAACTTCGTGACCAAACGCGGCCTTTGCCGCGGCCACCGCTCCAAACTGTCGTGGACCCAGGTAGAGACAGGCTCCGCTATCACATGGAAGTACCCCTCGACGATACTCAAAGGCGACGAGTCGGTGAGCGAGTTCTACTCCGTGGCACTCACCAACCATTACCAACAGGCCGACACGGGCACCAAGATGATACATCTGGGACGCAACAGCCGCTCCACGATAGTGAGCAAAGGAATCTCGGCGGGAAGGTCGCAAAACTCCTACCGCGGTATGGTGAGAGTTGCCGCCAAGGCCACTGGATGCCGCAACTATACCCAGTGCGACTCGCTGCTGATGGGCGACCGCTGCGGCGCACACACTTTCCCGACAATCGACGTACGCAACGACTCGTCGACCGTGGAACATGAGGCAACCACCTCCAAAATCAACGAAGAACAGCTCTTCTACTGCCGCCAGCGCGGCATCGACACCGAAGAAGCCGTGGCTCTCATCGTCGGCGGATATGCCCGCGAGGTGATGCAGAAACTCCCCATGGAGTTCGCCGTCGAAGCCCAGAAACTTTTACAGATAAGCCTCGCCGACTCTGTCGGCTGATAATTTAAATGATTGAAAGAATAATAATCATAGACGCCGTGGATCCGCAGACCTTCTACGGGCCTAACAACAGCAACATGTCGCTGATACGCAACCTGTTTCCCAAGCTGCGCGTCACGGCACGCGGCAATGTCATCAAGGTGATCGGCGAGGACCACGAGACTGCCGAGTTCGAGAAGAAGATCAAGGAGCTTGAGGCATGGGCGGCACGTTACAACAAGCTCACCGAAGATGCTATCATCGACCTTGTGCGCGGGGAAGCACCGCGACGCATGGATGCCGACGGCGTGATTATCTACGGTCAGAACGGACGCCCCATCACTCCGCGCAACGCCAACCAGTCGCGGATGGTGCGCTCCTTCGCCGACAATGACCTTACCTTCGCCCTCGGCCCCGCCGGTACAGGCAAGACTTATATAGCCATAGCCCTCGCCGTAAGAGCCCTCAAGAACAAGGAATGCCGACGTCTGATTCTCAGCCGCCCCGCCGTGGAGGCCGGCGAGAAACTCGGTTTCCTCCCCGGCGACATGAAAGATAAGATCGACCCCTACCTGCAACCCCTCTACGACGCCCTCGAGGACATGCTCCCTCCCCTGAAACTCAAGGAGTACATGGACTCCGACACCATACAGATAGCACCCCTGGCATTCATGCGCGGACGCACGCTCAACGACGCCGTCATAATCCTCGACGAGGCACAGAACACCACCACACACCAGATGAAGATGTTCCTCACTCGTCTGGGCGTCAATTCAAAGATGGTTGTCACCGGCGACATCACCCAGATCGACCTACCCCGCAGCGTGCGTTCCGGCCTATTGAATGCCCTGCGCATCCTTCGCGGCGTCAAGGGCATCGGCATGATTGAATACGAAAAGAAGGACATAGTGCGCCATCCTCTGGTGCAGCGGATAGTGGATGCCTACGAAAGCCGCGAGAAAGAGACCGAAGCCGAGGAGGCAAGCCGTTACGAAGAGAATACCCCAAAGCAGAATGAGCCATGGTAAGACCCGGAGATACAGTAAGATACCTTAGTGAGGTAGGCGGCGGCGTGGTGACACGCGTCGACGGCAAACTGGCCTATGTCGACGACGACGGCTTCGAGCGTCCCGTGGCTGTCAACGAGCTGGTAGTAGTGCTCCCCGCCGGACATGTCAACACGGGCGCCAAGCTGATGTTCGACCAACAGGCTTTTGACACGGGCCGCACCTCCAAACGCAACAAACCGGAACTGACACCGGCTGTGACATCGGCCGCCCGACCGGCACCCGCCGACATTACCGCCGCCGACGCTCCCGAGGAGGAGGACTTTCCCATAGAGGAAACCTCCTATGGCGACGCCATGAACGTGGTGCTGGCCTTCGAACCCGACGATGCCCGCAAACTCGACACCACCATGTTCAACATAGCGCTGGTGAACGACTCCAACTATTTCCTGGCCTATCAGCTGCTCACGGCCTCGCCGCAACGCGGCGAATGGGAACCCTTCGCCGCCGGCGAAGTGGCACCTAACGAGATTGCCGACCTCAAACGCCTCTCCCGCGATGACCTCTCGACGCTCGAAAGAATCGTTTTCCAGGCAATAGCATACAAGAAAGACAAACCTTTCGCCGTTAAAGAGCCATTGCATGCCTTGAGGAAAATCGACCAGACAAAATTCTTCAAATACCACTGCTTCAGCCCGGGTCTCTATTTCGATACCCCGGTGCTTGAAGTGGCCCTCCTGGCCGAACCTCTCCCCTCCAAAAAGAACAAAGAGAAAAAATCATATAGAAAATCAAAATAACAGTCAAAATCATGAAGAAACTCATCTATGCGCTACTTGGGTTGCTGATACCCTGTATCGGCGCATATGCCCAGGTTGTGACCACCTCCCCCGACCCGTTGCAAGAGGATGCCACCGACGCCGTGATCTATTTTCACGCCGACGAAGGCAACAAAGGCCTTATGGGACTGACCCAGAGCGACGCCATCTACGCCCATACCGGCGTCGACATCGTGTCGGCCGACGGCCAGGCAGAATCATGGAAGTATGCTCCAAAATGGGAGCAGAACTCCGAGAAATACCAGCTCGAATATGTGTCGGAAAATCTGTGGAAGCTTTATCTGGGCAATCTGCGCGAATATTACGGCGTAAGCCCCGAGGAGACCATCACGCGTCTCTGCTTCGTGTTCCGCAACGCCAACGGCTCCAAGAGAGGCCTTGAAGAAGGTGGCGGCGACATATTCGTCAACATCGCCGACGGCGGCTTCCAGCTGGCTTTCCGCCAGAGCCGTCTCAGCTACGTGATCAATGAGGCCACCTCCAAGATTACCTTCACAGCCACCACCACCGAGGAGGCCGACATAACCATCTCCATCAACGACACTCCCGTAGGCACCGCCTCAAAGGTCAAGGAGCTGAAGGTGCCTTACACCTTCACCGGTCCCGGCGAATACGTCGTGAAGGCCACCGCCTCCAACGGCTCACTGACCATAAGCCGAAACTTCAACATGCTCTACATAGGCGAGGCCAAGCCTTATGAGGGAAGTCTCCCGGCCAACGGCGTCACCAAGAATGCCGACGGCAGCTATACTTTTTGCTTCCCCGCTCCCGAAAAAGAGGCCTGCGTGGTGCTCGGTTCCTGGAACGACTTCAAGCCCACCGCCGCCAACGAGTGCAAATACTACGACCGCGACATCCAGGGCTCCAAGTTCCGCTATTTCGTGGCCACGATTCCCGCCGCACAGATCAGCGGACCTTTCTCTTATTACTACAATGTAGACTGCAAGACCAACGTTGCCGACCCATACTGCCGCCTGGTGCTCGACCCCTCCAACGACCGCTACATCTCCGAGGAGATATATCCCGGCATGCCCAAGTATCCCGAAGGAAAGGTGCCCAACGGCGTATTCCTCTCATACTATGCCGACAACCTTCTCGACTATGAATGGAAGGGTGGCAACTTCAACTACCCCGACAAGGATCAGCTGGTGATCTACGAGATGCTTTTCCGCGACTTCACCGGCACCGAGGGCGCAGCCAAAGGCAACGGAACCGTCCGCCAGGCTATCGAGAAAATACCGTATCTCAAGGAACTGGGCATCAACGCCGTGGAACTCCTCCCCATCAACGAATTCGACGGCAACATCTCCTGGGGCTATAACCCCAATTACTATTTTGCCGTTGACAAGGCCTACGGCACGCCGCAGGACTATAAGGAGTTCATCGACAAGTGTCACGAGGCAGGCATAGCCGTACTGCTCGACGTGGTGTTCAACCAGAGCGACGGCAACCATCCCTGGTACAAGCTCTACCGCTCGGGCACCAACCCCTTCTACAATGTCAACGCTCCCCATGCCTTCAATGTGCTCAACGACTGGAACCAGGGTTATCCTCTGGTGGAGGAGCAGTGGCGCGACATGCTTCAGTTCTGGCTTAAGGAATACCGCGTTGACGGCTTCCGTTTTGACCTGGTTAAAGGTCTCGGCGACAATGACTCATATGCGAGCTCGTCGGCCGACGCCACCGGCGCCTACAACAAGAGCCGCGTGGAGCGCATGAAACGTCTCCACGACTATATGCGCGAGGTGAATCCCCAGGCATATTTCATCAACGAGAACCTTGCCGGCCAGAAAGAGGAGAACGAGATGGCACAGGATGGCGAGCTCAACTGGGCCAACCTCAACTATGCAGGCTGCCAGTATGCCATGGGCTACTCTTCGGGAGCATCGCTCACGGGCATGGACGCCGTGAAATATGGCCGTACCGCAGGCTCCACGGTGGCATATCTTGAGAGCCACGACGAGGAGCGCCTCGCCTACAAGCAGATCAAATGGGGTGCCACCGGCGTCAAGAACAACCATGCCGCCGCCATGCAGCGCTGCGGCTCCGCAGCCGCCCAGATGCTCCTCGTGCCCGGCAGCCACATGATATGGATGTTCTCCGAGATGGGCAACGCACAGAGCACCAAGACAGCCGATGGCAGCAACAACAACACCGGCCCCAAGATCGTGAACTGGAATCTGCTCGAAGACCCCGACAACAAGGGACTCTTCGACAGCTACAAGGAGCTTATCGCTCTGCGTCTGGGCAACCCGGAGCTCTTCCAGCCTGTAGAGAACTTCGCCAACAGCTGCGTAAGCTGGGCCAAGGGACGCACCATCGTCACCACCAACGGAGACCGTGAGCTCTACTGCGCCATCAACCCGCAGACCAGCGGCACGATGACCATCACCGTCAATTTCAAGAGCGACAACAACGACGACTACTGGGTATCGTCGAAGAGCTACGGCTCGACGCCCGTCTACGACGCCGCCGCCAAGACGGTAACCGTTGAGGCAGGCTGCTATGCCGTGGTATCGAGCAAGAATGTGGGAGCTGTCGACAACATCATCGCCGACGGCAGCATGTTCCAGGTCAACGTGACGCCGGGCACTATCACGGTAAGCGGCAGCACATCGCCGGTAAGTGTCTGGAGCCTGTCGGGCTACGAGGCCGCCACACTCCAGGGCGACGGTTCGGTGAAGGTTCCCGCCGGTATTTACGTGGTACGCAGCGGCGACCAGTCGCGCAAGGTGGTAGTCCGCTGACAATCATGACAAGCACGTCGCAATCGTTAATATTGCCCGAATATTTAAGTTAAAACAGTTAAATATCGGGGATTTTCGGGGTAAAAATAAAATAATCCGAAAAAATTATCCCGGATAACAAAATTTATATTACCTTTGCGACGTTTTTGAGTCAGAGCTTTGAGAGGAGACCCGAAAGTCTGATTGATAAGTTCGCCGGAGTCGCTTCCGGAAAGACACAAACATTGTTCAATTATTTTAAAACTTACCGAAATGAAGAAAGTAGTTTTATCGCTTGCTGTTCTTTTCAGCGTAGCAATGGTTGCTTGCAATGGCAACAAGCAGGCTGAGGCCGTAGATTCAGATTCCATCATCGCCGCTGAGGCTGTTGAGGTTGTTGACACAACCGGTGACACCGCTGCTGCTGCTGCCGTTGAGGCTGTTACCCCCGCCGGTGACACCGTAAACGCTGCTGCCGCTGAGACTGTTGAGGCTCCCGCCGCTCAGTAATCTGACCCACAAGGACAGCATAGACGAAAGTCATCATTGAAAGGTTGATTCCTCCCGGAATCAACCTTTCCTTTTTTTGTATGTACATAGCTGTACCTGCCGTTTCTGAGACCCATCTGTAAATTAGTATGGCTGAAAGTTCTGTGAACTCTCCGTGCAGTCCCGGTACAGTCCTGTGATTCCCAAAACGGAGCCGAAGGCTGAGAGGAGCAAAATTGTAAATGCACCGCAAAAAAGGCCTGGGACTTTCTTTGCAAGTGTCGAAATTAAGTGATATATTTGCGAGATAAAACAATACCGTGAATATGATACGTATATCGAACCGAGTAGAGAGCCTGAGCGTGTCGGCCACCTTGGCCATGCTTCAGAAAACCAACGAGTTGAAGGCATCCGGCGTGGATGTGATAGGACTGACTGCCGGAGAGCCTGATTTCAACACTCCCGATTTCATCAAGGATGCTGCCAAACGGGCCATAGATGAGAATTATTCGCGCTATACGCCCGTGTCGGGATATATGAGTCTGCGTCAGGCCATCTGCGGGAAGCTTCACCGCGAGAACGGCCATGACTTCGCTCCCGAAGACATTGTGGTGGGCAACGGTGCCAAACATGAGCTGGCCAACGTGATTCTCGCCCTCATCAACCCGGGCGACGAGGTGCTTATACCCACTCCCGCATGGGTGAGCTATGTGGAGCTGGTGAAGCTGGCCGAGGGTATACCCGTTACGGTAGCCGCCAAACCCGAGAACGGTCTCAAGGTTACGGGCGCCCAGATAGAGGCCGCCATAACCGACCGCACCCGTCTGCTTATCCTCAACTCCCCCAGCAATCCCACAGGAGCGGTATACACTCGTGAGGAACTCGACGACATAGCCGCCGTGCTGCGCAAATACCCGGAGATTGTGGTGATGAGCGATGAGATATACGAGCATATCAACTTTTCGGGCGGCGTGGCAAGCATTTCCCACTGCGAAGGCATGCGCGACCGTACGGTCATCGTAAACGGAGTATCGAAAGCCTATGCCATGACAGGATGGCGCATAGGCTATATCGCCGCCCCGAAGGCACTGGCCAAAGCGGTGACCAAGCTGCAGGGACAGATGACCTCCGGCGCAAGCTCCATAGCTCAGAAAGCCGCCGAAGCCGCTTACCTCGGCCCCCAGGACTGCATAGAGACGATGCGCCAGGCATTCGAACGCCGCTGCAATCTCATCTATGAGCTTGCCTCGCAGATTCCCGGCTGGAAGGTGCAGAAGCCCCAGGGCGCCTTCTACCTCTTCCCCGATGTGTCGGCCCTGCTCGGCGGAAAAGCCGGCGACAGAATGATAGCCACCAGCGCCGACTATGTGATGTATCTTCTCGAAGAGGCCAATGTGGGCACTGTCGACGGCGCCGCATTCTGCGCCCCGGGATTCATCCGCCTCTCTTACGCCACCAGCGATGAAAACATCATCGAAGCAATGCGCCGCATAAAGGTGGCCACCGAAAAAATCATAATATAATCGGAAATACCTTACATAATATAACCAGCAATACCTTAGATGAAGAAATTATTTACCCTACTGCTGCTTGCGGGTAGCATGGGCGCTATAGCGGCTCCTGTGAATCCGGAGGCGGCACTGGAGCGAATTACGCGCCATAAGAAAGTACGCGCCATGGAAAACACCGGTACGCTGCAGCTCGCCGACATCCGCGAGGCTGAAGGCCGCAACGCAGTGTACCTGTTCACAAACGCCGACGGCTTTGTGGTGACACCCGCCGACGACGCGGCTCCCGCAGTTCTCGGATACGGCTACGGCACCCTCGCCGACGAAAACGGCCAGCTGCCCGACAACTTCTCCTATTTCATGGACTTCCTGGCCAAACGGGTAGCCATGGCCGCCGATGGAAAGGGCAACGTCAGGATACAACGTCCCGCCCGCAAATCCATCGCCCCTCTTTGCAAGACCAAATGGAACCAGGGATCGCCATATTACGACAAATGCCCCACACTCTACAACAAGCGTTGCGTGACGGGATGCGTGGCGACAAGCATGGCTCAGCTCCTCAAATACCACGAGTATCCCGCAAAGGGGAAAGGCTCCAAAACGTACTATTGGGAGAAGGGACGCAAAGAACTCACATTCGACTATGAAGCTACCCCCTTTGACTGGAGCAACATGCTCGACACTTACAAGAGCAATTCCAGCGACCTGGCGGTAAGCCGCACGGCAGTGGCCACTCTTATGTCGGCATGCGGCGTGGCCGTGGAGATGATGTACAGCTACGATGCCTCGGGTGCCTACACCCCCAACATAGCAAAAGCACTTGTCGAGATCTTCGACTACAGTGACGCCGTGCGCTTCGTGCACCGCGACACCTATTCCCTCTACGACTGGGAAGAGATGATGTACAACAGTCTTGCCAATTACGGTCCCATATGCTATGGCGGCCAGGCTGAAGCCGGCGGCCACTCCTTCATATGCGACGGTTATGACAAGGATGGTCTCTTCCATATCAACTGGGGATGGGGCGGCACAAGCGACGGCTACTTCATGCTCGACATCCTTGACCCCCAGAACCAGGGCATAGGCGGTACCGACATGGACTTCAACTCCGGCCAAGATGCCGTGATCAACGCCATACCCAATCCCAAGGGACCCAAGGATGCAAAAAAAGAATACAATATGATCGGCAGTGGCACTTGGTCCATCAGCAGTTCTTACCTCAACAAGAATCTCAAGAAAGGCACCGGATCCTTCAATGCCGTTATGGAAATGTACAATTACGGCCCATGGACCATTCCTGCCGGTTTCAACGTGTCGGCTGTATTCGAATCTCTGGAGAACCCCGACACGGTATGCTCAAACATAGACATAGATGAAGATCTCGGAATATTTTACGGATGGAAGCAAAATATCTTCTCCTACACTATTCCGGCTGGTCTTGGCAAGGGACGCCATGCCCTGTACATGGCCATCAACACGGCCGAAGCCGGCATCAACAAGATTCACTGGGCCTACGGAGCATCACCCTATTATCTTGTGGACTGCGACGGCGCCGACGCGCGTATCAGCAGAGTGCAGATTCTCACGCCGCGTGTCAACGACATAACATATCCCGCCGAGATAATGCTTGGCGACAAAGTGTCAGTGACCGCCAACCTTTTCAGCAACGACGCCAATCCTTTTGAAGGAGAATACCGTCTGGAACTTATGAAGGACAACGAGGTAGTGGCTTATGGCGATGTCAATAAGCTCACGATAGCCGCGCTCTCCTCGGGCACGCTCAACTATACCACTGAAGGTCTGAAACAGTTTACTACTACCCGTGCCGAGGATGGACAGCTGCAGAAAGGCGACTACGAGGTCGTTCTCAGCGTCCGTAACGGCACCAACGACCTGTGGATACCGCTCACATATGCAGCGAAAGTAAAGATAGACACGCCGACGGGCATCAGCGCCATGGAAGCCGACGACGACATGCCTGTGGAATGGTTCGACCTGCAGGGGCGCCGCATCGACGCCGACGCCCTCACTCCCGGCATTTACATACGCCGCCAAGGTTCCAAGACAGAGAAGGCTGTGATACGATAAAATACTTCCAGCAATGCGAGAGCCGGCTTCCTGACGGAAACCGGCTCTTTTTGCGTTGTCTTACCAAGATTCGAACTTGGACAGGCAGAACCAAAAACTGCAGTGCTACCATTACACCATAAGACAATCCTCATATATGCAAGGACCGCAAGAGTCCCTAACACGCTGCAAAGTTACAAATAAATCCGTGAAAGTGCAAACGGCCACGAACAGGCGCTTCTCACATGCGCTTCCGGGCCTTATCCACGGTCACTTCTTCATGGTCACTTCTTCATGGTGAAGTGACGCGAAGCCAAGCGGTAGCCGTCGCAGAAAATCTCTACGGTATAGTCGCCGGGAGTCAGGGTGGTATTGACATCCCAGTAAATCGACACGGCGAGTTCATCATTGGCATATTCCACGCTGCGGTGCGCCGTAGCCTGATATGAATGGCCATCCATGCTGAAGGAAGAGCCACCGCCCAGCAGACTACCCTCCGGGGAGAGTATGCGCATGTAGAAATCCTTCATGCCGGGCGACGCCGTATTGTTGGGACTCACCGTAAAGGAGGCTCCTAACTGACGAGCCTTGGTGATATTCTTCTCTTTTTTACCCTTCTTGTTGTATGCGTTCAGCGACAGGCCGGTGATGTTGAGCTTCTTGGCCAGCTTGACGGTCTGGGTAAGCTGTTCGTTGCTGGCAGTGGCGGCGGTCACCTGCGTCGACAGCTGCTCGTTCTTCTGTTGCACCTGCTCTATCTCCTGTTTGAGGCCCGCATTCTCCTCGCCGAGACGTTTTATTTCGGCAAGATAATGGCGCACGATGCCTTTCAGCGTGGCGATTTCGCCCTCGAGCTGCTTGATTTTGGCACGCGAGGCAGCCATATCCTTGTTATGGCTGGCCTTCTCGGCGTTAAGCTCGCGGATAAGTCCCTCCACCTTCATGCGCGCGGCATTGTATTTCTGAACCAGCGAATCGTTCTTCAGATAAATCTGCTGACCCTCGTACTGGTTGAAATCGGCATTGAGCTGGTTGAACTCATTGGTGAGAATGAGCTGGTCGTTGGCGATAGCCAGCGAGTCGGCGCGTGCCTGTGCCTCATAGGCTGCCTCGCCGTGGTGATTGTTCTGCACTATCAGCACAACTATCAGCGCTATAAGCCCCAACAGTACGCCCAATGCCGTGAATACTATTATCTTTACATTCTTGTTCATAACAAACTGCTCTGTATTATATCGGTCTGAAACACAAAATTAACAAATAGAACCGAAACCGCAAAAACGGCTATCGGAACAGGGAATGAATCCATGTCCGGATCTCATACCTTTCAAGCACATCTCGCCGCGCCGACATGTCGACAGGCGTGTCAAGAAATTCACGCAACGACTTCCAGGGCTGTTCCCTGTCGCCTATTATATAGATGGATGCCGGGTCATATAGTGGTTCCTCCTTGACGGCCTTGTTGTCGGTAATCAGTTTTTTGCCGAAAAACATGGCCTCGAGGGTTCGGAGTGTCAGGCCGCTCTGCGATGTCTGCATTATTTCCAGCAGGCTCTTCGACGCCGCTATCTCCCTCATGACTTCGGGATATGCTACCGGAGCCTCGATCTGTTGCTCCCTGAGAAGAGGATAGCCGTCGATATTCCCATGCTTGTCGGGCTGCACCATACATTTGAAGCGTATTCCCTCGCGGCGGCATTCCTCTGCGAGGGCTTCGAGCATGGGTGCCCTTCCCTTGTCGACGCCTATGAAGAAAAGGTCGTTTCGGATTTCCGGCGCCCCGGCACTGTCAGGACGGCGGTATACCTGCCCGGCATAGTTTAGGTTGAAATTACGGGCATCCTCGCGGTCGAAGGTGAACACCTTCACGCCCAGACGCGCCATACGCCGGGCATACAACCGGCTCTTGCGCAACGACTTATGGCTGATTTTGCGCATGGGGTCCCAGAGATACGACACGATATTGCGACAGTCGATTTCGGCCGACAGCAGACTTATGTCCTTCATGTTGCCGAGCGCCCATATCACCACTCTGTCGCCCGGACGGATGGCACGCAGCTTTTCAAGATAGGCGCGACTGTAAAAAGAATATACCCACAGTCCGCGACGACGCCGAAAGAGCTTGACACGCAGGAAACGTTTCAGCACATTGAGGAATCCATGCGTGGCCTCATGCCACACCACCTCATAGTCGGGATTGCCGGCGAAAGCGCCGAGCACATACTCGGCCATGAAGTTGGGCCGAACCAGCAGCCATGTCTTTGGAGCTCTTACTTTTTCCTCCATACATACAGGCGATCGGCGGGTCGTGTCTTGGCAGGCACGGGCAATGAGAAAAGCTGGCCTTTCACCACCTTGTCGACGGGCTTGAGGTCGAAACGCAGTTCCTCCACGGTGAATATCAGCGCACCGGTGGTGGGACCGGTGATCACCACCTCGTCGCCCACGTTGAGTTCGCCGGCCTCCATGAGAAACTCCCCGACACCCAATCTGGAATAATACTTTCCGGCCTTGGCCGCATACTGCTTGACCCTTGTCGCCGAAGAACCATACTTGGCGCTCCATTCGCCGAGACGTTGACCCATGTAATATCCGTTCCAGAAGCCACGGTTGAACACCTTCGCCAGCCTGCCGTTCCATTCGGTAAGTTTTTCCTCGCCGAAAGTACCGTTGCAAATGGCCTCGAGGGCTTCCGAATAGCATTTCACCGTCTCATATACATATTCGGGACCGCGTGCGCGACCCTCGATCTTGAATACCCTCACCCCGGCCTCAACCATGGCCGGCAGAAAGTCGATGGTCTTCAGGTCCTTGGGACTCATGATATACTGGTTCTCCACATCAAGTTCGTCGCCGGTCTCCTTGTCTCTCACCGTGTACGACCGGCGGCATATCTGGTTGCAGGCACCGCGATTGGCCGAGGAGTTCATCTCATGCAGCGACAGATAGCACTTGCCGCTGACAGCCATGCACAGGGCGCCGTGACAGAACATCTCCAGCCTCACCGGCCTGCCGTCGGGGCCAAGGATGGGGTCTTCGATGATATGCCGGTGTATTTCGGCCACCTGCTCCATGTTGAGTTCGCGCGCGAGGACCATCACGTCGGCCCACCGGGCGTAGAAACGCACAGCCTCAGTGTTGGAGATATTCGCCTGTGTTGATATGTGCACAGGCATACCCTGCCGCTCGCAATAGGCGATGGTGGCGATATCTGTGGCGATTATCGCCGTTATGCCGGCGGCGAGGGCATGGTCGACAATCTCGCGCATCCTTGCGATGTCGGCGTCATAGATGATGGTGTTGACGGTAAGATAAGTCTTGACACCCGCACGGTTGCAGGTATCGGCGATGCGGCGCATGTCGTCGAGAGAGAAGTTGGAGCTGCTACGGCTGCGCATGTTCAGGCCCTCGATACCGAAATATACGGCGTCGGCGCCGGCGTTAATGGCGGCGGCAAGACTCTCCTCGCTCCCCACGGGAGCCATGATCTCAAATTCTTTTCTTTCCAAGGTAAATGGTTACTGCGCCGCATGTGAGAGATTTCCAGCGGCAATTTTGAAAACCGGCCTGCTGCATGAGGCGTGCCATGTCGCGGCGTTGCGGACATGCGGCGATGCTTTTGGGCAGATAGCTGTAGGCGCTTGCGTCGCCACTCACCAGCCGGCCGATGCCCGGAATGAGCTTGTGCGCGTAAAGCCGATAGCACCCTTTGAGGAGCTTGTTCTCGGGTTCGGACAGCTCCACGATACACAGCGATCCTCCGGGACGGAGCACTCTCAACATCTCGGCGAGGCCACGGTCAAGATGCTCGAAATTACGCACCCCGTAGGCCACGGTGACAAGATCGAAAGAATTGTCGGGAAAACCGAGAGCCAGCGAGTCGCCCTTCCTGAACGATAGCCTGGCGGCATCGGCGGCGGGGAGGTTACGCGCCTTGCGCGCCGCCACGTCGAGCATCCCCTGCGAAAGGTCCACGCCGCAGACCTGCGCCTCCGGGAAACGCCGCAACAACGCGAACGCCACATCTCCGGTGCCCGTGGCAACATCAAGCACACTATGCACCACGGCGTTCTCTTCGGCACACAGCCGCAACGCCAGGTCGCGCCAATAACGGCACAGCCCGAAAGTCATCAGACTGTTCATCAGGTCGTAAGCCGGAGCTATGCTGTCGAACATCTCCCCAACCTGCTCTCCCTTGTCGCCACCGCCATACGGGGTGACGCTCTCAACCTTGATGCCAGCTGCCCTCTCTTCCCTCTTATCCTCCATCAGATTTTCTTGGAATACGACCTACGGCGGCGATGCTGCCTCGGCTCAAAGAGCTCCCACTGGCTCTGGACCTTCGCGTTGGTCTCCATCTCCGGATTCGACTCCGCGTACACATACCCGTACTTGATATACTGGGGCACGAGGTCCTGGAAGAGCAGGGCGTTGACGCCCTTGTTCTGATAGTCGGGATGCACGGCCACCAGCAAGAGATCCACACGGTCGTTCTTACCTTTTAGCCCCTTGAGAAGATGATACCACCCGAAGGGGAAGAAACGGCCGTTCGACTTCTGCAACGCACGGCTCAGAGAAGGCATAGATATTCCTATTCCCACGAGTTTGCCATTGGCATCCACCACGAACGTGAGCAGATCCATGTTGAGCAGACTCAGGTAATAGTCAATGTAATACTCTATCTGGCGTTCTGTAAGCTGCGAATACTGGTATAGATTCTTGTAAGCCTCGTTGATGAGATGGAACAAAGCGTGGCCATATTCGCGCTTGGCCTCCTTACGGCTCTTGAATTTCTTGACGTGGAGGTCGTACTTCTTGCTTACGAGCGTGGCTATCCTGTCGAAGCGTTCGGGAAGCTTGTCGGGCACTTTCATGAGGAACTCCACCCAGTCGGAGTCCTTTTTGAATCCGAGGGCTTCGAGATGCTCCGCGTAATAGGGGTAGTTGTAGTTTGTGGCCATCGTCGAGAGTTCCTCGAAGCCTTCTATGAGGAGACCTTCGCGGTCCATGTCGGTGAAACCGAGAGGGCCAACGAGCTTGTTCATTCCCTTGCTGCGTGCCCAGTCGGTCACGGCGTCGAAAAGAGCCTTGGTAACCTCGCGGTCGTCCACGAAGTCGAGGAAACCGAAGCGGCATAGCCGTGCATGTTCCTTTTCATTGATCTGCCGGTTTATGATGGCGGCTATGCGTCCCACGGGCCTGCCGTCGCGATAAGCCATGAAATATGCGCTCTCGCAGAAGTCAAACGCCGGATTCTCCGTGGGCAACAGGCAGTTGACATCGTCAATCACCAACGGCGGCACAAAATACTCGTTGCCTTTGTAAAGGTCTATCTGAAAGGCCACGAATTTCTTCAGCTCCCCTTTCTCGGGAGGTATTCTCTTGATCTCAATCATATTGAGGGTATGTTCCTTAAGTATCAGCGGACGGTAATCCATATCAGTAGCGCCACCATAAAGATGATGAAGACGCAAATGAACACATACATCTGGCTTGAATGGCCCTTTTCGATGGCGAGCTGTACATCGCCGACTGTTCGGTAAGGATGGTCAGCGCTCTGGCATTTTTTTGCCACGCGCCGCAGCTTTGGCAGCGAGGCGGGGAGATGGTCGAGCACCTCGTCGAGCACCTTGCCGTAGCTTTCTATGTCCTTCTCGGTCTCCTTCACGCTGAAGGAGTCCTTCTGCGCGTAGCCCACGTTGATGAGCTTGAGGTTCTCGTTGTATTCCGTGAAGATGATGGTGTCGGGAGTTATAGGGTCGTGCACCACATGATTCTCCTGAATGTATTCGAGGGCGTCGAGGAGCTGAGTCTCGAGGCGGTGCACGATTTTGGGCGTAAGCCTTTTCTCGTCGATGAGGCGGCGCAGGGAATAGCCGTAGACGTCGTCGGTGATTATCGCCAGCCCCACGCCCGGCACCTCCTCCAGGTCGTTGACCATCACTATGTTGGGATGGGCGAGATTGTAACGGGTCTCGAACTCCTGCTCAAGCATGCGTCGGAACTCCGGGTCGTCGCGGTACTCCTTCTTCAGGCCCTTGAGCATCACCCACTTGCCATGTTTGCGCACGGTATAGACATCATAGTACTTCTCGCCCCACTCCGGGAGGAGGGTAAGGTCGGACCATTTCCCCGACGGGTCGTCAATGGGAATGAGCTTCTCATCACGGCTCACATAACCTTTGGTGGCGGGAGCCATATCCGCGCCGCCATAGTCATTGTTCTTTTTTGATACCTTCATAAATGGAGTCTTTGGGGGCCTTACCGTTGCCTAAGGCCATTGGCAAATGGATAAATTCACGAGACGTGGGCCTCTGGGCTCTGTCAGTCGATGATTTCGAAGCCGGTGTATTTCCAGAGGCATTCAGGCACCTTGATGCCTTCGGGAGTCTGGTTATTCTCGAGCAGTGCGGCCACGATACGCGGCAGGGCGAGGGCCGACCCGTTCAGGGTATGGCAGAGATGGGTCTTCTTGTCGTCGCCACGGTAACGGCACTTGAGTCTGTTGGCCTGGTATGTCTCGAAATTGGATACCGAGCTGACCTCGAGCCAACGCTTCTGGGCACCGCTCCACACCTCGAAATCGAAGGTTATGGCCGATGTGAAGCTCATGTCGCCGCCACAGAGCCGCAGTATGTGCCACGGCAGTCCCAGCTTCTCCAGAAGTCCCTGCACATGGTCCTTCATCTCCTCAAGAGCCGCATAGCTATCCTCCGGCTTCTCTATACGCACAATCTCCACCTTGTCGAACTGATGCAGACGGTTAAGTCCTCTGACATCCTTGCCGTAGCTTCCGGCCTCCCTGCGCCAGCAGGGCGAATAGGCACAGTTTTTCTTCGGGAGCTCTCCCTCGGGGATTATCACATCGCGGTATATGTTGGTGACGGGCACCTCAGCAGTGGGTATCAGATAGAGGTTGTCGAGGTTTACATGGTACATCTGGCCCTCCTTGTCGGGGAGCTGGCCTGTACCGTATCCGGAAGCCTCGTTGACCACGAAGGGGGGTTCCACCTCCACATATCCGGCCTTCCATGCCTCGTCGAGGAAGAACTGTATGAGGGCACGCTGCAGACGCGCTCCCTTGCCTACATAGAAGGGGAATCCGGCGCCGGTGACCTTGACTCCCGTCTCGAAATCTATGAGATTGTATTTTTTTGCGAGATCCCAGTGCGGGAGGGCATCATCACCCAGCTCGGGCATGGGACCGCCGGTCTTTTCCACCACATTGTCTTCGGCCGACAATCCTTCGGGCACGGAGGCATTGGGGAGATTGGGCACAGTCAGGAGGAGCTGGAGCTGCTTGGCCTCGCACTCGGCGAGACGGTCCTGCAACCCTTTGGTCTCGCCCTTGATACGGGCCACCTCGGCCTTGGCTTCCTCTGCCTTGCCGCGCTCTCCCTGCTTCATGAAAGCCCCTATCGACGAGGCCAGCTTCTTGAGTTCCGACGCGTCGGTGTCGCACCGATGCTGGAGCTTCCTGCGCTCTTCATCTATCTCAAGTATCTCCGTTATCACTCCACGGCCGTCAAAACCCTTGACGGCCAGCCTGCCGATCACAAACTCAGGATCAGCCTTTATTGCCTGCAATGTAAGCATTCTTAAATCTGTTTTTTAACGCACATACAGCGGCACGCGCTCTTATTAACCTGCGAAGATAGCAAAAAATTCCGAATTATGAAAATCGACATTTCCCGCCGCGGGACCGCGGCAAAGTATGCAAAGCATGCATGTGCCCGGATCGATTCCTTAAAAAAACTTAGAATTTTCGGATTATGGGGAATAATGATTAAATTTGCAAATTAATTCCATAGTGAGGATTATATATGGGAAAGATAATAGCAATAGCGAATCAGAAGGGCGGCGTAGGCAAGACTACGACGAGCTTCAATCTTGGGGCATGTCTGGCGCTATCGGGGCGCAAGGTATTGCTGATTGACGCAGACCCGCAGGCCAACGCCACATCGGGGCTGGGCGTGGAGCTCGACGACAGCGACGTATCGGTGTACGAATGCCTTATCGACAGCTACCCGGCGGCAGAGGCCATCAAGGCCACCCAGGTGAAGGGTCTTGACATCATAAGCTCGCGCATAGGACTTGTGGGCGCCGAAATAGAGCTCATGAACCGCGCGGACCGCGAGAAGGTGCTGGCCGGCGTGGTAGCCCCTGTCAAAGACCGCTATGACTACATCCTCATCGACTGCTCTCCTTCTCTGGGAATCATCACCGTCAACGCCCTCACCGCCGCCGACTCCGTGCTGATTCCCGTACAGGCCGAATACTTCGCCCTCGAAGGTATCGTACAGCTCCTCAACACCATCCGGATCATCAAGTCGCGGCTGCGCCCGCAGCTCGAAATAGAAGGTTTCCTGCTCACGATGTACGATGCCCGTCTGCGCCTCGCAAACCAGATTTTCGAGGAACTCAAAGGACATTTCGGCGACATGGTGTTCACCACCGTAATACCCCGCAACATCAAGCTGTCGGAGAGTCCGAGCCACGGACTTCCGGTGATTCTTTACGACCCCGACAGCCGCGGCGCCATAGCCTATACCCAGCTGGCACGTGAGCTGCAGACACGCGAACGCAAGAAGAACCGCAACCGACAGAAAACCACCGACAAAGCATGAACAACAATAAGAGCAGCCAGCCGGGGCGACGTCCGGCACTGGGACGCGGCATCGATGCGCTGCTGTCGGTCGATGAGATACGCACCGACGGCTCCTCGGCGATTTCAGAGATTTCCCTGAGCCAGATAGAGCCTAATCCCGAGCAGCCGCGCCGTGCCTTCGACAGCGACAGTCTCGAAGAGCTTGCCGCCTCCATACGTGAGCTCGGTGTGGTACAGCCGCTGACGCTGCGCAGCATAGCCGGCGGCCGCTACCAGATAATCGCGGGCGAACGCCGCTGGCGTGCCGCCGCCATTGCCGGCCTCGCCTCCGTGCCCGCATATGTCAGAACCGCCTCCGACATGGAGATGACCGAGATGGCCCTCATCGAGAACATTCAGCGCCAGGACCTCAACGCCATAGAGGTGGCTCTCGGTTTCAAAAAGCTCATCGACACCTACGAGCTTACCCAGGAACGCCTCTCGGAGCGTCTCGGCAAGAAACGTGCCACCATCGCCAACCATCTGCGGCTTCTCAGGCTTCCCGCCGAGATTCAACTCGGCCTGCGCGACCATAACATCGACATGGGACACGCCCGCGCCCTTCTGGCAGTGGCCGACACCAAGACGCAGCTGCGCCTCTACAAGAGAATTGTCAAGGAGGGCCTTTCCGTAAGAGCCGTCGAAGCCCTCGCACGCCAGGAAGGCAAGGAAAAGGACGCCGCGGAGAAACCGGCACGCCCCGACAATTCGGCCTACCGCCAGCTCGCCGACTCTCTTACTGACCGTTTCCATACGCCGGTGAAGTTCACGCGCTCGGAGAACGGCTCGGGAGCCATAACCTTCCGCTTCGCCTCCGACGACGACCTCCATCGGCTGATAAAAGTTTTCGACACTCTCAACAATGGCTGACACCGAGGGACACAGCAGGATAGGCGAGAAAGTGCTGGCTATGACGCTGGCATTGCTGCTGGTGCTACCGCCCGAGATATATGGCGGCGGCGCCGTGGCGGCACGCATCCCGCAGTCACCCGCGGAACGAGAGCCCATAGCCCTTCCGGCCGACTCAACAGTGATGGTGGACGCCGAGATAGACGTGGCCGTGACTCCCGACAACGATTCCATACCCCCTACCGAGGTACGTGCCGACGACTATGCCTTCGACGAAAACGGCAAGATTCCCTTCAACCCCTCTCCCACACGCGCCGTATGGCTCTCGGCACTCTGCCCAGGCCTCGGACAGATCTATAACCGCCGATACTGGAAGCTCCCGATAGTGGTGGGTGGTTTCATGGGTCTCGGATATGCCACAAGCTGGAACGCCAACCAGTACAAAGACTATATGCAGGCCTACCGCGACATCATGGACTCCGACCCGGGAACCAACAGCTATATGAACTTCTTTCCTCCCACCGTGAGTGAAAGCGACCTCGACCGTTCATGGCTCGAGCGCACTTTCAAGAGCCGCAAGGACTATTTCCGCCGCAACCGCGACCTCTGCATAATATGCCTTGTGGCCCTCTACCTCGTATGTATGGTCGACGCCTATGTGGACGCATCCATGGCACACTTCGACGTCAGCCCCGACCTGTCGCTTGACATTGCCCCGGCAATCATCGTCAACGACAGATTCCCCTCAATCAAACGCAGCGCCCTCGGTCTGCAATGGTCGTTAACCTTCTGAAATCATCTCACCGACAACTCAGAACATTATGAAGAAAACAGCATATATACTCACCCTCGGACTGATAGCCGCCGGCAGTCTGTTGGCGACAGCCAGGACCACCAATGTCAACGACATAAAGCATACCATCACCGACAACGACATCATCTATCCGGAGAGCTACGAGCTCGACACACAGAAGATGCTCGAAGGATGGTACATGCGCAACTACACGGCCACCGACGACCGCTACAAGCGGCAGGGCGACGTGGCAGTAGACGACGCCACAATGCGTGCGAGGCTCGCCAAGCTGCCCACCATCATAGAGATGCCCTACAACTCGATAGTGCGCAACTATATCGAGCGCTACACGAGCCGCGGCCGCAGCCAGGTAGCCGCCCTCCTCGGCCTCTCCATATATTATATGCCTATTTTCGAGCAGGCTCTCGAAGAGCAAGGTCTCCCTTTGGAACTGCGTTACCTGCCCATCGTGGAATCGGGTCTCGACCCCAACGCCGTATCGAAACATGGCGCCGCCGGCCTGTGGCAGTTCATGATCGGCACAGGCAAAGGCCTCGGCCTTGAGGTAAGCAGCCTCGTCGACGAACGTCGCGACCCTTACCTCTCATCCCGCACGGCCGCCAAATATCTCAAAGACCTCTACAACACCTACGGCGACTGGTCGCTGGCAATCGCCGCCTATAACTGCGGCCCCGGAAACGTCAACAAAGCCATCCGCCGCGCCGGCGGCAACCCCTCCGACCACGACTTCTGGAGCATCTACAACTACCTCAGCCCCGAAACCCGTGGCTATGTGCCCCAGTTCATTGCCGCAAACTATGTGATGACATATTACCCGGAGCACAACATAAGCCCAGTGCTTCCCACCAAGCCGCTTGTCACCGACACCATCATGGTAAGCGACCGCGTACACCTGCAGCAGATCTCGCATGTGCTCAACATACCCATGGCGGAGCTGCGTGTGCTCAATCCGCAATTCCGCGCCGACATCATTCCCGGGAGTCCGTCGCGGGCATATACCCTTGTGCTCCCCTCCCAGCAGACCCACGCCTACCTTATGAGCGAGGCCGACATACGCAACTATGAGGCCGACAAATATACTCGTCGCATAAGCGTTGAGCCTGGAGACGAGCCGGGAGCCTCCATCGTGGAGGAAGCAGCCATGGAATCGGATGCCGACAACATGCCGGCGCTTGCCGAACAGACAGAACAGACAGAACAGGTTTCGCGCACACCCGCCAGCGAGCCGGTGCAGTCGTACGCCGTGGCCCGCGGACGCCGCGCCCGCTCTAATCAGCCCCCGGCCCCCGCTTATACAGTCCAGGACAACACTCCCGCCGCCGAAACCGCCCCGGCACCCCGCCAGAAGAAAAAGACCTCTTCCGCCACTGCCTCCACATCGGGAAGCAAGTCCACAGGCAAATCCGCAAGCAAGTCAAAAAGCAAGTCAAAAAGCAAGTCAAAGAAAAAACAGTCGACACAGCCTGCAAGCCACAGCGTGCGCAGCGGCGACAACCTCTCCAACATAGCCAAACGTTACGGAACAACCGTGGAGGCTATCAAGAAGGCCAACAACATAAAGGGCTCCGGCGACGAAATCCACCCCGGCGACAACATCAAACTTCCCTCGTCGGCCAAAGTATCCTCAGGCAAGGCTTCCTCAAAATCCAAAGCCAAGTCTAAATCCAAATCCAAATCTTCAAGCAAGAGCAAGAAAAAGAAACGCAGATAAGATCACACTGAAATAACCTTAAATCAACTAATATTCCATGATTGTAACACTTATTTGTTTGTTTTTCATCGGCTATCTGGCGATAGCTTTGGAGCACCCGCTGCGCATCGACAAGACCGCGACGGCTTTGTTGCTGGGTATGGCTCTATGGGTACTGTACGCACTGAATGCGGAGTACTTCATACCGGAGTTCCATGCAGACGACCTTGCGGCGTATCTGCAGGCCAACCCGCGTATGCAGTCGATGACGCCGCACATGCAGAGTCTCAATTACATCATCGACGTTCAGATAGTTGAGGCCATGGGCGACATCACGCAGACGCTCTTCTTCCTGATAGGCGCCATGACCATCGTGGAGCTGGTGGACGTGCACGGAGGCTTCTCCATCATCACCGACCACATCAAGACCCACAGCAAGAACAAGCTGATGTGGATACTCTGCCTGACGGCCTTCTTCTTCAGCGCCGTTCTCGACAACATGACCACCACGATAGTGATGGTGATGCTTTTGCGCAAGCTTATCGACGACCGTCATGAACGCTGGCTGTATGCCGGACTTATCGTGATAGCCGCCAACTGCGGCGGCGCATGGTCGCCCATCGGCGATGTCACCACCATCATGCTCTGGGTGAAGGGTAATGTCACCGCCGAGGCGATAATAGCCCGCGTGCTCCTTCCCTCTGTTGTGGCCGTCCTCGTCCCCGCACTCTGGATAAGCCGCAGCCTCAAAGGTCAGCTGGCTCCCGTCCAGTACTCCGGCCCCGATCCCAACGCCTGGATGACTCACCGCGACAAACTGACCATCTTCCTCCTCGGCGTGACAGGTCTGATTCTGGTGCCCGTGTTCAAGAGCATCACGCATCTCCCTCCATTCTTAGGCATGCTCCTCATGCTCGGCATCCTCTGGTTATATACCGAGATTTTCTATAACCGCCGTCATGTCAAGGATGTGAAGCAACATAGGCTCACCACCGTGATCAAGCGTATCGACATGCCGTCGATTCTCTTCTTCATGGGCATACTTATGGCCGTACAGGTTCTCGACTTCTCGGGCGTGCTCGACGCCACCGCCAAATGGCTTGACGCCAAGGTGCACGACATATACGTGATCAATGTCCTGCTGGGCATGCTGTCGTCGGTATTCGACAACGTTCCTCTGGTAGCAGGCGTGATGGGCATGTATCCCGTGGAGGATGCCGGTGCCATAGGTTATGCCGCCAACTTTGTACAGGACGGCATCTTCTGGGAGTTCCTGAGCTACTGTGCCGGAGTCGGCGGCAGCCTGCTGATCATCGGCTCGGCTGCCGGCGTGATTGCCATGGGTCTGGAGAAAATCAGCTTCGGCTGGTACCTCAAGCATTTCACCCTTCCCGCACTTGCCGGATACCTGGCCGGTGCCGGCGTATATATCCTTGAAGTATTAATCCTGCGATGACATTCGAAATAAAGGACACAAACATGATAGCGGCGGCTGCCGACTGGCTTGTCAGTCAACTCGGCAGCCGCCGGATTGTGGCTTTCGACGCGCCGATGGGCGCCGGGAAGACCACTCTGATCGCCGGCATAGCCTCCAGGCTCGGCGCCGTCGATGTCGCCAACTCCCCGACATTCAGTATTGTCAACAGTTATGAGGTGCCCGGCGGCAAACCGGTGTACCATTTCGACTTCTACCGTCTGGAGAAGGCTTCCGACGTCGCCGACCTCGGAATATACGACTATCTCGACTCCGGTTCCTACTGCCTTATGGAATGGCCACAGGTGGCATTGCCTTACCTTCCGGAAGATACGGTAGTGGCACGCATAGAGGTCAACGCCGACGGCTCGCGGAGCCTTACCCTGCTGAATATCTGAGGCGATGGACTACGTATTCCTCGACACGGCCGACAGCACGATGAGCTACGCGTCGGCGCACCAGCACGACCTCGGCGACATGACGATGGTATCGGTGCATCAGCAGCAGGCGGGCCGTGGCCAGCGCGGCAACTCCTGGGAGTCGCAGCCTGGCAAGAACCTTACCGTGACCCTCTTCCGCCGCCCAGCCCTCGACGACACATCCATACCCCTCCCCGTGCGGCAATTCCGTATCTCCGAGGCTACAGCCCTCGCCGTGGCCGACACCCTCGCCGACCATGGCATAACCGCAACTCTCAAATGGCCTAACGACATTTATGTGGGGAATCTAAAAATATGCGGTATCCTGATTGAACATTCCGTGTTGGGGTGCTCCATAGCCAACTCCCGCATAGGCATAGGGCTTAACGTCAACCAACGGGAGTTTGAGAGCGAAGCACCCAACCCGGTATCGATGACCCGTATCACAGGCCGGGAGTATTCACTGCCCGCCGTACTCGACTCACTCTCATTCCATCTGGAGCGACGACTCGGCAATCTCGCCGACGTCCATACCGAATACCTGACACGGCTATGGCGGCACGACGGCGCCATGTACCCTTTCCGGCCGCGGAAGAGCAACCTCAGCGCCTCGCACGTACAGGCCGACGACCCCGACATATTCCTCGCGCGTATCGACGGTGTGGCTCCCGACGGCATCATTTCCCTCATTACCCGCGACAACCGGACGATGCATTTCTCGTTCAAAGAACTCGAATTCATCCTCTGACTCCGAGTTTAAAATATGCCCTGTAATCTTTGATATACCCTTTGTCGAAGTTTTTTGCTAAATTTGCATTTTGAATTTTACTGAGTCCGAAGTGAAAGGGAAAAGACTGCGCGAAGTAGGAGGCTACGCCGTGAGATGGCTGCTGCCGATGGCACTTACTGTGCTGTTGGTCAGCTACATGTTCCGCAAGGTGAATTTCAGCGACATGTGGCAGCTTGTCACGCATGGTGTAGACTACTGGTGGATATTGTGTGCGATGCTCATCAGCGTCATGAGCCACATGGCACGTGCCGCCCGCTGGCGTCTGCAGCTCCGCGCCCTCGGCATTGACCCTCCTTTCATGGCTCTCTGCTGCTCCATATTCGGCACTTATGCCCTCAACCTTCTCTTTCCACGTCTGGGGGAAGTATGGCGCTGCACATACATAGCCAGGCGTCAGAAGGCCCCCTTCACCGAAGTGGTGGGCTCAATGGTGGGCGACCGTCTCGCCGACCTCTTCTCGGTGCTCACCCTCACTCTCCTCGCCTTTATCCTCGCCACTCCCGCCATTGAGGCTTTTCTCATAAAATATCCTGTGGGACGAGGAGCGGTGGATGCGGCACGCAATCCTATGGTATGGATAGCCGTGGCAGCCGCGGCAATAATAGTATGGAGCATTTTCCATTTCGGACGCGCCTCTCGACCCGTGGCAAAGACGCGTCAATGGATAGCCCAGATGTGGCACGGCTTCGCCGTTATCACGCGCATGAAGGGGAAGACCACCTTCTTCCTCTGGACTCTCGCCATTTGGGGGTGCTATTACATCCAGCTCTATGTGGCCTTCTATGCCTTCGACTTCACCCGGGCGCTCTGCACCGCCCAATATGCGTGGGGACTGATACCCTGTCTTGTGGCATTCGTGCTCAGCTCCATAGGTATGGCCATACCGAGCAACGGCGGCCTCGGCCCCTGGAACATCGCCATAATGTTCGGCCTCGCCATCTACGGCGTCGCCGACAGCCAGGGTTCCGCTTTCTCTATGCTCCAATGGTCCGGCCAGACGCTCATGCTCATTATCCTCGGTATTTTTACCATGATATACATATCATTTTCAAACAAAACCGCTAATAATAACACAACAGCCAACAATAAAAGTTGATGAGATTCGAAGAAGACGACAGACACGATTATTTTGACGGGGAGGACCTTCCCGACGAGCCCAAGGAAGTCAAGGAGGTCAAGAAGCCCCGCATACGTCCCGAAGACCCTCGCTATTGGGATGAGCCGGAGCCGGCCTTCGGGCATCTGCGTCCCGGGCGGAGCCGCCGGCTGTGGTTATGGGTGGCGGCCGCCGGATTGGTCCTCGGCCTCATCATAGCCGGTTATATCCGATGGTTCGCACCATATGCCATAAATGCCGTGCAATATGGCTACGTCGACGCCATTGAGGAACGCGGACTCCTTTTCAAAAGCTACGAAGGTGTGCTGCTCCCCTACAAAAACCTTATGGACACCACCCGCGTGTATGAAGGAGACTTTGTGTTCAGCACCCTCGACACTCCGTCGGCTGTCCTGCTGAGGAAAATGCAGTATGCCAACCGTCCCGTACGTGTGGAATACCGCAAATACCGTTCTACGGTACCCTGGCGCGGCGACACCCGCTATCTGGTAGTTGCCGTAGACACCGTTGACCCGGCCACCATCCTTCCTCCCGACCGCCAACCCAAATTTTAGCCGCCATGCGCCGATTCCTTTCACTGCTCATGCTTCTTGCCGGCGTTGCCACTCTTCACGCCGCCATGGTGACCGACTCCGTGCTCATGATAGATGCCGGGGAAAAGCTCTCGCCACGGCAGTTTGAAGGTCGCGACGACTTCCACACGGTGCGTTTCCGCGGTGCGGTAGCGCAACTCCCCGAGTGCGTGTTCAGCAACTGCGGACGGCTGCGAAAGGCGATATTGCCACGGGGTATGAAAAAAATCGGGCGCGGCGCCTTCAGCTGGTGCACGGCTCTTGAGAACGTACAGCTTCCCGTTGGCCTCGACGACATAGCCAGCCAGGCATTCGCATACTGCTCGGCTCTGAAAGAGATCACCCTGCCGGCTACCGTGAAACATATCGGGGCCAACTGCTTCAGTATGTGCAGGGAGCTGGAAAGCATCATCCTGCCGGCATCCGTAGATGAGCTGGAAAGCTATGCCTTCAGCGATTGCACCAATCTGCGCAGCGCCGTGCTGCCCGCCAACCCCCGCCAACTCGGCGAACTCCTCTTCTCCGGATGCGGCAACCTACGCGAAATCACCGTAGACTCTACGACACCTCCGCCCTTCGAATGCGACAGCGCTCCTTTCGATGCCGCGGAGGAGACCCATATATACAACCAATGCGCACTGCGCGTGCCGGCCGCCGTCCAAGGCTCTTACGCCAAGGCCCGCGGCTGGAACCTGTTCCGTAAAATCTTACCATTATGAAAGTTATGATAATCGGCGCCGGAGGCGTCGGGACTGTAGTAGCCCACAAATGTGCCGAACACCCTGACGTGTTCAGCGAGATAGTGCTGGCTTCGCGTACCAAATCGAAATGCGATGCCATAGCCGCAAGCATAGAGAAACGCCACGGCGTCAAAATCCTCACCGACAGCGTGGATGCCGACGATGTGCCCCAGCTCGTGAAGCTCTTCAAGAAGTACACGCCGGCCATCGTGATCAACGTGGCTCTCCCCTATCAGGACCTCACCATCATGGAGGCTTGTCTGCAGGCCGGTGTCAACTACCTCGACACCGCCAACTATGAGCCCAAGGATGAGGCTCATTTCGAATATTCGTGGCAGTGGGCATTCCGCGAGCGCTTCGAGAAGGCCGGCCTCACCGCCATCCTCGGCTGCGGCTTCGACCCGGGCGTCAGCGCCGTTTTCACAGCCTATGCCGCAAAACATTTCTTCTCCGAGATGCGCACCCTCGACATCGTCGACTGCAACGGCGGTAACCATGGAAAGGCTTTCGCCACCAACTTCAACCCCGAAATCAACATCCGCGAGATTACCCAGAAGGGTCGCTACTGGCTCGACGGCAAATGGGTGGAAACCGGCAATCTGGAGATACACCGTCCGCTCACCTACCCCAACATAGGCGAGCGCGAGAGCTATCTCCTCTATCATGAGGAGCTGGAGAGCCTCGTGCAGAACTTCCCGACGCTGCGCCGCGCCCGCTTCTGGATGACTTTCGGCCAGGAATACCTTACACACCTGCGCGTAATTCAGGACATAGGAATGGCACGTATCGACCCGGTAATGTACCAGGGACAGGAAATAATACCCATACAGTTCCTGAAGGCCGTGCTCCCCGACCCCGGAACCCTCGGCGAGAACTATACCGGCGAGACCTCGATAGGCTGCCGCATCTCCGGCCTCGACAAGGAAGGCAAACCCGGCACATACTACATATGGAACAACTGTCCTCACCGGCAGGCATATGAAGAGACAGGTACACAGGCCGTGAGCTACACCACAGGCGTGCCGGCGATGGTGGGCGCCTATATGTTCCTCACCGGCAAATGGGTTATGCCCGGCGTGCACAACGTTGAGGAGTTCGACCCGGATCCCTTCCTGGAGATGGTGGCCCAATGCGGTCTGCCGTGGAGCGTAGCCATCAACGAGGACATAGAGCTCAACGACGCCTTATGAAAAAGCGAGTATACCTGTTCATGGCCATAGCCGCGCTGAGCGTGGCAGGGGCCTCCGGGGCCTCCGACTCTTACAATGTATACACACCCGGCGGCCTGATCACGGTGACACCCCTCAAGGGTAACGCCTTTCAGGTGACGCGGCGGTCACCCGGCGACAAGGCGCCGGCACCCGTGTCGGAGACAACGCGTATGCGCAACTGGTCAGACGGCGACCGGGTGGTGTTCCAGGGCATAGGGGTTACGCTGAGCGTGGGCAAGCGCACCGGCGAGGTCTTCCTCGTAAACCCCGCCGGCGATACCCTCCTCAGCGAGAAGAGCCCGCTGAAGTTCAACACCCCCAAAGGCACCGCTTTCTACGGCGCCGGTGAAAGAGGCAAGTCGCTACGACTCGGCAACGACACCCTCGTGCAGTGGAACCGTCCCAACTACGGATACGGCGAGGGCGACCCCCGCATCTCTCAGATGGGTATAACGATGCCTTATCTCCTCGCCGACACCGGCTACGGCATACTCTTCAACGATGACTCCCGGAGCACCATAGCCTTCACAGGCGACGGTTTCAACTACGATACCTCCAACCCGGGAACCATATCGTATACCATAGTCTACGGCAAGGACATGCCCGGCACCACCGCCAATTTCACCAAAGTGGCAGGACGTCAGGATCTCCCTCCCTTCTGGAGCCTCGGATACATCACCTCCAAATACGGATACCATACCGACAAGGAGGCTCTCGGAGCCGTCGACTCCCTGAAGCGTCGCGGCTATCCCGTGGACGGCCTTATCTTCGACCTATACTGGTATGGCAAGGAAACCGACATGGGACGCCTCGAATGGAATCCCGAACAGTTTCCCGACCCGCGCCGGATGCTCGACTCGCTCAACAACATGGGGGTGAAGACCGTGCTTATCCACCAGCCCTACATCAACAAGAAAGGGGCACTCGACAACTACAATCTCCTCAACGACGCGCGGATGCTCACCTACGATTCCGCCGGCAACACCGTGGACGTTCCTCTGTGGGTTGGAGAATCGGGGATGTTCGACATCTCCAACCCGGCCACGCGCGAATGGCTGTGGAACCGGCTCAGCACCATCACCGGCGACGGCGTCTACGGCTGGTGGGGCGACCTGGGCGAACCCGAGCAGCACCCCCTCGACATCGTTCACGCCAATGGCCTGACGGCCAACGACTATCACAACCGTTACGGCAACGACTGGAGCCGTATGGTCTATGAAGGACTGCGCCGTGACTTCCCGGAACGTCGCCCCTTCGTGATGATGCGCGGAGGGACCACCGGCCTGCAGAAATACTCCGTATTCCCGTGGACCGGCGACGTGGCCCGCTCTTGGCAGGGTCTGCAGCCTCAGATAAAACTGCTCCTCAATTCGGGACTCTCCGGCCTCGGGTACATGGGTTCCGACATCGGCGGCTTCGCCGTGGACAAGGATCACCCCTATGATCCCGAACTCTACGTGAGATGGATGCAGATGGGCGTCTTCAATCCCATACTCCGCACACACGCCCAGGACAAACCGGAACCCTATCATTATCCGGCACAGCAGAAGATTCTCCTCGACCTGGTAAAGATGCGTTACCAATGGCTTCCCTACAACTATACGCTGGCTTACGAGAACGCTTCCGCCGGACAGCCGCTGGCTCGCCCCATCAACTATTACGGAGGCTCTGAACGCTACAGCAATGTATCCGACGAGTATCTGTGGGGCCGGGAGGTGCTGGTTGCGCCGGTAATGAATCCGGGAGTCAGAACCCGCAAAGTGGTATTCCCCGACATGGGCAAGAGCGGCAAGGATGCACCCGTATGGATCGACTGGTTCAACCCGTCGCGCAGCTACCGTGGAGGCACCGAGGCCAACGTGCCCGTGACCCTCGACAGATTCCCCCTCTTCATCAAGGCCGGCAGCTTCATTCCTCTCTACACGCGCCCCATGAAGAATACCGGCGACTATGACCCGCAATACCTGACAGTGAAATATTACGCGAGCGACAAGCCCTCGGAATACACACTCTTCGACGATGACCGGGAGTCGCCCACTACGCTCCTGGAAAGGAAGTACCAGCTCACCACCTTCAGCAACACCGGACGGCGCGAGATAGTGATAAGCTCCGACGGGGAATACCTGGGGATGCCCGCCGAACGCCACATCACGCTTGAGATTGTGGGCATAACGAGACCCGCACAGGTGACAATCAACGGCAAACGCGCCACAGGCGTAAGCTACAACGCCACTACCCGCACAGCCACATTGAACCTGCTCTACGACTATAAACCGCTGAATATCAAGTACTAATCATACTTTTGTCTTCTGGCACCGGGACTTTCGATACCCGATGCCGGAAGGATTTTTACAGCAAAATTTTGTAGAAAGAAAAAAAATTACTAATTTTGCAGTCGCAAAGCGCGGCTATGCCGTAGTTAGCGACACCGGGGCCCATTCGTCTATCGGTTAGGACGAGAGATTTTCATTCTCTAAAGAGCAGTTCGACTCTGCTATGGGCTACTAATCAAATAAAACCAGCAAAACAGCGATGGCAAATCATAAATCGTCATTGAAGAGAATCCGCCAGGCCGAGAGCCGGCGCTTGGAAAACCGTTACTGGGCCAAGACAGCTCGTAACGCTGTGCGTCGTGTACGCAAAATGACCGACAAAGCCGAAGCTACCGCCGCCTACAACAAAGTGGCACAGCTTCTCAACCGTCTCGGCCGCAAAAACATCATCTCCAAGAACAAGGCCGCCAATCTTTGCAGCAGCCTCGCCAAGCACATCAACAAATTAGGCTAATAGCGGACACCAATATCACAGCCGGGCCGGCAGTCAGTATCGCTGACCGCCGGCCCGGTCTATTTTAAGGAACGCGCCCTGAGGGCCGCGCCGCAACCTCTCTAATTCACTCGACTTATGCGCTACGATTATCTCATCATAGGCTCCGGCATCGCCGGCATGTCGTTCGCTCTCAAGGCCGCCCGTACCGGCGCCTCTATCGCCATCATCTGCAAAACGGACCTCGAAGAGGCCAACACTTATTTCGCCCAAGGCGGCGTCGCCTCAGTCACAAACCTGCTCGTCGACAATTTCGACAAACACATTCACGACACTATGGTGGCCGGCGACTGGCTCTCCGACCCCGATGCCGTCAGACAGGTAATAACCAACGCTCCCCGCCAAATTGAGGAACTCCTCTCCTGGGGCGTCGACTTCGACCGCAAGTCCGACGGCTCTTTCGACCTGCACCGCGAAGGGGGGCACTCCGAGTTCCGTATCCTCCATCATGCCGACAATACCGGCGCCGAAATACAGACCTCGCTCGTGAAGGCCATTCGCCGGACTCCCAACATACACGTCTTCGACCATCACTGCGCCGTGGAAATCATCACCCAGCACCACCTGGGCAAAGTGGTGACGCGCCGCACTCCCGACATTACCTGCTACGGCGCATATGTGCTCGACGAAGCCACCGGCAATGTGGAGACATTCCTCGCCAAGGTCACGGTAATGGCCACCGGCGGCGTCGGCGCCGTATACACCACTACCACCAATCCCCTTGTGGCCACCGGCGACGGTATTGCCATGGTTTACCGTGCCAAGGGAACCGTCAAGGATATGGAGTTTATACAGTTCCACCCCACGGCCCTGTACCACCCCGGCGACCGTCCCTCCTTCCTCATCACCGAGGCCATGCGCGGATATGGCGCCATCCTGAAGAATATCGACGGCACCGAGTTCATGCACAAGTACGACAAACGTCTCTCGCTGGCACCCCGCGACATCGTGGCTCGCGCCATCGACTCCGAAATGAAACTCCACGGCACCGACCATGTCATGCTCGACGTCACCCACAAGGACCCCGAGGAAACCAGACACCATTTCCCCAACATCTACGAGAAATGCCTCAGCCTCGGCATCGACATCACCAAGGAGATGATACCAGTGGCACCGGCGGCCCACTATCTGTGCGGCGGCATATCCGTCGACCTCAACGGCGAAAGCAGCATACGCCACCTCTACGCCATAGGGGAATGCAGCTGCACCGGTCTCCACGGCGGCAACCGTCTTGCCAGCAACTCCCTGATAGAGGCTGTGGTATACGCCGACAGCGCGGCACGCCATGCCGCCTCAGTCATCAACGGCATCGACTGGCGCGACGATGTTCCCGACTGGAACGCCGAAGGCACTTCCTCTCCCGAGGAGATGGTGCTCATCACCCAGAGCGAGAAGGAAGTGAGTCAGATCATGGGCTACTATGTGGGGATAGTCCGTTCCGACCTGCGGCTCAAAAGGGCCTGGAACCGTCTGGACATACTCTACCAGGAGACCGAAGACCTGTTCCGGCGCAGCAAGCCCACGCGCCAGCTTTGCGAGCTGCGCAACATCATCAACGTGGCCTACCTCGTGACTCGTCAGGCCATGGACCGCAAGGAAAGCCGAGGACTCCACTTCACCGTGGACTACCCTCACCCCGACAACATCACCACCGCCGGATAAGATCCGCTCTAAAACCGACGTGCCCCAAGACTTGTTATCAGAGATATGAAGAAATTACTGTTGCTGCCTGTCATGGTTTTACTTCTGACGGCGATACACCTGTCAGGTAACGAACGGAAGAGCGGCGACATGTCGTCGGCCCGCGGTCTCACCACCTTCAGCGCCATCGTCAAGGAACTGGAGCTCAACTATGTTGACACGATCGACCGCGAGCGTGCGTTCCGTGAGGCCATCGACGCCCTGCTGGAGACCGTCGACCCCTATACCGTATATTATCCCGAGGAGAACCGCGAGGATATCAGCCAGATGACCACGGGCGAATATGGCGGCATCGGCGCCTACCTTGTCAATGAGGGTGGCGGGGTATGCGTCTCGGAACCCATGGAGGAGAGTCCGGCACTGGCCGCCGGACTCAAGGCCGGCGACCGCTTTATCCGCGTGGATACCGTGGATGTGACGTCCTATACTTCCGACAAGATCACCAAGCTGCTTCGCGGGCGTCCCGACACACAGGTGCGCGTGCGCGTGATACGTCCTTACGTGTCCGACTCCGTGCGCGACATCACCATCACCCGCGCCCGGCTGCGCTCTCCATCCGTGCCTTACAGCACCGTAATCAACGGCAAGACAGGATATATCCGCATCTCGCAATTCATAGAGAACACCGGCAAGGAGGTACGGGCCGTGCTCGACACCTTCAAGAGCCGTCATCCTGACCTCACAGGCATCATCATAGACCTTCGCGGCAATGGCGGCGGCCTTCTCGAACAGAGCGTCGACGTGGCCGCCAACTTCGTGCCCAAAGGCACCGAAATCATACGCACCGTAGGCCGCGAGAAGGATAATTCACGCACCTACAAGACCATGCGCAATCCTCTCTATCCCGACATACCTCTTGCCGTGCTCATCGACGGGAGCACTGCCTCGGCCTCGGAGATTCTGGCCGGCGCCATGCAGGACCTTGACCGCGGCATCCTTCTGGGAAGCCGCAGCTTCGGGAAAGGCCTCGTGCAGACCACCAGACCTCTACCCTATGGCGGTGTCCTCAAGGTGACCGTGGCCAAATACTATACCCCCAGCGGACGCCTTATACAGGCCCTCGACTATCAGCACCGCAACGAGGATGGCTCCGCGGCTCGCGTGCCCGACTCGCTCACTCATGAGTACAAGACCCTCCACGGCCGTACAATACGCGACGGCGGCGGTCTCGCCCCTGACTCCGTGATCGACTGGCCAAAGGTGAACCGCCTCGTTTACAACGCCGTAAGCGACAACTGGATATGGCGTTATGCCAACAAGTATGCCGCCACACATCCCTCCATACCCCCTGCCGACAAGTTCGTGGTGACCGACTCCATATACTCCGACTTCAAGGCCAGCATCGACCCCGCGAAGTTCAAATACGACAGCACCATGGAATCGGCTACCGAACAGCTGCGCAACATAGCCCGCGATGAAGGATACATCAACGATGAGACCACGGCGGCCTTCGACAACCTCAAGAAGCTGCTCACCCATAACCTCGACAGGGATTTCGACACACATCGCCCCCAGGTGGAGGAATACCTCGGGTCGGAGATTGTGAGCCGTTATTATCCGGGCAAAGGGCGCAACGCATATACCGTGCGCGACGACAAGGCCATAGCCACCGCCATAAGCATCATGGGGAGCCCGCTGTATAAAAAGATGCTGCGTCCGGCGACTGTCGTTACCAAAACCGACACACGACGATGAACGCCGGCGACACTCTGTCATTGTTCATGACGCCGGCGAGGCGCAAGGCATTCCTGCGCATGGCCGCCGACACATCAGTACGCCGCGCCCTCTGCACGGGTCTCTCAGGCTCCGCGAAAGCTTTTCTCCTCGCCTCGCTCGACAAGGGCATCTCCCTGCTCGTCTGCGATGACCCCGCTTCCGCCGGATACGCATTTTCCGACCTCCGCGCCCTCCTTGGCGACGACAATGTGTGCATATTCCCCTCGGGCTACAAGAGGGACATCAAATACGGACAGGCCGACGTCGCCCAGCGCATACTCCGCACCGACACTCTCAACAGGCTCACAGGCTCCCGGCCTCCCCGCGTAATAGTAGCATCCCCTGAGGCTCTCGCCGAGAAAGTGGCCGACGCCAAGGCCATCAATGACAACACCATACGCCTGCATGCCGGCGACTCAATACCCATAGGCACTCTGTCGGCACGCCTCCTCGACATGGGATTCTTCAAGACCGACTACGTCTACGAGCCGGGGCAGTTCGCGATACGCGGCTCCATCGTCGACATATGGAGCTACAGCCATGAAGAGCCCTACCGTCTCGACTTTTTCGACGACGAGCTTGACTCGCTGCGGGTGTTCAACGTCGAGAGCCAGCTCAGCAAGGGGCGTCTTGAAGAAGCCACGGTGGTTGCGGCAGGTGCCGGCGATGCTCCGGGAGGAGTGTCGCTGCTCGACCTGCTCGCCGACGACACCATGATATTCTGCGGCGACCCCCGTTATGTCACGTCACGTGTGGAGTCAATCGCCGCCGAAACCTTCAGCGACGCGGCCGCCATCGCCGGCGAAAGCGACGACAAGGCCATGCAGAATGTGGTGGACCCCGTGGCTTTCGCCTCCCGCATGGAGAAGCTGAGAATCTTCCGTATCCTTCTACAACGAGAGACCGCCGACACGGCCGCCTACGACGCCTCCATGGCTTTCGACACGGTGCCGCAGACCCTCTACCACAAGAATTTCAACCTCATTGCCGACAGTTTCGGCAACTTCACCGCCAAAGGCTACCGGATTCTCGTATACAGCGACTCGCCACATCAGGCTGACCGTCTGCGCGCCATCTTTGATGACCGGGGCGACAACATCTCCTTCACGGCCGCCGGCCCTACCGTTCACGAGGGATTCATCGACAACGACACGAAGGTCTGCTTCTTCACCGACCACCAGATATTTGACCGTTTCCACAACTACACGCTGCACAGCGACAAGGCGCGCAGCGGCCGCGTGGCCCTCAGCATAAAGGAACTCAACCAGATCGAGGTCAACGACTACATAGTGCACATAGACCATGGCATCGGGAAATTCAAGGGTCTTGTAAAAAGCACCGTCAACGGGCGCCCGCAGGAGATGATCAAGGTGGAGTTCCAGAACGGCGACCTGGTGATGGTGTCGATACATGCGCTGCACAAGCTGTCGAAATACCGTAGCAAAGAGGGAGAGGCACCGAAGCTGAGCAAGCTTGGGTCCGGGGCATGGCAGCGCATGAAGGAACGCACGAAGAGCAAGATGAAGGACATAGCGCGCGACCTCATCAGGCTCTATGCGGCGCGACGCCGTGAGAAAGGCTTCGCCTATTCGCCCGACGGGTATCTGCAGCAGGAGCTGGAGGCCTCCTTCGCCTATGAGGACACCCCCGACCAGATCAAGGCTGTATCTGCCGTGAAGGCCGATATGGAACAGGCGCGGCCCATGGACCGTCTGGTATGCGGCGACGTGGGCTTCGGCAAGACGGAGATTGCCGTACGCGCCGCCTTCAAGGCCGCCTGCGACAGCAAGCAGACAGCTATCCTCGTGCCTACAACCGTGCTCGCCATGCAGCATTACCATACCTTCTCGCAGCGCCTCAAGGACTTCCCGGTAAGGGTGGAGTTCCTCAGCCGCGCCAAGAAACCGGCCGAGGTCCGTCAGATTCTCGCCGACCTCCGGGAAGGAAAGATCGATATCCTCATAGGCACCCACAAGATTATCGGCAAGCAGGTGCAGTTCAAGGATCTTGGTCTGCTGATTGTCGACGAGGAGCAGAAATTCGGCGTGGCCGTCAAGGAGAAGCTCAAGCAGCTGAAGGTTAATGTCGACACGCTGACGATGTCGGCGACGCCGATACCGCGCACGCTGCAGTTCTCGCTTATGGGGGCCCGCGACCTGTCGAGCCTCAACACTCCGCCGGCCAACCGCCAGCCGATCATGACCACGGTGTCGATGCTCGACGACGATACACTGCGCGAGGCCGTAAGCTTCGAGCTGAGCCGAAACGGACAGGTGTTCTTCGTGACAAACCGCATAGAGAACCTTGCCGAGCTGGAGACGAAGCTGCGCCGTCTGGTACCCGGCGTCAGGGTGGTGACCGCCCATGGCCAGATGCCGGCAGAACGGGTGGAACAGGCGATACTCGATTTCGCCAACCATGACTATGACGTGCTGCTGAGCACCACCATCATAGAGAATGGCGTCGACATGCCCAATGTCAACACCATCCTTGTGAACAATGCGCACAGTTTCGGACTCAGCGAGCTCCATCAGCTACGTGGACGCGTAGGGCGCAGCAGCCGCAAGGCCTTCTGTTACCTTTTCGTGCCACACGGGGCGGCGCTGACGCCTGTGGCCCGGCGGCGGCTGCAGGCCATAGAATCGTTCAGCGACCTGGGCAGCGGTATACAGATAGCCATGCAGGACCTCGACATACGCGGCGCCGGCAACCTTCTCGGTGCTGAACAGTCGGGATTCATCGCCGACCTCGGCTATGAGGCTTACCAGCAGATTCTGCGCGAGTCGGTGACGGAGCTGCGTACCGAAGAGTTCGGCGACGACTTCGACGACCTGTCGGAAAGCTCCGAGAATGCCGGCAATTTCGTGGCCGACGTAACCATAGAGAGCGACCTGGAACTTCGGCTGCCCCCAGAGTACGTGCCCAACGAAAATGAGCGCATCACCCTTTACCGTCAGCTTGACGCCATGGAGCGTACGGAGCAGGTGGAGGAGTTCAGAAAAGAATTGCGCGACCGTTTCGGCAAGATTCCACCCGTCAGCGAGGAGCTGGTGAAAGTGGTGGAACTGCGTATACTGGCGCGCAAATCGGGTTTTGAAAGGATAGTGCTGAAGAACGGGGCCATGCGTGCCTACTTCGTAAGCAGCGACAACGAGGCCTACTATCACAGCAGAACCTTCGCCGCCATAATGCGCAGGCTTCAGGAGAATCCCGCGGGCACCCGGTTAAAGGAGCTTGGCGACAGGTCGCTGCTGGTGGTGGAGAATGTGGGCGACGTCTCCACGGCCCTGAAGACCCTGGAGAGTCTCGTTACTTCTTCTCGTCCTTGAGGATATCGCGGATTTCGGTGAGGAGCTTCTCCTCGGCGGTGGGTTCGGGTGCCGGTGCGGCGGCCTCTTCCTTGGCCTCCTTGTGCATGAACTTCATGGTGACGCGAAGGGCTATGAAGATACTCAGCGCGATGATCAGGAAGTCGACGATGTTCTGGATGAACATTCCGTAGTTGATTGCCACCTCCTCGACGGCAGCCTTGCCTGCGGCTGCGTCGGCAGGCTCCGCGTGATGGATCACATATCGCATGTTCTCGAAACCGGTATTCCCCGTGCACAGGCTGATGATCGGCATGATGATGTCGTCGACGAGCGAGCTCACTATCTTGCCGAAGGCACCGCCCACAATTACGCCGACGGCCATGTCGATCACATTTCCCTTAAGGGCGAATGCCTTGAAATCAGATAAAAACTTTCCCATACTATTCTTTTATAAACTTGGTTTTCAGTTAAAAACAAATAAAAAGGGGAGAACGAACGTGCAAAAGTGCGAAAAAATTCTTAATTTTGCAAAGTTAAACACAACCCAACGCCAATTGGGTCATTATATATATAAGCAAGTGTAGTAAAGTACCCCCTGTGGATACCCGACTATGCGGACTAAGGACAAAATAAAGAAAAAAATAAGAACCCAAAAATAAATAAAGAGAGTAATGACAAAGATTGGCATTAACGGATTCGGCCGCATCGGTCGATTCGTATTCCGCGCCAGCACCAAGCGCGATGACATCGAGGTAGTAGCGATCAACGATCTTCTTCCTGTAGACTACATGGCCTACATGCTGAAGTATGACACGATGCATGGCCGCTTCGAAGGCACAGTAGAGGCTGACATGGAGAAGAACGAGCTCATCGTCAACGGCAAGCGTATCCGCGTGACAGCCTGCCGCGACCCGAAAGAGATCAACTGGGGCGCAGTAGAGGCAGAGTACGTTGTAGAGTCGACTGGTCTCTTCCTGACCAAGGAGAAGGCACAGGCTCACATCGAGGCCGGCGCCAAGTACGTGGTGATGTCGGCTCCCAGCAAGGACGACACCCCCATGTTCGTATGCGGCGTTAACGAGAACACCTACGTAAAGGGCACACAGTTCGTATCCAACGCCAGCTGCACCACCAACTGTCTCGCACCTATCGCCAAAGTTCTCAACGACAACTTCGGCATCAAGGAGGGTCTGATGACCACCGTTCACTCCACAACCGCCACACAGAAGACCGTGGACGGTCCTTCGATGAAGGACTGGCGTGGTGGCCGCGCCGCCAGCGCCAACATCATCCCCAGCTCCACTGGCGCCGCAAAGGCTGTCGGTAAAGTAATCCCCGAACTCAACGGCAAGCTCACCGGTATCTCCATGCGTGTGCCTACCCTCGACGTTTCGGTTGTTGACCTTACCTGCAACCTTGAGAAGCCCGCTACCAAAGAGGCTATCTGCGCTGCCATGAAGGCTGCCGCCGAAGGCGAGCTCAAGGGTGTGCTCGGTTACACTGAGGATGCTGTGGTCAGCTCCGACTTCCTCGGCTGCACCATGACCTCCATCTTCGACGCCAACGCCGGTGTTTACCTCACCGACAACTTCGTGAAGGTTATCAGCTGGTACGACAATGAGATCGGCTACTCCAACAAGGTGCTCGACCTCATCGCACACATGAAGAAAGTTAACGGTTAATCTCCTACCGTCACTGCAAACGAAAGCCCGGCCATCCGCCGGGCTTTCCCTTTTATTGATGTCGTCGTGCCGGAAAATCCGACTGACGATTTGCAAAGATATGCCAAATCGTCGAGTATTCCAAATTACAGGTCTGCGGCCTTACTTCGACTAGATAGTTTTAAAACATTAACTATATTTAACATTTCCGAGCGGAGTGATGTAAAATTTTGTATTGAACTCATTTAAACTTTTGTGATTTGTGAATTTTTTTAAGGAAAACCACAG
>CAJUAT010000014.1 GCA_910584525.1 uncultured Muribaculaceae bacterium | reverse complement strand
ATTCAAACCTGCAACCTTCTGATCCGTAGTCAGATGCTCTATTCAATTGAGCTAAGGAGCCGGAATTGTGTGATTCGTGCAGGATTCAAACCTGCAACCTTCTGATCCGTAGTCAGATGCTCTATTCAATTGAGCTAACGAACCATGCTTTTCGTTCCCGATTTGCGAGTGCAAAATTACTGCTTTTCCTCGACATATCCAAATATAGGAAGAAAAATCTTGAAAAATTATTTCGACAGAGGGATTATCGCGAGCTGCCGGGAGCTGACGCGCGTTGCCACGAGCTGCCGCTCGCGGCACGGCGGCACTTTAGAACATTCGGGAGTCAGATACAGGAATAGATGAAGTAATATAAGAATATGGAGGGGAGTACGAGGAGGAGGGAGTCGATACGGTCGAGGATTCCTCCATGGCCCGGGATGAGGTTGCCGGAGTCCTTGATATGCAGGCCGCGCTTGATGAGCGACTCCACGAGGTCGCCCCATGTGCCGAACACGGATACCGTGATAGCCATGCCGAGCCAGAAGCCTATGTCGGCTCCTACATGCTCAAGATTGAATAAGCCGTCGAGACAATATCTGCAGAGGAAGGCAAAGCCTATGCAGAAGAAAAGGCCGCCGAAGAAGCCTTCCCACGACTTCTTGGGTGATATCCGCTCGAACAGCCGGTGACGCCCCGCCATGCTCCCCACAAGGAATGCTCCGGTGTCGTTGATCCAGATAAAGAAGAACATTGCCAAGAGGATCATGGGAATTGTGGAATTTCCGAAATAGGTCATCACCATCATTGGGCCTCCGATATATATCTGCGTCATCAAGGATATGGAAAGGCTCCTGAGCGGATTTGAGATTCTTACGTACAGCTGCTCTATGAGTCTGGCAATCATCAATGCCACCCACATCATGGCGCACAATGGCCAGAACGGCACCATACATAGCGCGATGCAGCCGGCGATGTCTATGATAAGGGTGGGGAGATACTTCTCGTCGAGTTCATGAGTGATTTTTGCAAATTCCACGCAGGCTGCAACCGACAGTATGCAGCCAAGGGCCAGAATACCCCATTTGCCGAGGAATATGCATCCAACGATAATCAGACAGTATAGAAGCCCGGCCCATGTCCGGGTGAAGAGTTTGCGGAAATCCATAGCATTTCTGTTTTGGTGACGTCGCCAATATAATCAGGTCGCGCCGTCTTCATGGTATATGGATGGAGGGCAACCTCCATCCATATTATAGCTGTGTCATCAGATCATCTCGCTGTCGACGGGATTTTCCATGACAGTCTCTTTCTGTTTGCCTTCCTTGATGATGAATACGCAGAGCGCGCCAATGGCCAGCGAAACGCCGGCAATGATCATCATGATATACTGTGGAGCCACCTCTCCCTCTACGCTGAACCAGGAGAGTATCCAGCCGCCGGTGATGGCGGCGATAATCTGCGGCAGACATATGGAGCAGTTGAAGAGGCCGAGATAAGTGCCGATGTTGCCACCCTTGAGCGAATTGGTGAGGATGGTGAATGGCCAGGCCAGCATAGCTGCCCAAGCGCAACCGATGAGGATGAAGGGGATGAAGAGCAGGTACTGGTTGGAAATCAGGCCGGCGAGCACGAAACCTACGGCGCCGAGGAGCAGGCTGAGGGAGTAGGATACCTTGCGGCTTCTGAATCTGGGGAGAACCAGCGCCCATACCACGGAGCCCATGGCCTGGACGGCGAAGAGAATGCCTACCCAGTCGCCGGCGGCATTATACTGCTTCGACGATGTGTCGAGGTCCTTGTGAGTCTCGAACTTGGCCTGCGAGGCATCGGCTATCACCACGTCCTCTTTCTCTATGACGTCGAGCTTGCCGGTCTTGTGGTCGCGCACCACATTCTGGCCTTTCGAGAAGGTGACGCTGCCGCTGAGTCCTGTGAGATAATTCTGCAGGGTGGCGTCGCTGTCTACCGTCATCTCCTTGCCGTCGACAACCACTGTAGAGCCAGCCGGGGCTATCACATCCTTGAAGTTGGCCTTGGCTATGCCGCTCTCCGGATCGTTGACGATGATACCCTCGTTTACGATGGTGTCGCCGTTGACAGAGATTGTCTTTCCTTCTACAGAGTTGACTCCGTAGCCGATTCCTTTGACGATGGCTTTGCCTTCCTTGACGATGGTCACGGTATCATTGATAAGGATGTATTTGCCGCCTATCGACTGCGACCCGTCGCTTACAGCCGTAATCTTGTCGATCACGGGCGAATGGAAGGATATCGACGCGATGGTACCGGTGGTGTAGGTCCACATGAACAGGAAAGCGAACCAGCAGAAGAACTGTACCACACCGACGGTCCAGAACGTAGAGGGAGCATCCTTGAGGAGCTTGACGATGTTGGTATTCTTCTTCTCGCCTTTCTGCTGTGAATGGCCGCCGTTGTATTCGTCATAAAGTTTGGGAGGCCATTCCTTGATTTTTATCAGCGAATAAATCACGCAGAGGAGCAGGATGAAAGCGCCGATGTAGAACGACCATATCACGCTCGGTGGTACCACGCCTTCAGGAGCCGTGGACTGGATTCCCACCCATGCCAGCACGAAGGGGAATACGAAGCCGACAACCGAACCGGCGTTGCAGAGAAACGACTGTATGGAGTAGGCGAGTCCTTTCTGCTTTTCGTTGACCATATCTCCCACGAGCATCTTGAAGGGCTGCATGGCCATGTTGATGGAGGTGTCGAGCATCATCAGCGCAATGAGACCTATGATGATGGCGGAGGAGACGGTGAGGCCGAAACTTCCTGCATTAGGGAGCAGACACATCACGAGCACAGCCACGATGGCCCCGACGATAAGGTAGGGGAGACGACGGCCGAAGCGGTTCCATGTCTTGTCGCTCATGGCTCCGACCACAGGCTGTACTATCATACCCATCAGCGGCGGCAATATCCAGAAATAACTCAGGTCATGAGGGCCGGCGCCTATGGTGGCGAAGATTCGCGACACATTGGCGCTCTGCAGGGCATACGCTATCTGTACGCCAAAGAACCCGAACGACAGGTTCCACAGCTTCCAGAAGCTTAAATCCGGTTTAGTTTTCATGTATATGTTTTTAAGAATTGTTGATTCAGGGTAGGTTACGGTTCCATTTTTTATGGCTCTATCACGGAATATAGCCAGTCGATTTCCTCTTTCCAGGCTTCCGGGTCTGGGGTTTCCAGGATGAGGGGTATGTTGTCGAGACGCGGGTCATTGACAAGACGTATGAAGAAATCCTTGCCGAGCGATCCCTTGCCTATGAGCTGATGACGGTCCTTGCGTGAGCCGAGGGTGCGCATGTTGTCGTTGAGGTGCATGCCACGGAGGTATTTGAAACCTATGATGTTGTCGAACTGCCGCCATGTCTCCTCATACCCTTCGGGGGAGGCGAGGTCGTAGCCAGCCGAATGCGAGTGGCAGGTGTCGATGCATACGCCGATACGCGATTTGTCCTCCACCTTGTCGATGATATGCGCGAGGTGCTCGAAACGCCAACCTAAGTTGGAGCCCTGGCCGGCGGTCGACTCTATCACGGCGGTCACGCCGTGGGTCTTGTCGAGAGTGATGTTGATGCTTTCGGCCACGAGGTCGAGGGCGTCGTCCTCGGAGAGGACATTGAGGTGGGAGCCGGGATGGAAGTTGAGCATCACCAGCCCCAGCATCTCGGCACGACGCATCTCGTCGAGAAACGACTTGCGCGACATCTCCAGCTTGGCAGGGTCGGGACTCGACAGATTGATGAGAAAATTGTCGTGGGGCAAAATCACTTCCGGCGTGTAGCCGTAAAGCTCGCAGTTCTTCCTGAAAGCATCGATGGTTTCGGCTGAGGGATCCTTCGACTTCCATCGGGAGTTCCAGCCGGTAAACAGGGCAAAGGCCTTCGCATCTATCTTATGGGCCTCCAGCGGCGCGTTCTGTACGCCCCCTTCCGCGCTAACATGCGCTCCTATATATTTCATCTTTACTGAGTATTCTTTACGATATTGCGACGCACAGACCCCACGGCTTTGAAGCCATTTCTGTACTACAATACAAAATTAATGATTTTTTTGTGAATACCAGCAATGTCAGGGGATAATTTGACGGATACGAATTTTGGAGTTACCTTTGCATCATGAAACTGTCGAAAATCAAGCATACATTATACGGGAATCTGGGCATTGTCAAGATGCGTCGGCGTCATGGACTCTTCACTGCCGAGGGACTGAAGTCGGTCGCCGATTTGAGCAGGCATTTCGAAGGTGTGGCGTTGATACATACCAATGCCGAGGAGCTTCCTGCAGGATTGACGGACTGTTTTGTGGATGTCTATGAGGTGACGGAAGCGGAAATGAGGTCGCTGTCGAACCTGACCACACCCTCGCCGGTAATGGGCGTTTTCAGAATGCCGTCGGAGGAACAGACGGGCGTAGGTGCCGCAGCCATAGACCCCGAGAAACTTTATGTGGTGCTTGACGGCGTGCGCGACCCGGGGAATCTCGGCACCATAATACGCACCTGCCATTGGTTTGGCGTCAAGGATATTCTGGCGTCGTACGATACCGTAGACTGTTTCAACCCCAAGACAATACAGGCTACCATGGGGTCGTTGGGAGCGGTCAGGGTAAGCTATTGCGACGTTCGGGAACTCATAACGTCGCACCGCGATATGGAAGTATACGGCACGCTGCTGGAGGGCGACAATATTTTCGAGACTTCGCTTGCTCCCCGCGGATTTCTGATCATGGGAAATGAGGGCACGGGGATATCGGCAGGAGTGAGAGAGCTCATCACGCGGCCGTTGAACATACCGCCGGCCACCGCCGACCATGGCGAATCGCTGAATGTGGCTGTGGCCACTGCCATAGCACTGGCATTGATTGTCAGATAACGTCGCTTGGTAAATCGTCGCCGGGGGCGGAATCGTCGTCGGGAGCGCCGCTTCGTGACGGACGTTTCCTTTGCAATCGGCTCGGACGGCTGCTATGTATGCGTGTGCCCAGACCTGCCCGATAGGAGTCGGGATAATGCGCCAGCTCATAATGTTCCGGAGTGCCGGTGATAGTGATGATGTCGAAGCGGTAGAAAAAGAGCTGGTCGAGATTGCGCAGATATATGTCGGCACCGAACATTATCTTTTTTCTTTTTCGGGCGTCGACGGCATCGAGAGGATTCTGGTCTTTTCCGGTACGGGCTTTCACCTCTACGAAAATAATCTCGTCGTCTTTCTGGGCGATGATATCAATTTCCACATCGCGGAATCTGTAATTCCGTTCGCGGAGGGTATATCCGCGGGTCAGGAGCCAGTCGGCGGCTATAGATTCAGCCAGGGCGCCCCACTCTCTGTTGGAGGCGCCCTGACGTATCTTGTTATCGGATTTGATCATCGGGTCACATTGCCTTGAACGACATGTCGAGGCTCTTGACGCTATGTGTGAGAGCGCCTACGGATATGAAGTCGACGCCAGCCTCGCCATAGGCTCTGAGGTTGTCGAGAGTGATGCCGCCCGACGATTCGGTCTCCACACGGCCGTCGACAAGAGCCACAGCCTCGCGGGTAAGCTCCGGCGTGAAGTTGTCGAACATAATCCGGTCGACACCGCCATGCTCCAATACGCGGCGTATGTCGTCAAGACTGCGCACCTCCACCTCTATCTTCAGATCCTTACCCCTGGCCGCGCAATATTCCCTGGCACGGTCAATGGCTTTCTCTATGCCTCCGGCGAAGTCTATATGGTTGTCCTTGATGAGAATCATGTCGAATAGGCCAATACGGTGGTTCATGCCGCCGCCGATCTTCACGGCCTCCTTCTCGAGGATACGCATGCCGGGTGTGGTCTTGCGGGTGTCGAGCACCTTGGTGTGCAGCCCGGCAAGTTCCTGCTGGTAACGCGCCGTCATCGTGGCCACGCCGCTCATGCGCTGCATGATGTTGAGCATCGTGCGCTCGGCCGTCAGCAACGACCTCACCGGCCCTTCGGCTATGAACGCTATGTCGCCTTTCCTGACCTTTGCGCCGTCTTGGATGTATACCTCCGTCTTTATGGAGGGGTCAACTTTCTCAAGCACCTTGCAGCCAATCTCCACACCGGCGATTATGCCATCCTCCTTGATGATGAGGCGTGAACGTCCCATCTCGTCGGCAGGTATTGTCGAGAGGGTGGTATGGTCGCCATCGCCTATGTCCTCGGCGAATGCCAGGTCAAGAAGGGAGTCTATGAGCTGTTCCTTAGTTTCCATATTCTTATTTCTTTACGATACCGTCTCTTTCGAGGAGGGCGTCGTTGGTGGGTTTCTGTCCGCGGAACTCGATATAAAGGGTCATGGGATCCTCCATGTCGCCGCTCTGCATCATCTTGAGGAACTTGTCGGCGGTCTTGCGGTCGAACACGCCATTCTTCTTGAAGGCGGCGAAGGCGTCGGCGTCGAGGGCCTCCGACCATTTGTAGCCGTAATATCCTGCTGCATAGCCGCCGCTGAAGATGTGGCTGAACGACGGGGATATCTCATAACCCTCCACTGCGGGGAAGATTCTGACCGGGTCGAGGGCCTTCTCCTCGAAGTCCTTTACGGAAGCCGAGGCACGGAGCGGTTCGGTGATGGTGTGGTATGCCATGTCGAGATATCCGAATCCAAGCTGTCGCATCGTGGAGTAGGCAGCACCATATTGTGCCGAACGTACCAGCTTGTCGATGAGTTCCTGTGGCATCTTTTTGCCCGTCTTGTAATGCTTGGCAAAGGTGTCGAGAAACTCCTTGCGGGTAAGGTAGTTCTCGTTGAATTGCGAGAAGAGCTCCACGAAGTCATGTTTCACATTGGTACCTGCCAGGGAATGGTGTTTGGCCTGTGCCGACAGACCGTGGAGGGCGTGGCCGAACTCATGCAGGAAGGTGTTGACCTCGTCGGTATTGAGGAGCACCGGATTGTTGCCCACAGGTTTGGAGAAGTTGGTGACGATGGAGATCAGCGGGAGCGTACGTACATTGTTGTCGTCCTTAGATTCTCCGCGGAACTCTGTCATCCATGCTCCGGGGCGTTTACCCTCGCGATAGTAGAAGTCGGCATATAGGATGCCCAGGATGTCTCCTTTACGGTCGTATACCTCGTAAACCTTGACATCGGGGTGGTACTTGTCGATATTCTTGTTCTCCTTGAACTTGAAACCGTAGAGGCGGGTGGCGAGGCCGAACACGCCGTCAATGGTGTTGTTGAGTTCGAAGTATGGCTTCATGTCCTCCTCGTTGAAGGCGTAACGGTCGTTCTTCAGCTTTTCGCTCCAGAAGGTGTAGTCCCAGGGCTGGAGCACGAAGTCGGGTCCTTCCGACTTGCGGGCGAACTCCTGGATCTCCGCTATCTCGGCTTTCATGGGCTCGGTATAGCTGCGGTTCAGGTCCTCAAGGAAGTTCATCACCATCTCGGGTGTGGAGGCCATGTTGTCCTGGAGCTTGTATTCGGCGAAGTTTTTCTTGCCGAGGAGCTGGGCGATTTCCAGACGTATGTTGGCGATATCCTTGAGAATCTGGTTGTTGTCGTATTTGCCTGTGCTGGTGTATGAACCGTTCATGTAGTATAGACGTTTGCGGAGGTCGCGGTTGGTGGCATACATCATGAATGGGCCGTAGCTGGGGCGGTAGAGCGTTACGAGGTAAAGCGAACCGTCATCGGGTTTGCCCTCGGCTTTGAGCACCTCGGCGGCATTCTCGCGGTAGGCGTCCTTGATGGAGGCTGGTATTCCCTCGAGCTGGTCGGCGGTGAGCCACATGCGCATGGCCGGGTCCTTCATGCCGTTGGCAACATTCTGCGAGAATTTCACCGAGAGGTCGGAGAGCTCCGACTGCAAGGCTTTCAGTTTGTCGCGGTCGGCACCTTTAAGGCCGGAGCCGGAGAAGAGAAACTCCTCGTAGGTCTTCTGTATGAGCCGACGGTCCTCAGGGGTGAGGGAGGTATCCTTGTCGCGGTTGTCGTAGACGAATTTTATTCTTTCGAAGAGGGGTTCGTTGAGCAGGATCTCGGTGCTGTGTTCGGTGATCAGCGGGGTTACTGCGGCCATGGCGTCCATGAGGTCCTGGGTACCGTTGGCTGATTCGAGATTGCTGAGGGCGAGGACAGCGCGGTTGAGCACTTCGCCGGAGCGGTCGAGAGCCATGACGGTGTTCTCGAAGGTGGGGGTGCTGCGCTGGTTCACAATGGCGGCAATCTCCTGGTTGTGAAGACGCACGCCCTCGCGTACGGCGTTCTCCATGTCGGAGGCGCTGAGCTGCGAGAAGGGCATCGTTCCGTAAATGAGATCGCTGCCCGTTATCAGCGGATTGGCTGAGGAGCCTTCCGAAGGGGTGGCGTATGTCATGAGCGACATTACTGTTAGAGTGGTTATTATTATTCTTTTCATTCCTGTTGGTGTTACAGTGTTTTCCGGTATTGGATTGTTGGGATTTTCGGGTCAGTATCAGAAGTTGATACCTATCACAATCTTGGCCACGGTGATGGTACTGGCGTCGATTTTGGTTATCGACTTATGGTTTTTGTTGAAGTACCTTGTACCGGCCGAGAGAATTATGAAGCTTTTCGCGCGACGTGACTGGGAGAGGTTTATACCGCAGCCGAGGGCGCTGGCGAAGTCGCCGTGGAATGGGCCGTTGCTGATGGTATTGAAGGAGTAGCCTACCTGCACGTTGAGGAAAAAGAGTGATGGCTTCTTACGGAACGATGTGCGGATCACGGCGTAGAGGGGCACATATGTGTCGCCCGACGAAAGGCTGCGGTGTATTCCGGCGCCGATGCCTATGATCTTGAAGAAGGAGTTCTTGTAGCCTATGTTCACGTCGAGGTCGAAGGTGGAGAGATTGTGGGCGGTCATGTCGATTGACGAGCCGAACTCGGCGCCCCAGGTGAAGTGTGACTTGGCGAGGTTGACCGACTTCTCCGGGAAGAAGCTGTCGACATTGGAGGCGGTGTCGTTGATCATCACCAGGGCTCCCTGATCGAAGTATGTGCTGTTTTCGCGGGCTATCGTATCCTGCGCCGCTTCCCCTTTGACTACGGGTGCGGCAGTCTGGCGGGCGACACTTGAAAACGAAAAGCCCATAACAAGGAATATAATCAGGAGTATATTCTTCGTCATAGGCTATGTGGTTTTGAAAGTTGTTTGTTGTGAAAGGATGTGGCTTATTCGCCGAGATAGCTCTTGAGGAGTTTGCTTTTCTGCCCTTTGAGACGGCGGATAGCTTTTTCCTTGATCTGGCGCACTCGTTCCCTGGTGAGGTCGAACTTGGCTCCTATCTCCTCGAGGGTCATTTCCTGGCAACCGATGCCGAAGAACATCTTGAGGATTTCGCGTTCGCGGTCGTAAAGCTGTTTGAGGGCGCGGTCCACCTCTTTGGATAGCGACTCTTTGTTGAGGTCGGCGTCGGCCATGGGGCTGTCGTCGTTGGCGAGCACGTCGAGCAGCGAATTATCCTCACCTTCCACAAAGGGTGCGTCTACCGATATGGGGCGTCCGGAAACCTGTATGGCGTCGGAAATCTTGTCGACCGACATGTCGAGACGCTCGGCAAGTTCCTCGGTGCTGGGACGACGCTCGTTTTCCTGCTCGAAGCGCGCCATCTCCTTGGTTATCTTGTTGAGCGACCCTACCTGGTTGAGGGGGAGCCTGACAATGCGCGACTGCTCGGCAAGTGCCTGAAGAATCGACTGGCGTATCCACCATACGGCGTATGAGATAAACTTGAAGCCGCGGGTCTCGTCGAATTTCTGTGCTGCCCTGATCAGACCGAGGTTCCCTTCATTGATAAGGTCGGGGAGGCTTAGACCCTGGTTCTGATACTGCTTGGCCACCGACACCACGAATCGCAGGTTGGCGTTGATAAGCTTGTCGCGGGCAGCCTTGTCGCCCTTCTTGATGCGCTGGGCAAGCTCTACCTCTTCGCTTACCGAAATCAGTTCCTCTCTGCCGATTTCCTGCAGATACTTGTCTAAGGCCGCACTCTCGCGGTTGGTTATCGATTTAGTTATCTTGAGTTGTCTCATCTTCTTTTGCTAATGCTTTCTGTTTGTTACGGTCATGCCATACACATCATGATATACACACACGAAAATATGTGTCATGACCGCTATGCCCTGACTTATGGTGAGGATGGGGGATATGCGCCTTTGATTCGATTCAACCCCAGCGGCATTTTTCAGCATGCCTGTGAATCAGTCTATTGTAATATAAAGGCGGCTTGCAATTTACCCTTTTACTATAACTAAATAACAACGCATTTATTTGATGGTTGGTTGAAATATTCCTATATTTTCGGTTTTGGGGGAACCGCAGAACCGAACCGGAACTGCACCGATAATGTACAACATTATTGTCGGTGCCAGTAGGCACAGCGGGTTAGGTGAGCGGTGTCAGGTCATTATCTTGAATATGAGTTCCTGGAGGAGGTCGTATTCATTGGTGAAGGAGTTGACACCCTTGTTCTTGGAGTCGAACTCGCGGATGTGGTGTATGGCGTTGACGGCCTTGATCGGGGGGTAGGATTTCAGCGACATCTTGAAGTCCTGCAGGGGGCGGTATGCGGAATTTCCGAGCACGCCGGCCAGCGAGGCATCGTCTTTGACGGGCAGGTAATGGGCTATCACCAACTTGGAGAAATAGTTGAAGAGAGTTGCCGCCGTCACCACCGTGGGGTTCGTCTTGGGATTGTTGCGGAAATAGTTGACGATGGCGATGCAGCGGGGATAGTCGCGACGGCATATGGCCGTGGTGAGCTCGAAATTGTTGAAATCCTTCGATATGCCTATATGTTTCTCCACATCTTCGGCCGTGATGCGTCGGGCGGCAGATGTGATGAGAATCAGCTTGTTGATTTCGCCGAAGAGCTTGCTGAGGGGAGCGCCTATGTATTCGCAGAGCATGTTGACGGCATTGTCGTCGACGGCTACTTTCCGCTCGCGGCAATAGTCCTTGACAAAAGCGGGGAGTTCATAAGAGCGGGGGACCTCCGATTTGAGTACCACGCCGCCGGCCTTCTTCACCGCCTTTGCCAATGCCGTCACGGCCGCCGTCTTGTCGCTCTTATAGGTGATCACGAGAGTGGCCTTGGTGTTGGGCTTCTGAGTGTAGGGCACGATTTTCTCCAGCTCGGTCTTGGCCTTATCCATGGCCTGCGCCTCCTTCAGCACCACCAGCTTACGGTCGGCGAATACGGGAAACTGTTGGGCGCTGTTGACAACAGTGTCGGCATTCGTCTCATAGCCGTAATACATGCTGAGGTTGAAGTCGCGGTCTTCAGGCGCCACCGTGTGCTCCACGAGGGCGTCGACAATCAGGTCGATGAAATATGGCTCCTCGCCATACAGAAGATAGAGCGGCTCTATGGCCTTCTTCCTTATATCGGCCACTATTTTGCGTGCGTCGGCTAAAGAGGACATGTTGTCAATGGTTTTTTTCGGTGAACCATATTAACAGTGTAGAGGCTGCGCAGCTGGCGGCGAAGAGCCAGGGGAAGCCGCCGGTGGTAACGAACAGGCTGTCGATATCTGCATCCAGCAGGCCTCTGCCCGTGAGCCATGCGCTCACCACCACTATCGAATTGTTGAGGGCATGAAGCCCGGCACCGGCCCATAATGACCCCGTGCGGTAATATACATAGCCGAACAGGGCCCCTAACAGAGTGCGGGGTATGAAGCCGAAAAACTGCATGTGGACGGCGCTGAATATCAGGGCCGACACTATTATGGCACCGGCCGCCCCCATACCGCTGCGGATGAACAGCTTCTGAAGGCAGCCACGGAAAAAGGCCTCTTCGGCAAAGCCCGTGAACACTCCTATTATCAGAATGTTCACAATCAGACCGCCTATGGAGGAGGTGTCGAGGATGGCTTGGGTGGCCACGGCACCTGAGTCCTCCCAGTTGCGGAAGGTCTGCTCTATCTGCGACATGGATGCCGGCAGATGAAGGTGCTCGTTCCAGAAAGTTGTCTGGTCGATTGCCGGATAAGCGAGCAGATATAACGCTATGGCCCACAACGCCCATCGCGGAGTCACGCACCTGTCGATACCCATGGCGGCAGCCGGGCGTGCCGACGTAAGCCACCATGTGATGAATGCCGGAGCCACGAATACCAGCGCACCCTGCAGCACCGACACCGTCAGGATGCGGGCACGGGCATCATGGATAAGCCCCGACATTATCTGCATGATGATGCCTGCAGCCAGGAACATCACCAGAAATGAAACGGCAAAGACTGCCCATCCATAGCGCGACGGCAGCAGTCTTTGCCTTATTCTCAGGTCATCGGTCGACATATCAGTCGAGATGTAGCAGTTCCATTATCTTGTCTTTGGCTGCGGAGAGGCCGTCGGGGTCTTTGCCGCCAGCCTGGGCGAAGAAGGGCTGACCGCCGCCGCCACCCTTGATGAGCTTGGCGGCCTCGCGCACTATCTGCCCGGCATTGTAGCCTTCCTTGACGAGCTCGTCGCTCAGAGCTATGGTGATCATGGGTTTGCCGTTGGTAATCGTAAGTCCTACGAATACCGTTGGGCCGTCGGCATTCTTGCGTATGGCGAAGGCCACGTTCTTCACAGCTTCCGCCAGTCGCGGACCTCCCAGGAATGCTACCTTGACGCCCTTCATAACCTTGGCCTTTTCCTCCACTTCCTTGATAAGGGCCTCGGTGCGTTCGCTCATGAATTTGTCCACCTCTTTGCGGAGCTCCGAATTTTCGGCAATGGCCTTCTGTATGTTGGCGCGGATATCCTTGGAATTGCCGAGCAGAGCGCTTATTTCCGACATCACATCCTGCACGGAGTCGAGCATATCCTCAACGCCTTTGCCGGTTACGGCCTCGATGCGGCGGATGCCGGCGGCTATGGAGCTTTCGTTGAGGATGCGCAGCATGCCGATGTTGCCGGTATTGGCCACGTGTGTGCCGCCGCACAGCTCCACGGAATCGCCGAAACGGATCACGCGTACCTTGTCGCCATATTTCTCGCCGAAGAGAGCCATGGCACCCATCTCGCGCGCCTCCGCAATAGGCAGGTCGCGACATTCCTGAAGCGGCATGGCCTCGCGGATGCGACGGTTCACAAGATGCTCCACCTTGCGGATCTCCTCGGAGGTCATCTTCTGAAAATGCGAGAAGTCGAAACGGAGTCCTTCGGGAGTGACCAGCGATCCTTTCTGCTCCACATGTGTGCCGAGCACTTCACGGAGAGCCTGATGCAGAAGATGCGTCGCCGAGTGGTTGGCCGACGTGTCGGCACGCTTATCTTTATTTACCACGGCTGTGAACACGCCGCTCATGTCGGCGGCAATCTTGCGCGTGAGGTGTACGGCAGTGTTGTTTTCGCGCTTGGTGTCGAAGATTTCTATTTTCTCGCCATCGGGCGCTATGAGCCAGCCGCTGTCGCCGACCTGTCCGCCCATCTCGCTGTAGAAGGGCGTCTTGTCGAGCATTATCTGGTAATACTCCTTGTTCTTCTGCTTCACCTTACGGTAACGGAGCACTTTGGCGGGAGTCTCGGTGGTGTCGTAACCCACGAACTCCTCGTTGCCGTCGTTGACTTCGGTCCAGTCGGAGTTTTCCACGGCGGCGGCGTTGCGGGCACGCTGCTTCTGCTTCTCCATCTCGGACTCGAACCCCTTGACATCCACTTCGAGTCCCTGCTCGCGGAGTATCAGCTCCGTGAGGTCGAGGGGGAATCCGTAGGTGTCATAGAGCGTGAAGGCATCCTCGCCGGAGACGGTCTTGCCGCCCGCTTTGACCGTACGGGCCACTATCGAGTCGAGAAGCTTTATGCCGTTGTCGAGCGTGCGCAGGAACGACTCTTCCTCTTCCTTTATAACTTTCTTTATCAGCGTGGCCTGTGCCGGCAGTTCGGGATAAGCCTCTCCCATCTGGGCTATGAGCACGTCGACGAGCTTGTAGAGCAGTGGCTCCTTGGTGTCGAGGAATGTGTATATGTATCTTACGGCCCTGCGTAGAATGCGACGAATCACGTAGCCGGCTTTGGCATTGGAGGGGAGCTGGTTGTCGGCGATGGAGAAAGCAATGGTGCGCACATGGTCGGCGGCCACGCGCATGGCCACGTCCGTTTTCTCGTCGACGCCATATTTACGGCCGGTGATCTGAGATATAGCCTCAATCAGCGGGGTGAAGATGTCGGTGTCGTAGTTCGACTTCTTGCCTTGGAGAGCCATGCACAGGCGTTCGAATCCCATGCCGGTGTCTATCACCTTGGCGGGCAGCGGCTCGAGATGTCCGTCGGCCATGCGGTTGTACTGCATGAACACCAGGTTCCATATCTCTATCACCAGCGGGTTGTCCTTGTTGACGAGTTCGGCGCCATCCAGGGCGGCTCTTTCCTCGTCGGAGCGGAGGTCGATATGTATTTCGGAGCAAGGGCCGCAGGGTCCCGTGTCGCCCATCTCCCAGAAATTGTCGTGGCGGCTGCCGTTGATGATGTGCGATTCGGGAAGATGCTTGCGCCATATTTCGGCGGCTTCGTTGTCGCGCTCCAGACCCTCGGGAGCATAACCCTCGAAGACCGTGGCATACAGACGCTCCGGATTAAGACCCAGCACGCCCACGAGATATTCCCAGGCAAAGTCGATGGCCTCCTTCTTGAAATAATCCCCGAACGACCAGTTGCCCAGCATCTCGAACATGGTATGGTGGTACGTGTCGTGGCCGACCTCTTCGAGGTCGTTGTGCTTGCCGCTCACGCGCAGACACTTCTGGCTGTCGGCCACGCGTCGACTTGCCGGCACACGATTGCCCAGGATTATGTCCTTGAACTGGTTCATGCCGGCGTTGGTGAACATCAGCGTCGGGTCGTCCTTAAGCACCATCGGTGCCGAAGGTACTATCCTGTGGCCACGCTCTTCGTAATATCTCTTGAATGATTCTCTAATCTCTTTGGATGTCATTTACAGCTGTATTTTAGCCCCTCGTATTGATGGCGGAGGGGTGATTTCGGGAATGCTCTTTGTGAACAAACCAATTGCAAAATTAGTGAATAATTAGTATTTTTGCAACCCCAAAGCGAATGGTGCGAATTGGCAAGGACTCAATATTACCGATATAATCCGGAGACCGACAATTTCGAGCGGGTATTTCCGACGTTCCGGCGCAGGATCACAAGTCTTGCACGCTTGTTGGCGTTGTCGCTCATCGTGGGCGGCATACTCTTTCTGGTGGCCTATTATGTTATAGACACCCCCGGCGAGCGGCGCCTCCGGGAGCAGAATGCCGTGCTCAAACAGCAGTATGAGATTCTCAACAGACGGTTCGACAATGCGCAGAAGGTGATGGATAATATCCAGAACCGCGACGACAACCTCTACCGTGTGTTGCTGCAGATGGAGCCTGTGACCGACATCCATCGCTATGCCGGCCTCAACAACGACCGTCGTTACCGCGAGCTCACGCAGCTTTCCGACGGCGGTCTGCTCAAATACATGACCCAGCGCATGGACTTCCTGGAGCGGCAGCTATATGCTCAGTCGCTCTCGTTCGACCAGATCAAGGAACAGGCGTCGCAACAGCGGCAGAACCTTGACCGTATACCGTCGTTGCTACCCGTCGACAAGGATAGGGCAACGCTGTCGGGCGGCTATGGCATGCGCCGCGATCCCGTGACGGGTCTGGCTGTGTTCCATGCCGGTCTCGACTATGCTGCTCCTGCCGGGACGCCTGTCTATGCCACTGCCGACGGCAAGGTCATTACTGCCGAACGAAAGAATATGTATGGCAACATCGTGGAGATCGACCATGGCTACGGCTATGTGAGCCGTTACGCGCATCTGTCGAAGATGTCGGTAAAGCCCGGCACGCTGGTAAAGGCCGGCAAGGAAATAGGCGCCATCGGCTCCACGGGCCGCTCCACCGGACCCCATCTGCATTATGAGGTGAGATTCAAGGGGGAGGCCCAGAATCCCATTAACTTCTCGTACCGGCAGCTGAACCCACGGGAATACAGCCGAATACTTACCGAAGCCGAAAACGCCTCCAATATCATGGACTGATGGAACAGACCCCCTTAGACAAAAAATATTACAAGATTCGCGATGTGTCGGAACTTCTGAACATAGCACCGTCGACACTCCGCTATTGGGAGCAGGAATTTCCGGAGTGCGCGCCGCGTCGCAGCGCCACAAACCAGAGATACTATACGCCTCAGAACATAGAGTGTCTGCGCATAATCCATTATCTGCTGAAAGTAAAAGGCTTGCGCATGGAGGCGGCCAAGGAACAGCTGCGCACCAACCGCCACAACATCTCCAAGCGCATGGAGGTGATAGACATCCTCACCAAGACCCGCGACGAACTCCAGGGCATGCTCACCGCGCTGAAGAAAAGGCGCGACTGATTGATAGTGATAAACGATAAAAGATCAGAGATAAACCGGCAGAGCAGGGACATCACTTTTTTTCTCCCGTTCTCTTGTGTCGAAAAAAAAAGAGTCTGTTCTCTTGTCGAAAAGAGAGCCCAATTCTACCGTTAAAAAAGAGTCAGTTCTCGCGTCGGAAATGGTGCCGGGGATCGGTCAGAGGTTGGAATTGTAGTAGGCGGGGTCGCCGGTGACGTTGGGGCCGACGAAAGGAGGCAGGGGATAGGCGGTGTCGCTGTCGGGGAGCTCTATCTCCGCCGTGGCGGGGCGTCGAGGGTTGATAAACTCGTCGACTTCCCATATGAAGCCGCCGTAAGGCACTATGTAACGGCGCTTCTCGATTACCGGACTCTCGCATAACGCCAGCATCTCCAGCGCATCCTCGCGCGGTATGGCATATTCGAACTCCTGACGGATGTCGCCATGATTCACGCCTTTGACCGAGAGATACCCCCGGTCGTCGTATATGCGCACCCGAACCACACGCTCAGGTACCCTCGACAGATACCCCTGTCTTATCTCATGACAACTCTCGCTCATAGCCTTATAGCTGTCGTCGGCTACAAGATATTTATGTTCTATCTCCAATCCCATAATAAACAAGTTCGGCCTATGCCGCGTTAGATATAACGGTATATGCGGAGAATTTATGTCTGTAGCGCAATAAAATATAGACTGTGACGAAACTCCGCGGCATCGCTGGCCGGGCAATAAGACCCCTCGGCAAGTGTTAATTTTAATATGGGATTCCACTTGAAGAACCAGATATACCGATATAATGACTTATCAGCAGCGGCGATACGATTGTTGGCATCGCTGATGCTGTTTGTATTGTCGGGAAGTGCGGATGCCATGGGCAGAACAGTGGGAGTGGTGACCGACGCCGATACGGGCGAGAAGCTGTCGTATGTCACGGTATGTGCCGGAAAAGGGAAGAAACGAAGTTGCGTAACCACCGACTCTCTGGGCGTGTTCGTGATGAATGAATTGCCGTCGCCAACGCTTCAGGTCCGGTCGGAAGGGTATCAGCCACAGAATGTTAAGGTCAAGAATTCAAGCGACACTTTAAGAATAGGACTTGTGCCGAAGGTCACCGAGCTGGCCGAGTTCGTGGTGCGCCCCAAGAAGCAGAAGTATTCCAAAAAGAACAATCCGGCCGTGGATTTGATGCAGAGGGTGCGTGCCGACATGGAGCGTATAAGCCCCGACACGGTGGACGGCTACAACTATGACCTCTACGAGAAGATGGTTGCCGGCATATATGGTTTCGACGAAGGGAAGACGATGCTGTATATACCTGTCAAGGACCGGAAGCGGCTGATGTCGCTGATAGATACGGCGATATGGACGGGCGACAGGGTGATGAACCTGGCCATCAAGGAGCGTAGCGGCGTACATGTCTACGACAAGGCGCGCGGCAAGACGCTCGACCTGCTCACGGCTCAGCGCAACGACGGCCTCGACAAGGAGTTCAGCCGGGAATATACCAACGTGTTTCTCGACGACGTGGTGAGCGAGATTGACATCTTCGGCAACGACATCAAGCTCCTACGCAATACGTTCGTGAGCCCGCTGTCGCGAATAGGTGCCGACTTTTACAAGTATGAGATAGTGGATACGGTAAGAATCGGCGACCAGGAATGCGTGGAGCTTGCCTTCGTGCCCCACAAGGCCGAGATGACCGGTTTCAACGGCAAACTATACATACCCGTGGGCGATAGCGTGAAGTATGTGCGCCGCGCCATGATGCGACTCCCTAAAAGCGCTAACGTGAACTATATCCGCCAGCTGGTGATCAGTCAGAATTTTACCCTCGACTCCCTCGGCAAACTTCACAAGACTCTCGACGACCTCGTGATGAACGTGCAGATCATACCCAAGACGCCGGTGCTTTACTTCTCCCGGCAGACGCGCCATGCAGGCTTCAATTACCGCGGACGACCCGAATACGACGCATATATGGACAAGATTGGCAATCATTTCATGCTTGCCGAGGATGACGTGACCGACGAGGAATATTGGCGCGGAGTGCGGCTGATACCTCTGACACGCGCCGAGGCAAACCTCTTTGCCGACAATTCCGTATTCAAGACCGACAAGGGTTTCTGGTGGTTCAAGAAGATACTGGCCATAGTGGTGAAAGGGTATATCCAGACGGGAGGCAAGAACAGCGCTTTCGACATAGGCCCGATAGACTCCTTTATTAGCTATTCGAAGGCCGGAGGCTGGCGTGTGCAGCTCGGAGGTATGACCACAGCCAATCTGTCGCCACATTTTTTCATGCGCGGCTATGCCGCCTACGGCTTCGGCGACCATCGCTGGAAAGGAGGCGCAACACTCGAATATTCCTTTGAGCGCAAGAAATATTACCCCGGTGAATTTCCTATGAACAACATACGGGCCTCATGGAGCTACGACCTCGACCAGACGGGCGCGGGACTGTCGTGGGGCGAGGGGGGAAGCTCGATACTCAACTCATGGCGGCGCGTCGACAACGACTACGTTACCTACCGCCATAAGCTGACCGTGGATTACATCAAGGAATGGCGCAACAACCTGTCGATCAACGTCGGTCTCGACTATGTGAGGCAGGAGGAGTCGCGATATGTGAAGTTTGAGGATGGCTTCGGTGGTCGTTTCCCACATTTCACACGTGCCGCCTTCACGGGCACATTACGCTGGGCACCCGGCGAGAAAACCGTGCAGCAGCCCACAAGCCGACTGCATGTCAACAGAGACGCGCTCGTCATAAGCCTTACTCAGGAATATGGCTTCAAGGGTCTTTTAGGCTCCAAGTTCAATTATTCGAAGACAGCGCTGGCCGTCGACAAGGTGTTCTGGTTCTCGGCCTTCGGTTACGCCGACGTGCGACTGCGTGCCGCAAAGATATGGACGCAGGTGGCTTTCACCGACTTCCTCTGGCAGGACGCCAACACCTCCTACATGATGAAAAGCAGTTCATTCTCCCTGCTCAACCCTATGGAGCTGGCAATGGACCAGTTTGCCGGCTGGAGCATAGAATATCACGCCAACGGACTCCTTTTCAACCGCATACCGCTCATCAAAAAGCTGAAGCTCCGGGAAGTGATAGGCTTCAAGGGATTTGTGGGCTCGCTCACCAAAAAGAACAATCCCGAATATTCGTCGGGAGTGTTCCGTTTTCCCGACCCGGCCACGCGGCCCATGGGCTCCACGCCATATATGGAGTGCTCCGTGGGACTGGAGAACATCCTGACGTTCCTGCGCGTTGACTGTGTATGGCGCCTCACTTACCGCAATGCTCCAAATATATCGAAATGGGGTGTGAGGGTAGGCTTCAATTTCACGTTCTAAAGCGTAAAATAATAATATTTAACATGGAGGTTTGGGGGAGTTAACTTAATAAATATTATTTTTGCATTTGAAAAATAGGCCGGCAAATAAGCAACTGTTGAACAGTTCTTTGTCATCAAAAGGCCGTTAAAGAGAGAAAAAGGCACAGATAAATATTATGGAAGAAACAATCAACATCAGGGAGCTAAACGACCTGATAGCATCTAAGAGTAGCTTTGTAAGCATGATACGCACGGGGATGGACCGTCGGATAGTAGGACAGGAACATCTTGTCGACAGTCTGCTGATAGCATTGCTGTGCGAGGGTCATGTGCTGTTGGAGGGCGTTCCGGGTCTTGCCAAGACACTCGCCATAAAGACTCTTGCCAGCCTTGTGGATGCCAGATACAGCCGCATACAGTTCACCCCCGACCTGTTGCCTGCCGATGTGGTCGGCACGCTCATCTATAGCGTGAAGAAAGAGGAGTTCGAGGTCAAGAAGGGTCCCGTGTTCGCCAACTTCGTGCTCGCCGACGAGATTAACCGTGCGCCGGCCAAGGTGCAGAGCGCCCTGCTGGAAGCCATGCAGGAACACCATGTCACCATCGGCGACGACACTTTCCAGCTCCCCGAGCCTTTCCTCGTGATGGCCACCCAGAACCCCATAGAGCAGGAGGGCACATATCCGCTGCCCGAAGCGCAGGTAGACCGTTTCCTCCTCAAGGTGGTGATCGGTTATCCCAACAAGGAGGAGGAGAAGCAGATTATCCGCCAGAACATCCGCGGCAAGCTCGAGCCCGTGAAGCCCGTGCTTGATACCAGGGAGATTCTTGAGGTGCAGAAGATTGTGGAGAAGATATATATCGACGAGAAGATCGAGAACTATATCGTCGACATAGTGTTCGCCACCCGCACTCCGGCGAAGTATGGACTCAACGACCTTCAGAGCCTGATATCGTTCGGGGCGTCGCCGCGTGCCTCCATAAGCCTTGCCAAGGCTGCCCGCGCGTATGCCTTCCTCCAGGGCAGGGGATATGTGATTCCCGAGGATGTCAGAGCCGTATGCCACGATGTGATGCGTCACCGTATCGGCCTTACCTATGAGGCCGAGGCAAACAATATTACCCCCGACGACATCATCAGCGATATCCTTGACAAAGTAATAGTGCCATAACAACGTGGACGCCAACGAACTGCTGAAGAAGGTCCGCAAGATCGAGATCAAGACCCGCGGACTTAGCCAGAACATATTTGCCGGCGAGTATCACAGCGCCTACAAGGGTAGAGGCGTGATATTTTCGGAAGTGCGCGAATATGTTCCGGGCGATGATGTGCGCGATATCGACTGGAATGTGACAGCCCGTCACAACAAGCCTTTCGTGAAAGTCTACGAGGAGGAACGCGAGCTTACCGTGATGCTGCTTGTCGACGTGAGCGGCAGCCGACTCTTCGGCGCCGCCGGCGACAACAAGATGGAGAAAATGGCCGAAATCGCCGCAACTCTCGCCTTCTCGTCGATACAGAACAACGACAAGGTAGGCATGATTCTCTTCAGCGACAAGATAGAGAAATTCATACCGCCGAAAAAGGGACGCCGGCATATCCTGCTGCTGATTCGCGAAATCATCAATTTTGTGCCGGAGAGCCAGGGCACGGATATAGATGTGGCGTTGCGTTTCATGACCAACGCGTTGAAGAAGCGTACAGCGGCATTCCTGATATCCGACCTTATCGACAGCCACGACTATTCGCAGAGTCTCGTGATAGCGAGCCGCAAGCATGACCTCGCCGCCATACAGGTTTACGACCGGCGCGACGCGGAGATCCCCGATGTGGGACTCGTGAAGATGCGCGACCTCGAGACCGGCAGGGATGCCTGGATAGATACCGGCAGCAAGAAATTGCGCAAGATGTATGCCAAGGCATGGTACGACCGGCAGCAGTGGATTGCCGGTGTACTGGCAAAAAGCGGAGTGGACATGGCTTCTGTGACCACCGACGAGGACTTCGTAAAGAGCCTCCTCGGCCTCTTCCGCCGAAGAGGCGTGGCCCGACACTGACTGATGTTATGAAGAGAATAGCAAATTATCTTACAATACTGCTGGCGTTGCTGCTGACGTCGCTGCACATGCAGGGGGCGGCGGTGGTGAAGGCCCGCCTCGACAGCACCGTGCTCCTCATGGGCAAAACCACTACACTGCAGCTCGATGTGGAGGAACCCGCTGACAGCAAAGGGCATTTCGAGCTGTTCAAGAGCCTTACGGAAAAAGGATATGCCGGCGTATGCGGCGACAGCGTGGAGCTGAGGATGCCGTCAAAAATCGACACCGTGAACGCCGGCTCTTCCCGACGCATGCGCTATTATGTGCATGTGCAGGCCTTCGACTCCGGAGCCTATGTGCTCCCGCCTTTCGCCTACATTAGCGGCAAGGATACGCTTTACTCCAATCGCGTGGCTCTCAAGGTGGTGCCCGTGAATGTGACTGCCAATGACCCTATCAAGGATTATGCCGGCACGTCCGACCCGGAAGACCCCTCGTTCTTCGACTTTGTTCCTCAGTGGATGGTCGACTGGTGGTGGGTGCTCCTGCTCGCACTGTTGGTGGTTGCCGTCGGCGTATGGATGGCACTGAGATACAGGAAAAAGGGGAGCATTCTGCCCCAGAAACCGCTGCCTACCCCTTATGAGGAGGCTATGGCTTCGCTGCGCGACCTCAAGGCTCGCAAACTCTGGGAACAGGGGCAGGAAAAGGAGTATTTCACCGAGCTTACAGAGATTCTGAGAAAATACCTCTACCGCCGTTTCGGCATCAACGCCATGGAGATGACTTCACGCCAGATACTCCACAGCCTGTCGAAGAACAATGAGACCAAGGACAAGCGAGTTTATTTCCGCAAGATACTCGATATGGCCGACTTTGTGAAATTTGCCAAGGTCCGTCCGTTGCCCGACGACAACATCGCCAGCTACGACAATGCCGTGAGGTTCGTGGAGGAGACCAAGCCGGTGCCTCAGGCAGAACCTGAAAAGAAAGGAGGGGAGGAGTGATGCTCTATCCGGGAATGTTACTGCTGTTGCTGCTGTTGTTGCCGCTTACAGCATGGTATATATGGAAATGGCGTGGCGGAGATGCCTCATTGGGAGTCTCCACGCTGTCGCCATTCAAGGGAATCACGGCCAAGGGTAAGGTGCTGCTGATGCATGTGAGCTTCGGTCTGCAGCTCGTGGCTATAGCCGGCATCATCGTGGCACTCGCCCGTCCGCAGACCCACGACAGCATGAGCTCCTCAAATGTGGAGGGTACCGACATCGTGCTCGCTCTCGACATCTCAAGCTCCATGCTTGCCAACGACCTGCAGCCTACCCGCTTCGACGCCGCCAAGGATGTGGCCCAGAAATTCGTCAACGGTCGCAAGAACGACAATATAGGTCTTGTGGTGTTCTCCGGCGAGAGTCTGTCGCTGATGCCTCTCACCAACGACAAGGCTGCTCTTGTGAATGCCCTGCAGAATGTGCGCACCGGCGCCCTTAACGACGGCACCGCCATCGGCGACGGCCTCGCAAGCGCCCTCAACAGAGCCGCTTCCGGACAGGCAAAGTCGAAGAGCATCATTCTCCTCACCGACGGAACTAACAATGCCGGTGACGTAGCCCCAGCTACTGCCGCCCAGATTGCTCGCCAGAAAGGTATCAAGATTTATACCATAGGTGTGGGTACCAACGGTTCCATACAGATCACCGACCCTTACGGTTTCTCCACCACAACCATGGAGACCAAGATTGACGAGGCCGCTCTCAAGAATATCGCCAAAATCACCGACGGCAAATATTTCCGGGCTACCGATTCCAGAATGCTCCGCGATGTGTTTGCCGAAATCGACGAACTCGAAAAGACGCGCCTCAATGTCAACACATATACTCAGACTGAAGAGAATTTCATGCCCTGGCTCCTGCTGAGCCTTTGCGCATATAGCCTCTTCCTGCTGCTGAGATATACGGTGCTAAGAAGAATCCCGTGATGTCTGCGACTCCGTTGTATTAAGTGCGCTCCAAGCGACTGATAAAGGAATAATTATGTTTAGCTTTGCATATCCTGAAATATTATATTTATTACTGCTGGTACCGCTGTACGTAGGGCTTTACGCATGGTCGCGTTATGCTCACAAGCGGAATCTGCGGAAGTTTGGCCGTCTCACGTCGCTGTTGCCGCTGATGCCGGGGATGTCGCCCTATAAGCCGCCGTTGAAGATATGCGTCCAGATGGTGGCTCTGTCGCTGCTCATCCTGGCATGCGCGCGTCCCTGGGGTGGGGTCAAGAACCAGAAGACCACCAAAGAGGGTATAGAGGTGGTCATCGCCGTGGACGCCTCCAATTCAATGCTTGCTTCCGCTACCGCCGACCCTAACGGCTCATCGCGTATGCGTACCGCAAAGTTCACTCTCGAAAAACTGATCAACAGGCTCGACAACGACCGTGTGGGGCTTATCATATATGCCAACAATGCATATACGCTGATTCCCGTCACAAACGACTATGTGTCGGCCAAGATGTTTCTCAACTCCATCGACCCGAGTCAGATCAAGGACCAGGGCACCAACATCACGTCGGCTATAAATCTTGCCGTGAATTCCTTCTCCGACAACAAGGAGGCCGGCAAGGCACTGATATTGCTTACCGACGCCGAGGAGCTGGAAAACAAGGAGGAGGTGATGCAGGCTGCCTCGGCTGCCGCCCGTAAAGGGATCCAGGTGGATGTGGTGGGTGTCGGTTCGCCCACTGCCGTGACAATCCCCGAGGGTGACGGCGTAATGATGGATTATGAGACCGGACAACCTGTAAGGACTGCCCTCAACGAAGACCTTGCCGCCGAAATCGCCAAGGCCGCCAAAGGTATCTATGTCAACGCCGGCAACAAGGATGCTCTCGGCGAACTCGACCGTCAGCTCGACACCCTCAAGAAGGCTGCTCTCGAGGGCAGCACCTATTCGCAGCACGACGAGCTCTTCTACATCTTTGCCGCCATTGCCCTGGCTCTGATGTGTGCCGACATATTCCTGCTCGACAGAAAAATCGGCTGGCTATCCAAAATTTCCTTCTTCCGCAAAGAAGACAAGACGCAGACAGAATCATGAAAAGAATCATAATTACAATCATGGCGTTGTTGTTGGCGGTGATATGTGTCGCCGACATGCAGGCGTCTACCCGCAAGGAACGGCAGCTTGTATCCAAAGGCAACAAGCTTTATACCGAGCGGAAGTTCGTGGAGGCGGCGAGCGCCTACAGCGAGGCTCTTAAGGAGAATCCCAACTCGGCCTCGGCGCAGTACAATCTGGGTCTTGCCACGATGCGTCAGGTTACTAATCCGTCCGATACCACGCCGGCAGCAAAGGCTAAGCTCCAGGCCGCCGCTAAAAGCTTCGAATCAGTGGCACAGCGGGCCAAGGATAAGCCGGGAATCGCCGCGAAAGCCAATTATAACCTCGGTAACATGGCTTTCAACACTAAGGATTATGCCGGTGCAGTGCAGCATTACAAGCAGGCGCTGCGTATCGACCCCGACGACAATAATGCCCGCCATAACCTTCGAATAGCCCAGAAACAGCTCCAGAACCAGAACAAGGATAAAAACAAGAATCAGAATCAGGACCAGGACAAGAAGGATCAGGACAAGGAGAAGGATAAGCAGAACCAGCCACAGCCTCAGGACCGCAACAAGGAGCAGCAGCCGCAGCAACCCAAGGAGCAGCAGATAAATCAGCAGACCGCCGAGCGGATTCTTCAGGCCGTGGAGAATAAGGAGAACCAGACACGCGCCCGTGTCAACAGGGCTTCCCGAGGTGAGCGCGCCGGTCAGACCGGTGCCGCCCAGAAACGTTGGTAATATCAGACGAATCATGAAGAGAATCCATATAATATTGATGTCGGTGGTGCTGATGTTGGCGGCATGTCCCTCTTTCGGGCAAGAGAGCGCGAAATACGACAAACGGGATTTCAAGCTCGCCTGGAATGTGGACCGTCTGAAAGTCTACCAGCAGGAGCCGGCGGTGCTCACCCTCTATCTGTGGACTCCCGAAATGGAAGTCACGGGGGCTGCCGAAAGCAAGGCTCCCGAATTGAGCCGTGGCTCGTTTGCCACAAAGCAGAAGGCCGACATTGCCGAAAGAGCCTCTGTGGTAGAGAAGGATGGTCGCCGTTGGTATGTTTATCCTGTGGATTCATATGCCGTGACCATGGCCGACGCCGGCAAGCATATCCTCCGCAACGGCAGATACATGGTGGATGTGTCCGTGCCCACTATCTATGACGACCCCTTCTGGGGTCGCGTGCAGTCAGTGCGCTCCGAAAGGATTGAAGTGCCGGTGGATCCCTTGACGATAGAGGTGCAACCCCTCCCCGACATAAAGGGAGGCGACATGTTCTCGGGTTCTGTAGGCGCTTTCTCGGTGGATGTCTCCGTTCCCCCGGGCGATATCTATCTCAACGAAGACGCAATAGCCATAATCACTGTCAGAGGCCCCGGATATATGGGCGAGAACGTGCTCCCCGAATATAACGAGGCGTTCACCGAAGGTACGCGCCTGAAGTCGTTCTCCGAAAACCGTAACCAGTACATCGACAAAGGGTGCCTCGTCAGCGAGGTCAAACTCGAATGTACATTCATACCCACATCACGCGAAAACGCTTTCATAGGACCGGTAAGGTTCATGTTCTTCAATCCGGAAACGGGTAAATACCAGAAAGTGGAGTCGGAGAAGGTCAAGGTGAAAGTGAAATCGATAGCCGGCAAGAGCAAGGTCCATGAAATCTGACCTGTGAGAAGCCCACAACAGAAGAAAAAATGAGAACACTGACTATATCGTTGCTAATAATATTGGGGAGTCTGCTTACTGCATGGGGAGGTAGCGTCCATGTGTCGGTGGTGCCGCCCAACGGCAAGCGTAACATCGAAGTCGGCGACCTGTTCTATATCGAGATTACGGTAAGCAATCTTGAAGGGAGTCCGGCGAAGCCGGGGCAGGTGCCCGGTGCCAACGTAGCCTATTTCGACAGAACTTCCAGCTCCACAAGCATGACGGTGGTGAATGGCGTGGCCACCCGCCGCTCCGAATATATATGGACGGCGACATGCCGTGCCAAACAGGAGGGCAGCTATTCGTTCGGACCCGTAACCGTGGCTGGTGTCAAAAGCAATGTGGCCCATTACTCCATCGGCAAGACCTCGGCTTCTCCGCGACAGGGAGCCGCTGCGCCGGCATCCCCAAATGCCGACGACAGCGACGGCAAACCTAAATACATAGGCCGTGGCGACCAGAACCTTTTCCTACGCGCCAATGTCACCAAAACTTCCGCTTTCGAGCAGGAGGCCCTCGTATATACCGTAAAGTTGTATACAAGCTACGACGCCGTGAAATTCATCGGCGCAACCTCAGCTCCCAAATTCGACGGATTCGTTGTCGAGGAGTCAAAGGACATTTCTCAGTCACTGACCATCGAGAACTATCAGAGCCGTTCATATGCCACGGCCGTGATTGCACGCTACATAATATTCCCGCAGATGACCGGCAACCTCAAGGTGCAGGGCAACACCTACACCATATCCGTGGACCGGCGTGAATATTACCATGACCCCTTCTTCGGAAATCTCACTTATTCCGATCCTCTTCAGCTTAACGTCACCCCCAACGATCTGGTGATCAACGTAAAGCCGCTGCCGCAACCCAAGCCCGCCGATTTCTGCGGAGGTGTGGGCAGATTCGCTATATCCTCGCAGCTCAGAGGAAAGGAGTTCAAGACCAACCAGACAAACTCGATAGTATATACCGTGACCGGTACCGGCAACCTCAAGTATGTGCAGCTTCCCGACCTGGCATCGCTATATCCTCCGCAGCTGGAGATATATACGCCTTCGGTGACGCAGGATGTCAATGTGGGCAGCTCCAACGTGTCGGGCAAAGTGACCTTCGACTATTCCTTCATGCCCACCGAGGAGGGTACGTTCAAGATTCCGGATGTCACGCTCACCTATTTTAATCCTGAAAGCGGACGCTACGAGACGAGCACGGCCAAGGGCTACACAGTGACAGTGGGAAAGGGAGAGGGCTCGGCGAAATCCCAGACCAAGAAGCGGATGACCTTTGAGCCGGAACTCGAGCAGGTCAAGGTGTCGGCACTGAAGAAAACCCATGTCCCCGACATTCGTAAAGGGATCTACTGGCTATGGTTCATATTGCCGGGAGCGGCGCTGGTATGCTCGCTGGCCGGATATTACATATATCAGCGACAGCATGCCGACATGGCGGCCTTCAACAGCCGACGTGCCGACAAGCTGGCCCGACGCCGTCTCAGAAGGGCTGCCGCCGCTATGAAGAAGCACGACAGGGAACTCTTCTACGACGAACTCCTCAAAGCTCTGTGGGGATACCTCGGCGACAAACTCAAAATGCCTACCTCGGAGCTTATGAGAGACAACATACGCCAGAAGCTCGACGCTCGCGACATTCCGCAGCAGGTCACCGACAGGCTCATACGGCTTATCGACGAGGCTGAGTTCGCCAAATATTCCTCTGCAGGTGCCTCCCGGGATATGGGCACCGACTACAAGGAGGCAATCGCTTCTATTAACGAGTTGGAAAAATCTTTTAAAAACTGACTCCGCAAATGAAACTCATAAAGAAATATATAACGGTGATGCTGGTCATGGCGTCCGTCATGACGTGTGTGACGAGTGCCTTCGGCGGCAAGCTTGATGAAGCGGCCGCAGCTTACGGCGCCGGCAAGTACGATGAAGCCTTGAGGCTTTACGATGAAGTGGAGCAGTCGCAGGGCGTCTCGTCGCAACTCCTTTATAACAAAGGGCAGGCCTACACCAAGTCGGGTAATCTCGGCGAGGCGATGCTCTGTTACCGCCGGGCGTTGCGGCTCGATCCTGCCAACTCCAACGCCCGCCATAACGCTGCTTATATCGCCGAGCGCGTGGCCGAGGCCAACAAGGCTGAGCTCAAGGAGAAACAGAAGTCGGTACTTCCCGACGAGGGTTCCTTTTTCACTAACCTGAAGCGTCTCGTCACCGGCCGCGTCAGTGCCGACACGTGGTCAACGCTGGCCGGTATAGCCTTCGTGCTTTTCTGTTTGTGTGCCGCTCTCTATGTGTTCACCAAGACTGTACTGTTGCGCAAGATAGGCTTTTTCGGTGGAGGGACGTTGCTCGGACTGTGCATCATTTTCCTCATATTCGGCTTTATGGGAGCCGCCGCTTTCAACGACCATGACGAGGGTGTCGTGACCGAGTACAAGGCCGAGCTGCTTGCCGACCCCGCTGCATCGGCCAAGAAAACAGGTGGCACTCTTACCCGTGGTACAGTGATGAAAGTGCTCGATACACATCGATCCGATAACAGAAAAGAGGTCTGGTACAAGGTAAGGCTCAACGACGATTTTGTGGGATGGCTTCCGGAAGGGTCGTTTGAGCTGATATAACGCCCTGATATTCAGAGACATAGGGTATTGGTGTAAATGTTTATGACAAAAACATGTTTTTAAACATGAAGAAATTATCATTTTGTTTTTTGTTATAAAGGAAAAAATGTATAATTTAGCACTGCAAGAATGACGGAGAGCCGAAAGCGGCTCCGCGCCATGAGCGACTCAAAGAAATAATACAAACTCAATACCCACCGAGCATGAGCAAGACAATCACATTCAACGAGCTGCGCAGAATCAAAGACAGCCTGCCTGACGGCTCCACCCACAGAATTGCCGATGAATTGAACGTAACCGTGCAGACCGTCCGCAATTATTTTGGAGGCGTCAATTACCAGTTTGGCAAGAATGCCGGTCTGCACATAGAACCGGGGCCTGACGGAGGAATCGTGGTCCTCGACGACACCACCATCTACGATATGGCCGTCAAGATTCTGGAGGAACAGAAAAACAAGTAAAGAAGTTCAAAGGCTGCATGACTCATAACAAGGTCAACGACCACGACGACAACGTGGTGATGCACACGCAAGCAAAAAATCCGGGAATGAGCAGGAATCTGCTCATTCCCGTAGATTTCTCCGACGCCTCTCTCTCGGCCGTCAAGGTGGGTTTCCATTTCGCTCAGCTCCTCGGCCTCTCCCCGGTTATACTACATGTTTATCCCATGGTCTGGGCTTCTTCTCCCTTTTTCGACCAATATATAGGCGTGTATACTCCCGACGACGACGAACTTCTCGAAGCCGAGGAGGCTCACGACATTCAGAGAATAGCGGAATGCCAGCTCGACAAGTTCCGCAACAAGCTCCGCGAACGGCAGACCGACGGATATATCCCCGACTTGCCTTTCTCCACGAGTCTTCTCCCAGGCATCCCCGAGGATGTGATTCTCGATTATTGTCGCGAAAATGCCCCTCGCCTCGTGGTGATGGCTACACGCGGTATCGACAAAAAGGAGGAAGACCTCATAGGCAGTGTCACGGCCGAAGTGCTCGACTCCTGCCGCGTACCCGTGTTCACGGTGCCCGACAACTATCCTATAGCTGCCGACCCGTCGATCAAACGGGTGTTGATGCTCTGCACTCTCGAGGCTTACGATGTGGCCGGCCTCGACAATATGATGACTACCTTCGACACCCCCGACATTGAGCTCTGGCTTATGCCGATGGCCCGTAACAATCCTGAGGTGGTTGTCGACAAACTGAAAAAATTCAGGGAGAAAATATGCGACAAATGGCCCGGTATGAGCGTAAGGGTGGCCGACTCTATCTATGCCGAGGTCGACAAGTCGATTGACGACTTCATATCCGAAAAGAGAATACAGCTCGTCATCGCGCCCAACAGAAAGACAAGTATTTTCACCCGTCTGTTCCGCCCATCCGTGGCGCATCAGTGTATCTTCACCATAGATATTCCCATGCTGGCGATTCCCGTGTCAAAAGCATAAATTAAGAGAAATTACAAGGAGAAAGAAATTGATTTATCCGTCAGACTTCGAGAAAAAAATAGGATTTGATGAAGTGCGCAGGTCATTACATGAGCTGTGCACGTTGCGTTTGGGCAAGGAGTGTGTAGAGGAAATGTCGTTTTCTACAGATTATGGCCACATTGTCGATGAACTCGGCTGCGTGGGGGAGATGATGGGCATCCTGTCGTCGGGCATTACGTATGCCGTGCCCTCGTCGCACGATGTGCTGCCATATCTCGTCGAGATCAAGGCTGCCAATTCATATATGTCGGCGGAACGTCTTCACCGTCTGCATCAGATTCTCCTGTCGTTCAATGAGGTGCGGAGTTTCTATTGCGCCACCGTAGATAATGACGATGATGCCACGCCCTGCTACGAATATCCCGGGTTGGCCGCGCGGTTGAGCGACATACAGGCCTTCCCGGCGCTTATGAGCGAGATAGACCGCGCTGTCAACAAGTTCGGGGAAGTCAAGGACAACGCGAGCGCGGCTCTCTACGATATCCGCCAGCAAATCAGACGGAGCGCCGGGTCGATGCAGCGTCAGATGAAGATGGTGATGGAAAGGGCTCTGAAGCAGGGTCTCATCGACAAGGATGTGACGCCGTCGATGCGCGATGGACGCCTTGTGATTCCTGTGGCCGCCGGCAACAAAAGGGAGCTGTCGGGTATCGTTCATGACGAGAGCGCCACGGGAAAGACCGTCTTCATAGAGCCTGCCGAAGTAGTGGAGGCCGGCAACAGACTCCGCGAACTCGAGATGGAGGAGAAACGCGAGGTGACAAGAATACTCATGGATATATGTGCCTCGATACGCCCCTATATCGGCGACATATCCTCCTCGTGCAGGCTGCTCGGTGTGCTCGATTTCATAATGGCCAAGGCCCGCTACGCCAACGACACCGATGCGCGTATGCCCCATATCGCCGACAAGCCGGAACTCGAATGGTACCACGCCGTGCATCCAGGCCTGCTGCTCGCACTACGCGCCGACAGCAAGGAGGTGGTGCCTCTCAACATCACTCTCGACAGGAAATGCCGGATACTCGTAGTGTCGGGTCCCAACGCCGGCGGAAAGTCGGTGACCTTGAAAACGGTGGCTATCGTGCAGTATATGATGCAATGCGGCATCATGCCCACTCTCTATGAGAACTCACATATGGGTATCTTCCATACCCTCATGATTGACATCGGCGACGAGCAGAGCATCGAGAACGAGCTTAGCACCTATTCGTCGCATCTTCGCAACATGCGCGGCTTTCTGCAACATGCTGATGGCCGAACCCTCTTCCTTGCCGATGAGATGGGCTCGGGGACAGAACCTCAGATAGGCGGCTCCATAGCCCAGGCCATCCTCGGCAAACTGGGCAAGTCGGGCGCTTTCGGTATCGTCACCACACATTACCAGAACCTCAAGACGTTTGCCGACAAGACGGAGGGTTTCATCAACGGTGCCATGCAGTACGACCGTCAGCATCTGCAGCCTCTCTTCCGACTCGAGACCGGGGTTGCCGGCAACTCTTTTGCCCTGGATATAGCCCATAAGATGGGACTTCCTCACGACGTGATTGCCGAGGCCAAGGAGATTGTGGGCAGCGATTATGTCGACATCGACAAGTATATGGCAGATATAGCGCGCGACCGTCGTTACTGGAACGCCAAGCGCCGCGACATCAGGGAGAAGGAGGCGCGTCTCGACAATATTCTCGAGAAGTATGAAGCGCAGACCGGCGACATCAAGGAGCGGCGTCGCGAGATTCTTGACGAGGCTCGTCGCACCGCCCGCGAAATCGTGGAGGGTCTTAATGCCAAAATTGAACGTACCATCCTCGATATCCGCAATGTGCAGGCCGAGAAGGAACGTACCAAGGCTCTGAGAGCCGAACTCAACAAATATGTCGAAGAGACCCTGAATCCCGCCGCGGATGATGCTCCTTCCAAGCTGAAACCGCTCAAACATAAGAGCAGGAAGAAAGCCGCAGCCAAAGGAGATGACAAGGCAACTGCCGCGACGAAGGCCGAGACGCGTAAGCCACTGGCTGTAGGCGATTACGTCACGATGGAAGGGAGCAACATGGGTGGGGAGATTCTGTCGGTCAGCGGCAAGAAGGCTGAAGTGGCTTTCGGTGCGTTGCGAACGTTCGTCGACATCTCCAGACTCACGCGGTCGCGAAAGCCGAAGCAGAGCGCGTTGACAGCTGCCAATGTAGGAGTGGCCACGTCGGCCGATAGCCGTGAGCGCCAGCTCAACTTCCGTCGCGAGATTGACGTGAGAGGAATGCGTGCCGACGAGGCTTTGCAGGCTGTCACTTATTTCCTCGACGACGCCATTCAGTTCCAGGCCGACAAGGTGAGGATACTTCACGGCACCGGCCACGGCATCCTCAAGACCCTCATACGTCAGCAGCTCAAAGCCAACCCCGCCATCGCCTCTTTTGAAGACGAGGACATCCGTTTCGGCGGCGCCGGCATTACCGTCGTCAACATCAAATGATTAAACGTATGCGAGGTTTTACAATCTACTTAGTGTAGTAAGTATAATCTATCGTGAAATGAGAAACAATGCATGCGCGAGATACATGTTGATGGCATTGGCGGTGACAGTGTCAATGCTCGTTGTGGGCTGCGGCAGACAGAAGGAATCCGATGTCGGTACGCTGTTCTACAATGAGGTGCGTAGCGTCAACAAGCTCGTATTGTCGAGAATGACCATTACAAAAATAGCCACTCTCGATGACCTCGATATAAGTAAGGCCGACGGTCTTCGTGAGCAGATGGAGGCTATTGCCGACATGGTAAAGATTGGCGACAGAATAGCCGCATATTCATACGACACATATCTTGACGCCTTCATCGACATGTCGGCTATAACCCCCGACGACATCATAGTGAACAAAGCCGACAGTACCGTGACATTCAATCTGCCGGCGATACAGACAGAATTCAAAGGTAGGGATATGGCCCTTAAAGAGATGCATTATCGCGTCACGGGTCTGAGGTCGCAGATCAAGCCCGCGGAGCGTGCCGCCATCAAGGAGAAATGCAACACCTTACTGAAAAAGGAAGTGGAGACCAACGACAAATACCGCTCATACCTGGTGAAAGAGGCAGAAGCCAAAGCTCGGGATTTTTTCAGCGGCATAGCTTCGGAAAACGGCTACAAGGCCATAGTGACGTTTGACAAATGAAAATTATGAGGATATTATACCTGCTGTTGGCGCTGCTCGTGGCAGGTGTGGTGATATGGCTGGTGGTTGAACTGCGACGTCCCGCCGATACTGACAGAGTCACAGTGGAAGATGCCAAAATCCGGAACATCAAGCGCATGGCTCAGCTGTGTAACACCGAGATATACCGCGACATTCCCATAAAGGCATCGATAGGAAAGAGGCATATCGTGGCCGTGATGAGCGTGCGTGGAAGCATAGCCTTCAATCTTGACGAATCGGATATCTCGTTGACGGGCGATACGGTGCATATCAGACTGCCGAAGGAGAATATCGAGGTACTCGAATCTACCGACCCCGGCTCATACCGTGTCATTGATACCTGGAACGACAACTTTTTAGGTTCCTCCAACTTCACCACGTCAGAGGAGAATGCGATAAAAGAGAAATACCGCAAGTCGATGGTGGCGGACATGTATCGCGACGGCACCGTGACCCGTGCCCGCGCCGAAGCCGTCGAAAACCTCGCGTCGATGGTGTCGGCAACATCCGGCAAACCTGTGGTCGTGAAATAGCACTTTTTGAAACAATCTTAAATCATATATCGTGAAAGAGACAGAAGTTAGTTTCCGGCGCAAGCCGGAATGGCTCAAGATAAAGCTGCCCCGCGGCTTCAAGGCAAGTCAGGTGGTAGGCATGCTCAACGACAGACATTTGCATACCATATGCAGCTCAGGGATGTGTCCCAACAGAGCGGAATGCTGGGGCAACGGTACAGCCACATTCATGATCGGCGGCAACATATGCACACGCAACTGCCGCTTCTGCAATGTCACCGGCGGCAAACCCCTGCCACTCGACCCGCGTGAAATAGAGGATATAGTGACAAGCGTGGCGGAGCTCAAGCTGAAACATCTTGTAGTGACGTCGGTGACGCGCGACGACCTCCCCGATGGCGGCGCGCATCACTGGGCCACGCTGATACGCCGTATGCATCAGGAAATACCTTCGGTCACCATGGAAGTGCTTATCCCTGACATGCAGGGACGCGAAGAGTTGCTTGACATCATATTGGCAGAACATCCCGACGTCATCTCTCACAATATGGAGACGGTGCGCCGGCTCACGCCTGAGGTGCGCCGCGTCGCCGACTACGACCGCAGTCTGCGCGTGCTCCAATACCTCAGAAGCAAAGGCGCCGTCACTAAGAGCGGTATCATGCTCGGCCTCGGCGAAACGCGCGAAGAGATATTACAGACTATGGACGACCTACGCGCCGTCGACTGCCAGGTGATGACAATAGGGCAGTATCTCCAACCCTCCAAGGAGCATTATCCCGTGCAGGCATACATTCATCCCGACGTGTTCGACGAGTACCGGCTTATCGGCCTCGAAAAAGGCTTCCGGCATATGGAGTCGGCCCCGATGGTTCGGTCGTCATATCACGCTGAAAAGCATGTACACAAGTAGAAAACCGGTATAAAGGAATTATCCGATGAAGTTGTTTAAACTAATTTTTATGGCAAAATCTTAATAAATCTTGCCATAAAGTTAACAACTTTTTATATTGATTATGGTACGTAAATTAGTTTAAACAACTTCTATAAGAGTAAGCAATCTCTTCACGAGATTGGCGGCGATGTCCGGGATGTGGAGAGATGTTCCGGACAGCTCTTTCTTCATGCTGGTCACGCCCTTGTCGGTGATGCCGCAGGGATTTATGAGCGAGAACATCCGCAGGTCGGTATTGACGTTCAGCGCCAGGCCATGCATGGTAATGCCATGGCTGACCTTCACGCCTATGGCGCAAATCTTGCGTGCCGTGGGCTTCTCCCAGTCGAGCCATACACCGATCTGCTCGTCATTGCTGGTGGTGGCTATCCCGTAAATAGCCAATGTGTCGCGGACAGCCTGCTCGAGAATCTCCACATACTGCCGCACGCCGAGATGATGACGCCGGAGGTCTATCATGGGATATGCCACGAGCTGCCCCGGCCCATGGTATGTCACGTCGCCGCCACGCTCTATACGTATGCATTCCGCACCCACGCGTGCAAGGGTCTTCTCGTCGGCAAGCATGTTACCGCTGTCGCCGTGAAAACCTACTGTATATACATGCGGATGCTCGCAGACAGCTATCACTTCCTCAGCTTCCTTGTCGGCTATCAGACGCCCGAATATCTCTTTCTGACGTTCCCACGCCTCGCGGTAGGGGATAAGTCCCCAATATTCCGTCCTCACTGCGCTACTTCTCAATGTTTTCCCGACTCTGATTTCTCCTCGGCTTCATACTCGCGCTCGAGGAAGAGCTTTACCTCCCTGAAAAGCTTGGAGGCGAACACAAAATCATTCAGCGATTGCGACTTAGAGCGGAAGATGTTCTTGTCGTCGCCCACCCAGTCGCAATGACCCTGGTTGATGAAAATGATGTTTTCACCGATACCGAGCACGGAGTTCATGTCGTGGGTGTTGATGATGGTGGTGATGTTGTATTCGTGTGTGATGTCGCTGAGGAGGTCGTCGATAAGTATGGAGGTCTTGGGGTCAAGGCCCGAGTTGGGTTCGTCACAGAAGAGGTATCGCGGATTCAGGGCGATGGCACGGGCAATGGCCACGCGCTTCTGCATGCCTCCCGATATCTCGCTGGGATACTTGTCGTCGGCGTTCGAGAGGCCTACTCGTTTTATGCAGAAATGGGCTCTCTCAAGCTGTTCGGCGTGGCTCATGGGGCTGAACATCTTCAAGGGAAACATCACATTGCCCAGCACGGTCTCATTGTCGAAAAGAGCCGACCCCTGGAACAGCATGCCTATCTCCGTGCGCAGCTCGCGCCGCTGCGACGTGTCGAGGTCGCGGAAATTTCGCCCGTCATACAGTATGTCGCCCTCCTCCGGGGTCAACAACCCGATAAGACATTTCATGAACACCGTCTTGCCCGAGCCCGACTGTCCTATTATCAAGTTGGTTTTCCCCGTCTCGAAGTTGGCCGAGACATCGTAGAGAATCCTTTGACCCTCAAACCATTTGGATATGTTTCTGGCCTCAATCATTGCAGCAATAATTTGGTGAGTACAACATCGGCGAGCAGGATAAGAATGGAGCTGCTCACCACCGCGTTTGTGCTGGCCTTGCCAACCTCAAGCGCTCCCCCCTTGACGTAATAGCCGTAATAGGCCGCCACCGAGGTGATGATGTAGGCGAAAACCACGCACTTTATCAGCGAGTACCATATGTACCACTCGTTGAAGAACGACTGTATGCCGTAGACGTAGTCCTCCATCGATATCATCGATGTGAACTGGGCGATTATGCCGCCTCCCACAAGCCCGAAGAACATCGAGAATATGCCCAGAATCGGGATGAACAGCACAAAGCCTATGATTTTCGGCAACACTATGAAATTGGCCGAATTTATTCCCATGATCTCCATGGCGTCAATCTGCTCGGTCACCCGCATCGTGCCTATTTCCGACGATATGTTCGACCCTACCTTGCCGGCAAGTATCAGACACATCATCGTGCTCGAAAACTCAAGGATAAGTATCTCGCGTGTCGCAAGTCCTGTGGAATAGGATGGTATCAACGGCGATACGATATTGAGTACCATCTGGATGCATATCACGGCTCCTATGAACAGCGATATGATGATTACCAGCGGTATCGAATCCACTCCGAGCTTCGATATCTCTTTGAGCAGGCTTTTGAAGAACTCCCTCCACTTGTCGGGAATCCGGAAAACCTGGGTCATGAATACACAGTATCTACCGAGTGACGCTACTGATGAATAGAACATGTTTTTTTATTTATTGCGCGGTACAGATATGCCATACCGGTCGCTTATCGCAATGCAAAGTTAATAAAAAAATTTGGGGTTGAGAGCGGATTTTTGTAATTTTGTGGGAATAAACGGGCCATGTCGGCATGAAAATACCGATAGAGTTTTCATAGATTATGGCTTGTTATAATGTATCGGAAAGTAAATCAAGGGGTCGCGGCCCCGGAGCGTTTTATAAAATAGGCACAGTATGTTGGTGATAGGCATAGCCGGAGGCACCGGTTCGGGAAAAACCACGGTGGTCCGTAAAATAATGGAGTCGCTTCCCCAAGGAGAAGTGAGCGTGATTCCGCAGGATTGCTATTATAAGGACAATCACCACATTCCCCTTGAAGAGCGGCTCAAGATGAACTATGACGAGCCGGCAAGCATTGAATGGACTCTGCTCACCCAACAGCTGCGTGTGCTCAAGGAGGGCAAGACCATCCAGATGCCTACCTACGATTTCATCACCTGCTCCCGCATGAAGGAGACCGTGACCTTGCGCCCTACTGAAGTGGTGGTGGTTGAGGGCATCCTGGTGCTCACCGACAAGGAACTCCGCGATATGCTCGATGTAAAGGTGTTTGTGGACGCCGATGCCGACGAACGACTCATCCGCGTGATTCACCGCGACTGCATTGAACGTAACCGTACGCCACAGATTGTGATCGACAGATACCAGGAGACGCTCAAACCCATGCATGAACTTTATATAGAGCCGTCGAAGCGTTATGCCGACCTTATCGTGCCCCAGGGTGGCAATAACAATGTGGCTATAAAACTACTTACCGACTATATACGTTCATTGCTTAAGTGAGGATATTCGGTTTCGGACATAAGCGTATCAACAAAGGCAAGGAGGTTCCCCTCAGTCTCACGGAGGCTGAGGAGAGGGATCTTGACGGCGTTGTGCCCGATGTCGACGTGGAGACGTCCATGCCGGGGCTGCTGCGTACCGACAACCTTGTGAAAAAATATGGAAAGCGCACTGTTGCCAATCATGTGAGCATCGAGCTGACCCAGGGTGAGATTGTGGGTCTACTTGGTCCCAACGGCGCCGGCAAGACCACCACCTTCTACATGACCGTAGGACTGATAAGCCCCAACGAGGGTAAGGTGTTCCTCGATGGCCACGACATAACGTCGCTACCCGTTTACAAACGCGCCAAGATGGGTATTGGTTATCTGCCGCAGGAAGCATCCGTGTTCCGTACACTTACCGTCGAAGACAACATACGGTCAATCCTCGAGATGTCGGGCACCAGCAAGGAGTACCAGCGCGAGAAACTCGAACAGCTTATCAGCGAGTTCAAACTCGAGAGGGTAAGGCGCAACAAGGGCAACAACCTCTCCGGTGGCGAGCGTCGCCGTACCGAAATCGCCAGATGTCTCGCCATCAATCCGAAGTTTATAATGCTCGACGAGCCTTTCGCCGCCGTCGACCCTATAGCCGTGGAAGATATTCAGTCGGTGGTCTATCACCTCAAGGAAAGGAACATAGGGGTGCTCATCACCGACCATAAGGCCGACTCTATTCTCGGCATCACCGACAGGGCTTATATGCTTTTCGAGGGTAAAGTGCTTTTCCAGGGCACGAGCGAGGAGCTGGTCAACAATCCTGTGGTGCGTGAAAAATACCTTGGACGCGATTTCGTGTTCATAAGAAAAAAATTCGATTGACATGAGATTTATCAATAAGATATTCACTGCAATGGCGCTGGCGTTCGTCGGTCTCGGGGGAGTAGTGCCCGGGGAGGCCGCCCGCAATCAGAGCGATTCGTTTACCGTGATCATAGACGCCGGCCATGGAGGTCATGACACAGGTGCTGTCGACAACGGCGCCAGGGAGAAGGATATCAATCTCGGCGTGGCCCGCAAACTGGCTGCAATGCTCGAGTCGAAGATGAAGAATACCAACGTGGTGATGACCCGCGACGACGATACTTTTGTATCACTGCAGGAGCGGGCCAACATCGCCAACAGAAACAAGGGTGACCTATTCGTATCGATACATACTAACTCACTCGACCGCGATGTGCCTACAAGGAAAAGCGCCAAGGGTACATCGGTATACGTATTGGGCCTTCATAAGGACGACAGCAATCTTAAGGTTGCCCGCAGGGAGAATGCCGTCATTGAGCTTGAGGATGGTTACGAGCAGAAATATTCCGGCTTTGACCCCAACAAGGACGAGAGCTATATCATTTTCGAGATGAGCCAGAAGAAGAGTCTCGGTCAGAGTCTCCGCTTTGCCAAGGCGGCGCAGCAGGAGCTGGTGGGAACAGCAGGACGTCATAACCGTGGCGTCAAACAGGCCGGATTCTGGGTGTTGTGGTCCACGTCGATGCCCTCCGTGCTCGTGGAACTCGATTTTATATGCAATCCCGAGTCGGCTCGTTATCTCACAAGCGAGAACGGTCAGAAAAAACTTGCCCAGGCTCTCTTCAATGCCATAGAGGATTTCGGTAAACAGGATCTGGCACGCAAGGCTTCAATCAACGGCACTCCGACACGTCAGTCAAAGGCCCGTCGGAAGGGCAAGGGCTCATCGCAGCAGACCCGCGAGACTGCCCAGCCTGTAGAGGCACGGCAGGATCAGGCTTCGGATGTGCCTGTGCTCGTGACATCTACCAACAAAGCACCTCGCGAAGAGAAATCACATAAGGAGACGCAGTCGTCCAACGGCGTGAGCTATTCGCAATACCGCCGAATGAGCCAGACCGGTAGCCGCCGTCGTCGTTCCGCTTCCGCAAAGGCCGTAAGCGACGCCAGAACTCTCGATGACAAGAGAATTATCGTCAAGAATGAAAACGACAATCTCGCCAGAACCATAAAGCCTGCTGCCGACAAACCTGTGGAAATCGCCGCCGCCGACGAAGGTAGGGGAAATTATTCCAAAAACAGGAAAAATAATAAAGCGGCTTCGCGGTCCGCAACCTCTCCTTCGAAAAAACAGGATAAGAAACAGGACAAAAACAAGAGTCAGAAGGATAACAACAAAAACAAGGATAAAAGCCGGAATACCCGCATTATCGTTAAAGGAAACAGTCAGACCGCCGTATCTACCGACAATGGCGGCAAAACAAAAATCACAGTAAAAACCAATGGCGCCAGAAAGCATACTTCCCTGGCAGGCAAAAATAAATGAGTATGAAGAAGCATAGGAAAGAGTTTGTGATCGGCTTAAGCGTGATTCTTGCCGGTTTGATACTTTTTTTCGGTATTGATTACCTTAAGGGGATAAATCTTCTGAACCCGTCGAATTTCTATTACGTGGAGTTCAAGAATGTGTCGGGGCTTGAGATATCGTCGCCGGTGACCATCGAGGGTTACAAGGTAGGTCAGGTCAGGGAAATAAGCTACGACTATGATCATCCGGGTAAAATCAAGGTATTGCTTGCCGTCAACGACAAGCTGAAGCTTCCTCAGGGGTCGTATGCCGAAATGGGTTCCACACTTCTGAGCGGCGCATACGTGAATCTGAAGTTGGGCGAAGGTCCCGGCATGATTCCTGCCGGCGATGTGGTACCCCTCAAGGAGTCAAAAGGTATGATGGATGCCGTGACCGAGGACATTATGCCTGCCGTGGGCACCATCCTGCCGCGTGTCGACTCTCTGATCAATAATCTCAACACGCTGGCCGGCGACCCGCATCTGCTGGCTGCCATTCAGCGTCTCGACGGTATCACTACCAACGTCTATGGCGTGACTCAGGGCCTCCAGACCACCATCAACAGGGATGTGCCCAAGTTCATGGGTAACGCCAACAATATCACCACGCGTCTCGACTCGGTAAGCCGTAACCTCCAGGCTCTGTCGTACAACCTGCGGCAGCTCCCGCTCAGCGCGACCATGGACAATGTGAATGAAATCACAAATAACCTCTCGGCTTTCTCACGTCAGCTTAACGACAAGAACTCCACTCTCGGACTGCTGACCACCGACCCCGAGCTGTATAACCGGCTCAACCGCGTATCGGCCGACATCGACAGCCTGATACTCGACGTGAAGAAGAACCCCAAACGATATATTTCCATTAAACTCTTCTAAGGATGAAAGTCCTCAAGTTCGGGGGCACGTCTGTGGGTACCGTGGCGAGTCTGCGGAATGTCAAGACAATAGTGGAAGGTTTGCAGGAGCCGGCCATGGTGGTGGTGTCTGCTCTCGGCGGCCTTACCGACAAACTCATAACCACGGCGAAGAATGCCGCCGCCGGATGCGCCGACCTTGACGCCGAACTCCTGGCAATACGCCGACGACACATAGATATTATCGACGAGCTGGTGCCCGAGGGCGACCGTGACAGAGTCAAGGATATTGTTAACCCTATGCTCGACGAGCTGGGCGGCCTCTTCCTCGGCGTATCGCTCATCAACGAGCTTCCCCAACGTACTCTCGACAGAATCGTGAGCTTCGGCGAAAGAATGTCGTCGGTAATCGTGGCCGCCATTATCGACGGCGCCCGGCATGCCGACAGTCTCGAATTCATCAAGACCGAAAGATGGATGGACCGCAATATAGCCGAGCGTTCGCTGACGGCTTCGTTGATAAAGGATAATTTCAGCCTGCCGCTTGAAAACCATGTGGTCACAGGCGGCTTCATATCTCGCGACAAGGAGAGTGGAGTCATTACCAATCTTGGCCGTGGCGGTTCCGATTATACGGCCGCCCTCATCGCCGCCGCCCTCGATGCCGATTCGCTCGAAATATGGACCGATGTCGACGGCTTCATGACCTCCGACCCAAGAAAAGTCAAGGAGGCGAGGGTGATTCCCAAAATGTCGTTTGTGGAAAGCATGGAACTTTGCTCTTTCGGTGCAAAAGTGATTTATCCTCCCACGATATATCCTGTGTTCCATAAGAATATACCTATCAGGATACTCAACACTCATAATCCGTCGGCTCCGGGCACGCTAATCACCGACAGCGGCGCCGATCTGCCTCAGGAAGTGCGTGGCGTGTCGCTGATGCGCGATACGGCGATTGTGACCGTAAGCGGAAAACTTGCCGCCAATGTCGCTGAAATCAACACCCGCAGCTATAATGCAATGACCCGCGCCGGCATGAACGTGCTCCTAATTACCAAGTCGGAGTGCGACGGCCAATTCTCGTTGTCGTTGCCGGCTGCCGAGGCCGACAAGGCTCTTGAAGTGCTTAACTCCGAGTTCGCTCCGGAGTTGGGCGACGGCCAGGTATCCGGTATTTCCAAGAAATCAAGCCTCGCAATCATTGCCGTGGTCAAGGAGGGCATAAGAAAAATGGAAGGACTCGGCGCTCGTCTTTACAATACTCTTCTGCGTAAGGACATGGAGGTACTCGGTGTCTCCGACGGTGCTTCCGACGCTACTGTGGCCGTTGTGGTCAATGATGCCGATGCCGACGAGGCCCTCAACCTCGTGCACCATACCGTGATCCCTCCTCAATAATTATCGTTATGGAAATAAGAAATCCGAAGTTTGAGATAAGCAGTCCCGATGTGTCGAGGTGTCCTGATACGAAGGTGCCCGAATATGCCTTCATCGGGAGGTCGAATGTCGGCAAGTCCTCGCTGATCAACATGCTGGCGCGTCGCAAGGGACTGGCCAAAACCAGTCAGGTACCGGGCAAGACCTTGCTGATAAACCATTTTCAGATGGACGATGGCGCATGGTATCTCGTAGACCTTCCCGGTTATGGATACGCCGCCAGAGGGAAGGCTCAGCGCGAACAGCTCAAAAGACTTATCGACGGATATGTGCTCGACAGGGCGCAACTCACTTGCCTCTTTGTGCTCGTGGATGTCAGACACGAACCTCAGAAAATCGACCTTGAGTTTATCAACTGGCTTGGTGAGCATGGCGTACCCTTTGCCATAGTGTTCACCAAAGCCGACAAAATAAGCGCCAAGGCTGTAGGCGAGCACGTCGAGGCTTATAAAAGGGTTCTCAGTCAGAATTGGGAGGAACTTCCGCAGATTTTCGTCACCTCATCCGAGAAGGGGAGGGGTAGAGACGAGATTCTGGAATATATCTACGGTATCAACCGTCGGCTGGCCGAGGAGTGTGAGGAGTAACAGAGGGGCGTGGGAAGTAAGATGACGTCAGGTCTTTTTCGCTGGTTGAACGGCAATTCACGCAAGGCCGAGGTGCTGCGTTTCGCCATTGTGGGCGGATTGTGTACCGTGCTGCAGTACGGCATATACGTGGTGTTCGTGCATGCCGTGGGCGTTCCTGCCGTTATCGCCACCATGATAAGCTATGCCTTGAGCTTCTTGGTGAATTTCTTCCTTTCCAGCCTATTTACGTTCAAGAGCAAGGCCAATGCCCGCCGTGGGGCCGCATTCACGCTGAGTCATCTTATCAATATGGGTATGCAGACCGGGTTGGTGGCCATCTTCAAGGGTATTGTGGGTAAAACTCTCGCTCTCCTTCCGGCACTCGCCATCTGTGTGCCGCTAAATTACCTCATGGTGAGATTCGCTTTTAAGTCAAGCTCTCTCGCCGGAGGACACAACAGCAGAAAAATTAGTGTTAATGATTAATTTCTAAGTATATGGAAAAAGTGGCTTTTTGCAGTGACCATGCCGGTTACGCAATGAAAAATATGTTGATGGACTATATGCGTGGCAAGGGCTACGAGCCGGTAGACTTCGGTACGTTCAGCGAGGAGTCGTGCGACTATCCTGACTATGCTCATCCGGCTGCCGAGGCCGTGGAGAAAGGGGAGTGCGCCTTCGGTATCGGTCTCTGCGGATCGGGCAACGGTATCAGCATGACGCTCAACAAGCATCAGGGTATACGTGCCGCATTATGCTGGCTCCCCGAACTGGCGGAACTCGCCAAACGTCATAATGCCGCCAACTTCCTGACCCTCCCCGCACGGTTCATTTCCGATGAGACGGCAAGAGCCAATGTCGACGCTTACCTTAATGCCGACTTCGAAGGTGGTCGGCATCTCAGAAGAATCGAAAAGATTCCTCTCTCGGGGTTCTGACACACCGCCGTATGGACATGTTTCGTATTTCGCTCGATGATCTGGAGTTCATCGGCAGAATCGGTGTGACCGACCAGGAAAGAACAGTAGGAAATATTTTTAAGGTTAATGTAAGCTTTGATTTTCCGGCCGAGGGCTTCCGCAATGATGTGCTTGAGTCGACGATATCCTATGCCGATGTATACGACATTGTCAGGGATGTGATGTCGGAGACGCACCTGCTCCTCGAGACTGTGGCCCGGAAAATATCCTGTGAGCTGCGGCGGCGCTGGCCTGCTGTCTGCAGCGGTAAGGTTCGTATTACAAAGTGCTCGGTGCCTGTGACCGGTATCACTGGCAGCTGCAGCGTTGAAATCTGCTTCAACTGATGTTTAGAAATTATAGCGGTTTATGGCTCTTGCTCTCTGCCGCTCTCGTCATTATGCTCGTAGTGGCATTCTCCGACGACATTACTGTCGGCGATTACACTCTGAAAAAGGCCCCGGTAGCCGATATGTTGCTGAAATCCGATGTCGCTTCCGAAGTGGCGGATTCCGTAGCCCTCGACAGTGTGCGTAACGCCGCCAAAGAAGTCGTTACCGTCACCGACTCACTCCCTCAGTCGTTATTTATATTCGGCGACTCCATGACGTATAATCTCGCCCTGCGCCTCGCCCAATATGCCAAACAGAATGGTCATTCCATTCATGCCGTCAACTGGGATTCGAGCAATACGAAGATATGGGCTGATTGCGATACCCTCTCCAACATGATCCGGCGTTTCCGCCCAACGCATGTATTCATAGCTCTCGGCAGCAATGAACTTTATTTCAAGGATCCCAAGATGCGTCTCCCTCATATCCGAAAAATACTGGAAATGATTGATACCGTGCCATACACGTGGATAGGCCCCCCTAACTGGCAGGAGGATACCGGTCTTAACGATGTCATTGAATCGGTTTGCAAGCCTGGTAGCTTCTTCCGTTCCGCCGGTATGCACTTTGACAGAAAGGCCGACCATATCCACCCCACACGCGCTTCTTCAGCCTTGTGGATGGACAGCATCATGAGATGGATTCCAAAGTCGAGCCATCCTTTCGTGGTTAATGTCCCCTCCGACTCCATCGGCAAGGCCAACCCGCATATCATATTCCTTAAAGCACTTAATAAGTAACCGGTCGAAATTATAGAAGTTGTTTAAACTAATTTTTATGGCAAGATTTATTAAGGTTTTGGGATGGATTTCTTCTGTCGAAGAGGCAGCGACCTCTCGGTCGGTGCCGATGAGAGAGGAGAAATACGCCCAAAAGATTGATAAAGATTGCCATAAAGTTAACAACTTTTTATATTGATTATGGTACGTAAATTAGTTTAAACAACTTCATATTAATGATGTGGGATTCTATTGTCAACAACAGTGACCTCGTGTTGAATAATTTCGGCGAGACTCTGCTTTATGATCCGAAAGCGCCAATGCTCTTCTCAAGCGGCATTTTCTGGATTCTCTTCATCGTTTTCCTCCCTCTATATGCTCTGCTGAAAAGAAGCAAGCTACAGATGACCATTTTCGTGGTCCTCTTCTCGCTATACTTCTATTATAAGTCATCGGGAATGTTCTTCCTGATGCTTATGGCTACCTCGCTGGTCGACTGGTCGATTTCAAGATGGATTGCCGCCTCACGGTCAAAAGGGAAGAAACTATCTCTGATGTGGCTCTCAATCCTGATATCCCTCTCCATTCTCGGCTATTTCAAATATGCCAATTTCTTCCTCTGGAACTGGAATCAGATGGTGGAAGGCAATTTCCAGCCGCTCGACATAATCCTCCCGGTAGGAATCTCTTTCTATACATTCCAGTCGATAAGCTATGTTGTCGACGTTTACAAGGGTAGGATAGCTCCGGCGCGTACCTGGCTCGACTATCTCTTCTTTCTATCCTTCTTTCCGGCGCTCGTGGCAGGCCCTATCGTTCGTGCCGACTATTTCCTGCCTCAGCTCGAGAAAAACGAGCGCCCTACTGATACGGAGATATGGGCAGGCCTCTGGTTAATCATGATCGGCGTTGTGAAAAAAGCTCTCATCGCCGATTATATCGCTCAATACAACGACCTTATCTTCAACAATCCCGAACTCTACACCGGCGTGCAGACCCTGATGGGCGTGCTCGGTTATACCATGCAGATATATTGCGACTTCTCCGGCTATTCCGATATGGCCATAGGTCTCGCCGCTATCATGGGGTTCAAACTCGGCATCAACTTCGACTCCCCTTATCAGAGCCGTAACCTTACAGAGTTCTGGCGGCGTTGGCATATCTCTCTGTCAAGCTGGCTGAGAGATTATGTCTACATCCCTCTGGGTGGTAACCGTAAAGGTACGTTCCGCACATACCTCAACAACTTCCTTACCATGCTTATAGGCGGCCTTTGGCATGGCGCCGCCTGGAAATTTGTATTCTGGGGCGCTATGCATGGCGTTGGTCTTGCCGTTCACAAGATGTGCAAACCGATATTGAAGAAAATACCCGACAACTGGTTCACTGTTCTTATCTTCTGGGCAGTCACTTTCACTTACGTGTCCTTGTTATGGGTATTCTTCCGTGCCAAGGATTTCTCCGACTCCGTCCTTATAATAAGCAATATATTCGTGAATTTCGACTGGGCTCAGATTCCGCAGTTCTTCGAGGCAAGGATGGTATGGTGCGTCATGATGATATGCCTTGTGGCATTTCACTTCGTTCCCCGAGGACTCTCCCAGGCCATGCAGGGTATGTTTATAAAGTCGCCATGGATTGTGAAACTGGCTGCTTTCATCCTCGTGGTGCAACTCGTGATCGAGTTTATGTCGGAAGAAGTGGCTCCGTTCATATATTTTCAGTTCTGACATCCTCGCATTGAGCTGAAAATCAATAAAATAAACAGAATTTAACATTTATTGATTCGACTGAAAATCAGCTCGTTAAGGCATGAGTAACAAAATTAAACGGATATTGTTCATGCAAATACTTGACAAAGGGGA